>CALWIX010000144.1 GCA_944380825.1 uncultured Clostridia bacterium | reverse complement strand
AGAAAGAAGTGGTGTCGAATGACAAAACTCAACGAAGTGCGGCTCCATGCAAAGCCAGTGGATTGCGACGTTTGCATGGAGTAAAAATCGTCGCATAATCAATATGCTGGCTTTGCTGCTTGACGATTATCTCAAGGAGGAAGCCTGCATGAAATACATCAATGCAAAAAATCTTCTTCCCGATGCGCTGGTCAAGGAATTGCAAAGCTATATGCAAGGGGACTATCTTTATGTTCCCGCCGACCAAGCGCAGCAAAAACGCTGGGGAGAAGTCTCTGGCTACCGGCAGGAATTGCAGCAGCGAAACTGCCAAATCGTAGAGGCGTTTCGGAACGGAACCTCTATGAAGGAGTTAGCGGAAAAATATTTCCTGTCTGTATCAGCCATTCGGAAAATCATTTATCAGAAATAAACTGGCAGGGGTTGCAGAAATGCAGCCCCTGCTTTTGTGTTGTATACAGATTGATTCGGTATTGTCCGGTGGATAGAAAAGAAGCTATGGCAGTAGTACGATATAAACAAATACATCGCAAGAGAGGGAAAGACCATGTGTACTCGATTTGTCTACCGAGGTGACGATATGATCACCGGATTCAATTTTGATATTGACCTTGCAGTATGGAATCACAAAGTCATAAAAGGAAAAGACCGCTTCTATATTGGCATTCTGCGGCCCGACGGGGTACGTCATTCCTATCATGGCGTGAACCGCAACGGAAATGTCGGAACCTTGTTGTATGTTCACGGAAACTCGGAGGGGGTCTATCAGGATTCCAAATGCTGTATAACAATCGCAGACCTGACAGAACAGTTTATTCAGGCAAAGATCAGTTTTAACGATGCGCTGCAAATCGTGCAGGAACGAAAGATCGTCTATGCCCCGGATGCCACCATGCAGGCCATGCTGTCCGACCAAGAGGGCCGTACCCTAATCATTGAGCCGGGCATTGGATGGCGGGAAGATGATGGACGCTACTCGCTGATTACCAATTACTCTGTCCTTGCACCCGAAAGCACAAGGCCCTTTCTTATGCCGGGAGATGACCGATACGAAACAGCTGCCAAACTGCTGAACACATACGGGAAGCATTTTACTGTCACCGATGCATTTTCTGTTCTTCGGGCTGTCCGACAGGAGGGAATATGGGCCACCAGAGTTTCTTTCGTTTATTCAGCAAAGGAACACGCTGTTTACTATGTAGAGAACAATCATTTTTCACAGATTGAGAGATACAAGTTCTGACAACTTTGAAAGGAAGGAAAGACCATGAATCCAGAGAAAGTTTATCCTCGCACAAATGATTATGAGACGGTTTATTTGAAAAGTGTCGTTAAAGATCCCAGCATCCTTGTCGGGGAATTTACTATGTATAACGACTTCGTCAAAGACCCGCGACAATTTGAAAGTAACAATGTGCTGTACCACTATCCTATCAATCATGACAAACTTGTGATCGGGAAATTTTGCTCCATCGCCTGCGGTGCAAAGTTTTTGTTCACCAGCGCCAACCATACACAAGCATCTTTGTCCACCTATCCGTTCCCTATCTTTTTTGAAGAATGGGGATTGGATGTCCACAACATAACGAGCGCATGGGACAACAAAGGCGACATTATTATCGGCAACGATGTATGGATTGGGTATGAGTCTGTTATCCTGTCTGGGGTTACCATTGGAGATGGGGCGATCATCGGCACTCGTGCCGTTGTGACAAAGGATGTACCTCCATACACCATTGTCGGCGGCGTTCCCGCTAAAACAATCCGCAAACGCTTCTCGAATGATACCATTGCGGCCTTACTGAAAATCAAATGGTGGGACTGGCCTGAAGAAAGAATAAGAAAGCATATTTCAAACATTCAGCTCGGGCGAATCGGCTGCCTGCAACCGTTTTGCGAAGGGGAATGACATGATAGCCTATGAGGATACCGTACAGCACCGCCGCTTTGATCCCTTTTGCAAAGTTGTCTTGCGCCACAAAACGCTGAACTGTTTTCGGGAATTTTCCAATCAAAACAAATGGCTGGTATCTCTGAACAATTTGCCGCAGTCGACTTTAGACAGTAACTGCACAATAGACCAGTACCTCAGCGATTATGTAACCTTTTGAGCGGAGAGCTATACCCTGCAAATCAGCAATGAGCGAGTGGCAAATATCATCGAGAAGCTGCCGCAGCCAGAGCAGCGACTTTTGATTTTGCGCTTTATGCTGGAACTGAACGACGGGGAAATCGGCAGCTATCCGTTATCGTAACAGTCTGCGCAGGAGAAGTCGATGCAATGAAACAGATTTTGCGATACTATGATTGGTTATATCAACGTTACCGCACTATTTATTTTACATTATTATACAATATATCGTTCCATTATGTAATGTACCGTACGGGTATCTTCTTCCGCTTCTGCACAAATTGCATGGCAATCAAAAAGTCGCCCTTCTAATCGCGCTAAATGATGGGGATAATATCTGGCAGAGACATTATCTGCGTAAGTTTTCCAAGCTCGGCAGGCTTCTTCTGACAAATCTATTGCTTTTACGGGATCCGCACCCGGGATTTCCCAGAGAACTCTTTGTACTTCCATTGCGCATCTCAATTCTTTGGCAAAGAACATCCCCAGAAGCGCCAGTCCGTAAAAATCCTGAGAAAGCTCCATAGCCTCCCCTGTAAGATCGGGAAGCTTTTCCAACAAAGAAAATGTCTCATTACATTTTTCTTCGATCCGGCGGGCGCTCTCTATGGGAGTAATTTTCCCTTTTGGAATAGGTTCGTTTTTTCTTTGCAGTTGTGCAGCTTCTTGGACACTAAGACATTCTGAACCTGGTTGGGCAGGTGTTAAAACATAATCATGGATTCCATGAAACATCAGTCTCTTACCGGTAAATCCAATACAATCTTTCCAATCGAGACTGCAATTTCCTTCCGTATAATTGTGAAAGTCATAGTCATGCCAATGGGCCATGTTCATAAAAGGTACAATCCATCCGGAGGAATTTCCCGCGCAAAGAAGAATTTTTGCGGTTTCGTTATCTACTTTAAGTGCCACTTTCAAATAATTCAAAAAGGCCTCCTCAGGCAAATCCGGCTGATAGGCCAGCTGTCCCCAGATAGCATAGGCATATTCTCTGCGCTGAATCAATAGACGCCGTTTATTGCTCCTTTGCAAATTATCATATCCCAAAGTAATTCCATCCGGACCAATCATAAATCCCAACATCTTCTCAAGAGGCATGTGCCGAATATATTCTCGGGCAAAATCGATTCCTCCCCAGCGATGCATATACATATCATCATTTCTTACTGTCAAAAATGTTTTAACGCCTTCAGGAAGTGTTTTGTAAAATTCTTTTCCAAAGGAGGGGTTGGGCGACGAATACATATGGGCTTTAGAATGTTTAAAGCTCATCGCAAATTCCACACCAAGATCAGAAAACATATTTAAAATTTCTTTGGTGTCACTTAAATGTTGACGATGAATAAACCAAAAATCACTTTTTCCCTTTGGAAAGGCATCTTTTATTCCAGCGCCATATGTTTCTGCTATCCACTGAATATCTGTTTGAAGATTTGCCGAAGGAGATCGAAACCCGGACATACGCTCCCCAGCCGTAACGCCAATTCCAGCCAATAAAGGATAGGTTTTGATAAGTGCTTCTACACTCTTTCGGAAATATTCTTTTGTTATAGGATTATCAGCTTTATCTGTAATTCCATATCCAGAATCTTCTGTGCCATAAACGAATATATTCCATGTTACAATAATAAATCGAATTCCTCGGTCTGCACCATACTGCATAACCTTTTTCCAAAATTCTATTTTTTCATCCATGCTAATTTTTTTAACAGTCACCAGTTTCTCTCGAAGTCTTTTGGTAATACCTCCATACCCCACTAAAGACGTTCTTTCCACCATTTTAGGGGTACGCTTTACATCTTCCAATGCCACTTTCTCAAACCCTGGTGTACGTACCATAGATGGAAACGGATTTAGCGACCAAAGAGAAACTAGGTTATATTTATTTTCGGCCAGTGTATCAAGTGTTTCTTTCCAGAAATCTTCCTCCCACACTTCGGGGATGGTTAACCATCCCGCTTCAGAATCATCAGCATAGCTGGGGGTACGGGCATCCAGAGGAATATTCATTTTAATTCCACGATTCGCAACGGCTGGATTCACTGTCCCTGTACGAATACTTTTTCCTGCCAATAACGAATTGCCGATATCCAATAGAGCATACATACATCCGTTAGCATCTGCTGCTATCTGATATCCTGCTTTCGTCTTTTCGATCGAATATCCTTGTTCTTCCGGTATTCCTTTCTTCCAATTTTTCCGTCCTTCTTCAGAATCCAAATTATATATAGTAAGATCAGGAAGAACGGATACTTGCTGGAGACGAGATATACCAAACTCAACTTGCGGAGCCATTCCATAAACTTTCATTTATACTACCTCCATTTTTTCGCTTTCTCACCATAACCCTGCGCATAGAAAAGCAAGAGGGTATCGCGTTTTTACGCCATACCCTCTAAATTAACAGAAATCAGCCAAACAATACTTTGTCGCTCTCAGCAAATTCCTGCCAACAGGCTTTCATATCATCTTGTTCTCTCAGCTGTGTTACGTATTTTCTGTAATCGTCCATACTCATCAATCCAGCAATTGTATTTGCGGTATTAGTCTCAAAAGTGTTCTGATATAACGGCCACACCTTTCCCCAGCTGGCACTATCAACCGCACGGAACGGATTAATTTTGATATTCGCTTCTGGCTCCAGATAGGTGAGCGCACTTGCAATAATCTTATCATTGAATTCTTTTGTTCCACTGGTGCTAATCAATTTCATATCGTCATTGGCAATTGTCGTAACGATCTGCTGCAGACTCTTGAAATTGCCTTCATTAGTAATTCCGTAATCAGTTGCCACTTTCCATCCTGTGTCGTCCACTTCATAGTCTCTGCCTTCCAGACCATAGAAAGCGTAAGTATGCCATTCTTCATTACAGGTTTTTTCATAAAAATTAAGTAGTTTTTGAATATCATAATCATCTAACTGAGCATTTAAATGATAAGCTCCATAAACACCCGTTGTTTGCACTGCCGTAGTATTGTCATCTGTTCCCTTTAAATAAGGCAATGCAATAATCTCAGCATCTTCTATACCCATATTTTGCTTTAAATTGTTTTCATAGCTCCAAGCGTATGGACCTGTACGGCAGAAGGATACCGCCAATCCATTTTTAAACATTTCATCTGCATCTGTATTCTTTAAAACTGCAAACTCTTTTGAAATGGCACCTTCTTCATACAATTCATGTGCAAACTCCACATAATCCATAAATCCATCTGTTAACTGAGGATAATAAAGTCCCCCATCTTCATCAGTTTGTCTATTATAGGCACCAAAAGCAGAACACATCATATCCACTACATAGCTGGAACCAAGGCTGTAATCATGCGCCGCAAATCCCATGGTATCATTTACCCCGTTGCCGTCCGGATCTTTGCTGGCTATATCAACAATACAGTCTTTCCAATCCCATACTGTTTTTATGTCTTCCACATCATAACCATATTTATCCATCCAATCCTTGCGCATAAAAATACACATTTCTAATTGCGCCCGGCTTCTTGGAACACCGTAAATAGCACCATCTGATTTTTTTACATAGTTGAAAGCATTGGGCGTACTATTATTCACCAAATTGGGATATTGGGAAAAGTCCCCTAAAAATCCAGAAAGATCTCGGAAACATCCCTCATCAATAGCCTGTGACAAAGATGTATCTAAAAGATTCGTACTAACAAGAACATCTGGAAGATCTCTGCTGGCCAAAAGCGTCTGGAATTTTGTAGTATAGTCGCTGCTAGAAATCCATGTTGCATCCCAAGCAACACCGGTCTGTTCTGTCAGCATCTCATACAGTTCTTCTCCCTCGATAGTTGGCAGATTGGTGAATAGAGGGCAAGTAATCGAATAAGTTGAAACTTCCGCTGTAAAATCCTGATTTCCATCTGAAGAGGCATCATTCGAGTTTTCAACGGAGGATGAGGAAGAATTGCTTGCCTGCGAACTTTCTCCAGCTTGTCCCTCATTGGAAGCACAAGCGGACATGCTTCCTGCCGTCAATAATACCGCAAGTGCTAGGCTTAACATTTTCCTAAAATTTGTACACATAGATTTTCTCCTTCCCATTTCTTATTATTTATTTTGAAAGGTTTTCCTTTCAATCCCTCACGCCATTATCCCTTCACAGCTCCTACCATTAAGCCACTGACAAAATATTTTTGCAGGAAAGGATAAACCAAAAGAATAGGAAATACAGAAAGAATAACGGAGGCATATCGAATTGTTTCCTGTGGAATAAAACGTTCATCCCCAGCAAAACCTGCTGCATCAGAGGAAGAATCCACAATCATAGATTTTACTAAAACCTGAAGTGTCCATTCTCCCGGATCGGCTAAATACAACATAGAGTTAAAATATACGTTCCAGTACTGTACCCCAAAAATCAAAAGGAAAGAAGCTAAACAGGGCAGCGAAAGTGGAAGTACAATTTTGAAGAAAATTTGAATATCATTGTATCCATCTACCATAGCCGCTTCTTCCATCTCGACAGGAAGATTCTCTAAAAAAGATCGAACCACAATAATATCCCATGCGCTGCTAATCATCACCAAGATTACAGACCATTTATTATTCATCAAATTCAGATCCTTGATTAGCATATAATTAGGAATAATACCTGCATTGAACAACAAGGTAATAATGACTAAAATATTAAATATTTTTCTACCAGGTAAATCCTTCTTACACAGTCCATATGCAAATGAAAATGTAACAAATAGTGCCAAAAATGTTCCAATTAGTGTAATAACAAAAGAATTTTTTAAAGCAATTAAAAAGGTACTACTATTCATTAAATATTTGTATGCTGATAAAGAAAACTCTTTGGGGATAAAATCCAAGCTATAGGCGGTATAAACTTCTGGAGAAGTAAAGGAGATAGATAAAATGTACAGGAAAGGTAAAACGATGAAACAACAGATAATAAAGAGCACTATATAGATTACAATATCAAAGACTTGAAATTTTTTCACACTCATATTCTTGTCCTCCATTCTTGCCTACAATTTCTAAATAACCGTATTTCTTAATTAGAAAATACCATCACTACCAAGCCATTTAGTAACCATTTGAGCAAGAAAGACAAAAAGCAGATTTATAACACTCTTGAACATATCTACAGCTGTTCCTATGCTTGTTAAACCTCTCACTACACCGTAATTATACGCATATGTACTGAATACCTCAGATACGCTTGAGATCATAGGATTTTGGATCAGAAGCACTTGTTCCATAGACACATCAGCAATTCTTCCTAACCTAAGAATTAACATTGTAACAATGGTCATCTTAATTCCCGGCAAGGTAATATGCCAAATTTTTCTCATTCTGTTTGCGCCGTCCACATCGGCTGCCTCATAAAGAGAAGAATCAATACCCGAGATAGCCGCTAAAAACAGGATGGTTCCCCAACCGGTTTCTCTCCAGATAGATTGAAGTGTGATGATAATGTAAAAAGAAGATCCTTGTGTTAAAAAAGATACTTTTTCCATTCCCATCGCAACAAAAAGCTTATTGAGCAAGCCAACATCAACCGATAACAAAAAGAAAGTTAAAGCATACACTACTACCCAAGACAAAAAGTGCGGCAAATAAACAATAGATTGTACGATCCTTTTATATTTTACATGCCGGACTTCTGAAATCATAATAGATAAAATAATGGGGAGTGGGAAATAAAAAACGATATTTAATCCACTTATTACGAGGGTATTACGTATCATATTTAAGAAATCTGGTGTTTTAAATAAATACTGAAAATTTTCAAATCCCACCCATTGGCTTCCGAAAATACCAGATGCAGGACTAAAATTTTCAAAAGCCATTAATAATCCAGAATAAGGAATATACTTAAATATTAATAACCAAATTAGTCCTGGCAGTAATAGCACATATCTATATTTATATTTATGGAAATTTTTAGCAAACTTCCCGGGAGTTTTTCGCTTGATTACCATTTCTTCCATAACTGCTTCTCCCCCAATAAATGATTTAGATAGTTATAAATTTTACACAGGATAAAACAATTATTTTTTACTCTCGCTCTCCTTGATAAAATTTATTTGCTATCTTTGCAATAAACCGGACTATGCGTAAATATATTCTTTTGCTTTATTAAATCTCGATTTTTCAAATTCAATCGAGACAAAATATATCTCAGTTAGCCATAGATCCGTCCCACGTATTAACATTGGTATTCTTTTTTTCATCTTCGTCATACCAATGCGTTGTGACCGTTTTGCTTTCAGTAAAGAACCGTACAAAATCTTTTCCATGGGCATGCAAATCACCAAAAAAGCTATTTTTATGACCACAAAACGGAAAAATTCCAACCGGAACGGGGATTCCTACATTAACGCCCACCATTCCCCCATCTGTGCGACGGCAGAATTCTCTGGCAAAATAGCCATTCTGTGTGAAAATGCAAGAACCATTCGCAAATTCATTGCTGTTCATTACAGAAAGTCCTTCTTCAAAATCTTTTACTCGCTTGATACAAAGAACCGGACCAAAAATTTCCTTGTCCCCTACCGTCATCCCAGGCTTAACATGATCCAAAATTGTAGGTCCTAAATAAAAACCTTTTTCATAACCTGGTACAACTATCTCTCGTCCATCCAATGCTAAAACGGCACCCTCATCGAGCCCTTTTTGAATCCAATTTAGAATAGATTGCTTATGCTCGGCAGTAACTACTGGGCCTAAATTCGTATTTTTATTATAAGCGGGTCCAACATTCCGCATAGACAACTGTCTTTTCAATTCTTCTACCAATGAATCCGCAATTTCTTCTTCCACACATACAACGGACAACGCCATACAACGTTCTCCAGCACAACCAAATGCAGAATTGATAATTCCAGCAACCGTTCGCTGCAAAGGAGCATCTTTCATAACCAAAGCGTGATTTTTAGCTTCCGTTAACGCTTGCACTCTTTTACCATTTTCTGCTGCTTTCCCATAGATATACCGTCCTGTAGCCGTAGAACCTACCAAGGTAATTCCTCTAACAGCCGGATGAGAGATAAATCGTTCTGCTTCTACCCGGGAGCAAGTAACTACATTGATAACGCCATCTGGAAATCCCGCTTCCTTATAAAGAGCAGCAATTTTCAATGATGTTATGGGAGTCATGCTGGCAGCCTTAATTACATATGTATTTCCACACGCAATCGCTAACGGAGCCATCCATCCCATCGGAATCATGGCTGGAAAATTAAAAGGTGCAATTCCTACAAATACTCCCATAGGTTCTCTATATAAGGTAGTATCATAGCCGGAAGAACAATCCATTAAAGACTCTCCCATTAATAGCGTAGGTATGTTACATGCTATTTCTACCATTTCAATAGCCTTCGTCACATCTCCTTTAGACTCTGACCAATTTTTTCCATTTTCAGTAGCTACACTTAAGGTAAGCTCGTCCAAATGCTCTCTCATTAAATTCCGAAGATTAAAGAAAAGCTGAGCCCTTTTGTGTGGCGTCATGGAAGACCACCCTGGATACGCATTTCTGGCTGAAATAATAGCATCATCTACCTCTTCCAACGTACAGCACGGAGTTTCTGCAATTATACTTCCTGTTGACGGATCATAAACGGGCATATATTTTTGAGTCTTGGAGGTAATAAAATTACCATTAATAAAAGGTTTTAATCGTTCGACGTTGCGACTCATAAATTTGTCAGATCCTCCCCTTATGAGAGAATCCTCCTCCCTTCTTAAGTTAACAAATTTTTCTGTTTTAATTCCAAAAATGAATTTTATTTACGTTTTACTTTTTGTATTTTTAATTTTGGAATTCATGTTAGCAAATATTTATCACATCCCTTTCCTATGAACAGAACTTATCGATGCCATTTTTATTTTCAAATTCCTCCTTTTAAATAATTTTAAATTTATGCCGCTTTTTCAAACCTACAAAATATATCTATAAATATAATTTAATTATTAAAAATTTATAGATACTATTTTTCGAAAATTTCTATTTGCTGAAATTTAGTATAAATTTTAGAATTTAATTTTAATTTTTTTATTCTAATTTTATATTACACTTAAAAATATCGTTTGTCAATATTATAATTTGATTTTTCTATTCATATTTTTAAATAATATATATAATTTTGTATATCAAAATTATATATTGAAATTAGATAAAGATTATACTAAAATTTTTTAAATATATTTCATTGACTTTTTATTTACAAAGATTTACAATTTAGTATATAGAACTTAAATTTCGAAAATTCGAATCGCACAGGAGGTTTCTATATGGAAATTCACGTTTCTCCCAAGCGACAGTCTAGCCAATCTTCTCTACGGTTATTGCAGATTTTAGAATGTATTGCAGAAAGTCGTATTCCTGTACGGCTGCAGGATCTTGCAAAACAAGTCGGGATGACACAATCTACTGTATTACGGTATCTTTATGCTCTTCAGGAAGCCAACTATATTTATCAGGAACCGGATACCCTTCGCTATACTTTAACTTGGAGAGTCTGTCGATTGACAAAAAATGTAAATTCACTGTTGAGTTTGCGAAATATTACAACTCCTTTTATCAATCATATGGCTAATACACTATTGTTAGGCACCTGTTTAGTGATGGAAGAAGAAAATAAGTGCTTATATATTGATTGTATTGAAAGCCCAAATTCTCCTACCTTACAGCGGATAGGCAAGTCTTCTCCTATGCACGCGACAGGCTCAGGAAAAGTATTATTGTCCCAATATTCTGATGCACAGCTCAATGAATACATTTCTCATGGATTAACTAGATATACTGAACATACAATTACTGACCCCGATAAGTTACGCCAAGAATTGGAAAATATTCGCCAGCAAGATTTCGGTATGGATAACGAAGAATGCGAGATGGGATTGCGGTGTATTTCCAGTCCATTACGGGATTATTCAGGAAGAATTATTGCTTCTATGAGTGTTTTTGGGAATACTCTAGATATGACGGATGAAAAAATTCAAACTGTGGTTTACCCCATGTTAAAAGAATCTACTACCATAATTTCCACTAGATTAGGATATTCTTCATCGGGAAATGATCCTCTTTTTTCAAATCTTTAAAGCTAAAATTTTAACTATTTAAAATTATTTATATTTGGATGAAAAATTGTTTTATTTTTTTGAAACGCAGCACTCATCAAATAACAGAACAAAAAAAGTGTCACAATATGGATGTATTTGACTTCTAGTAACCCATGAATATAGTTTGATAAACATTCCTTTTCTTGTTAGCTGCCCATTCTTATTTTGAGTAAATCTTGCGAAAAATACAGCAGACAGTTCCGATACACGTTGGAAATGGCTCTGAATCCGGAAGAAGAGAAAAGAAACCAATGTAATGAAATTTGAAGTAGTATGGTGAAAGGTTGAAAAGCTCTGACAGATCGATGTTTAACAACATTATCAGATCCTTAAAGCTGATGTACCGCACAAACCGACTGCTTGAGCCGAAGAAAAAATATCCACTGCGCAGAAACGAACCAAAACGAAACACGGTAGAGTTTCTTAACCGTAAAAAATGCTTTTGAACGCACTTTACATTCCAGAATCAGTTTTTTATTTACTTTTAAATATTAAAATCTGGATAAAAAGAAAAAATGGAGTCCCTATCTGATCTTTCGATCTAGGGACTCCGTCGTTTATATTCCATATATTTTGGGGAGGCAAGATTTACGGCAAAATTCTGTGTGCCTAACCGGAATGAACAAAAATTCTTGGAAAGCTTTGCTGGTTGCACTATAAAAAAACGATGCCTATCCAAAAACGGGAGTGAGACCGCGCAGAATATGGCAGTTCAATAAATGCATTGCAGATACTATCAAATGACTGCTAAAAACTTGGAAACTATTTACAATGGAAGATTTTACATTTATTTATTTTATAGATTTCCTAAATATAATGTAATATAATAAACGAAAGAAGTCAAAACAAGGAGGAAAAAATGAATTTAATCGTAAGTGACAGAAACTTAGCTGTTTTTCAAGAAAATCATCCAAGTATAAAATTTGTTGATTTATCGATTTTAAATATTGCCAACTGCGTGGGATGTTTCGGCTGCTGGACAAAAACTCCGGGAAAATGTGTTATACGAGATGATGCAGTTAAGGTTTACCCTCTTATTGCAGCAAGCGAACAAATCTTATATGTCAGCAAAATCAAATATGGCGGCTACGATACGATTATGAAAACCATGTTGGAACGTAATATTCCTGTTCAACAGGCATTTATCCGTCTTTTTCAGGGAGAAACGCACCACGTTCAACGTAATGTAGCCGCTAAAAAAGCCGTTATTATTGGCTATGGAGATATATCTGCCGAAGAACAAAAAATCTTCTGCCGTCTTGTAGAGCGAAATGCTAAAAATATGTCCTTTGAAAGTTATAGCGTAAAATTTGTTTCTGAAAATGAAGTCGAGGATGCTGTAAGAAATGAGGTGGCCATATGGGAAAAATAATGATGATTAACGCAAGTCCTCGGGCACCTAAATCAAATTCTAAAGAATATGCTAAATTATTTGCACAATATTTTTCTTCCGAAACGGAATATTGCGAGGTTAAGAAGTCTAATCATTTGATGCTTTGCCAAAAAACAGAAAATTTTTCAGATATTTTATTCGTTTTTCCCCTCTATGCAGACAGCCTTCCTGTAACACTTTTAAACTTTTTGAAAACACTGGAAGTGAATCCCCCGCAGCGGAAGCCTACCATATCTGTTCTTGTTAACTGCGGTTTTATAGAGCCGGAACAAAATAATATTGCGGTGGAAATGTTGCGGCTGTATTGCACGACAAACGGCTATCCCTTTGGCTCCGTTTTAAAAATTGGCAGCGGAGAAGCTATTCTTACGACACCATTTCGTATATTTTTAAAAGCAAAAATCAAAAAATTTGCAGCATCCATAAAAACTCAAAAGTATGACACTTTTCAAGTAACAATGCCCATTTCTAAAAAAATGTTTATTAGGGCTTCTGATGTCTACTGGGAGAAATATGGCAAGAAAAACGGCGTTACGAAAGAAGAAATGAAGACTATGAAAATAGAAGAATAGGAATATACTATTTCTAAAAAAGCGGTCATGCTCTGTTGCAGAATTATCATATTACAAAATGGCGGGAGTAAACACATTTTGCAGTGTTCTCCCGCCGTTTTGTACTGTTATAACGGTTTTTAATAACCGCTCCACTCTTTCGGATTATACTCTTTGCTTCCCTCATTTTCCTTTCCTACCGGCAGAATATTTTCCGCACGAACCACATCTTGCTCCACTTCGCTTAAATAGTATCCCCATCCAAAAGTCTGTTCTACTCTGGCCATATAATATGGCAAATAATGCTGTGCCCCTATCAGCGAGAGATCTTTCCAAAACCGGACGGCCTCTTTTAAAAGGGCGACTGCATGCTCTTTTCGATTTTCCTCTTGACTGTGTTCATAAATAAGCAGTTCAACCGTCGCTTCCAGTTTGCGAAGATAGTAATTTCCAAGCGCGTACCATGCTTTGACATCCCAGAAGACACATTCCTCTTCTCCACATAGATTTTTGTCTTTAAGCCGGTTTATGGAGCAAGAAAGTACATCCAACTGCTGCCGTATTTTTTCAAAAATTTCCGAAGGGGTTTCCCGCCCGTTAGCTGCATCCGATCCATACTGCGCAAACTCCCGCATTCCCATTACATTTACCTGCGGCATCGGGACGCCCGCCATAAAGTCGTAAATGGTTTTGAATCCTTCTCTGCCTAATAACGATTCCGGATGCCAATGAAAGTCGTAGTTTAGCCAATACAGGCGGTTCACGGCGCACAAAATCCGCACTCCGGCACACAATCCATCGAAAAGGGCCGGACCGTCCGTTTCTCCATAGATCGCAAGGAAGCGATCGTTCCAAAAAGAATTTGGCAGCGTGGGTTGATAGGCAAGCCTTCCGATCATCTCAAACTGCATCCAGTGTTTTTGGAAAGCATACTCCCACTCGACATGCGGATGATGCGGAACATGCTGGTGTTCTCCGGCCCAAACATAGCCGTCTGCTCCCCAGTAAAATCCATCGACGTATGGTTTTTTCATTTTTTGGATGTATTCTCTTATAAAGTCGGGATCACAACCGCGCAGCGTATGAAAATCGTCGTTTCGCACCGTATATAGCACTCGAAAGGTACTCATATCCATATCGCCCCATGCATTAAAAATTGACTCAAACTGTGGGGCCGGATGAGAATACATATGGGCGTTGGAGTATTTCCAACTGATATATTTTTCGCTGCACGCATATTGAGACAAGAACATCTCCTGTGCAATGACGCCGTTGCTCATATTAGTTCTATGAATAAAGGGGACGGGGTAACCGAGCTGTTTCAGCGCCTTTAAATAGGTATCTACTACCCACTGTTCCCGTTCTCTAGGGGTTCCGGTCAATTCTTCGCTGTTGGATGTCCCAATTCCCGTCAAGTCTGGATATGTCTGGAACAATGTTTTCAGCGCTTCACAAAAATAATCTTGAATGATGTCATTGTGCTGGCGTATTCCTATGCTGCGCGAATGGTGGCGGTACTGGGCGATTTCTTCCGGCAGGCCGAGCCCTTTAGCGATTCCGCGGGAAATCCGCAGATTCCATGTAATGAGATAAACATCAATTCCCAGTCCTTTGGCAATCGAAAAGACCTCTGTAAACAGCTGCCGGTATTTTTTCCGTTCTTGTGCGCTAATATCGGAGGCATCGGGATATTTGGGAATATCCACCATATATTCAAAGGGATTTTCACACCATAGGCTCAAACAGTTGTAGCGGTTTACAGCCAGAAACTCCAAATATTCCCGCCAAAATTTTAGATGCTTTACGGTTTCTCTGTTTTTTTCGAAAATTTCGCCGTCTGCATATGGCTGGAATGGAAGATTAAATTTTACACCACGTATTTTATGAAACGGCTCCCGAAACACGGGGACAATATGATCCCAGCCATACAGGCGCACTGTTTCTTCTATTTCAAATAAGCCATACATAGCACCCACGGGACCAAATCCGGTTACTGTTACAAATTGACCGCACTTGTCAATAGAAAAACCCTCTGCAGAACATTCGGAATCAAGTTTAATTCTGACGGCTAAGCCTTGACTGTCGTCCCCCGGAATTATCCGAGAAAGGCTCTGCTCAGACACCGGTATCAGACGCGCTTGCAACGTTTTCTTCAATCGATTCACACCAAAACGCACGGCGGTATGATTTGTTTCACGTCCACAACAATAGATATGCATTCCTACTTCCTCCTTCATATGACGCGGCTGCTTCCCCGCTTTCTCCCCTACCTGACAAACTGCCGCGCCGACCAAACACATTTCAAACCGAATAAATAAAACGCGGAAGTCAATCGTGAGACGATCCCTTCCGCGTTTTGGATTTCATCGATACCAACAGCTGTCAAACACGGCAATACGGCACACCTATAGAAATGCTTCAAACCAGTCGATACTACGAACATTTCTTTGGCTCTTAGCCAAAAATTCTGACCACTTTCAGCGTTTGACACAGCCTATTTCTTCTTTTATTTTACTTTTCCTGCAAATAGATCCACAACCGACTTGCGCGGAATCATCGTGCAGGGCATTCGAACCGTTACTGCAGCTTGGCCGTCCTCTTTCGGATTACGAAGATCTTCCAACAGCATATCCACCGCTTTCTTCCCAATCTCTCCAAGCGGTATCTCTGTTGTGGTTAGGCTTGGGCGCAGATATCCCGACAGATCCATATTATCGTACCCGATCACCGAAATATCTTTGCCAATCACAAGCCCTTGTTCATAAAGATAGTCGTAAGCTCCTGCTGCCATATCGTCGTTCATACAGAACAGTGCCGTAATTTTATCACACATAAGACTCTTGGCCGCTTCATATCCGGATTTTCTGTTCCATTTTCCATGCACTACCCACGATGGCCGGAAGGGAATCTTTTCTTCAAACAGCGCTTTCTGATACCCTAGAAGGCGGTATATGGTGTGCAGATTATCCTGCGCGCCAGCAATTATACCAATATCTCTGTGGCCTTTGGCTGTCAGATATTTGGCTGTATCATAGCCCCCCTTCTCGTCATCAATCGTAATGGAAGGGTATCTCTGGTTTTTAGACAGCGCATAGGTAATCACAACTGGAATCGGAAAATCTTTAGGAAAACAGTCAATATAACGGCAATGTCCCGCCACATAAATGATACCGTCCACTTTAATGGATAAAGCTTCCTGAAGGACAGGCATTATATACGCTCTGAGCCTTTCATTTTCATGGTACCATGTATTTCCCCATTTGCGATAAAGGCGCAGATTCATCAAAATGGTGCGGTAATTATTAGCCTCGCAGCGGGCCATAATGGCTTCCACCATGGAGTTTGTGCCAAAAATAGTCAAATCCTCTGTAATGATGCTGAGCACATGGCTATTCTGCTTGCGCATACTTCGAGCAAAATAATTTGGCTGATAGCCAGTCTCTTTGATGCATTCCAGCACCCGAAGCCGCGTCTCCTCTCCAACATTCGATCTGCCGTTCAAAATGTTGGATACTGTGCTTGGGGATACATTACATTGTTTGGCAATTTCCTTTATCGTTATCAAAGCAGCTACTTCCTTTTAAAACGCACATAAACACTAAACTTTCGTAGGAAGTATATCATGATATCTTCAGACTGTCAAATTCAATCTGCAAACTCTGCGTAAGTATCATAAATTTTATTCCTACGGGTACGTTCCTCCATGCTTAGCTTATCTGCGCCAGCGATGTCGTAGGCGCCAAAAGTATCATAAAGGCGAGAGGTAGGATCGATCTCTACATAAGTTACCCACGGCAGCCAATGGTAATGACTGGTAAAGACCTGACTTGAAAAACGTCCTCCTTCGTGTGACAATCCCGGAAGATCATATCCAAAGCTTCCGTCCACATCGTTAGCCTGCCGTGTGTTATTATGAATAAATTCCGCATAATCGCGGTAATGTATATCTTGGGTAATAATATACAATCTATAATAGATATAGGCACAGGCTGCCATATACATATCTCCGCCGCCTCCTCCAATGGTTACCGGACTTTGACCGCTGAAGGAGTTCTTTGTAAAAGGATGATTGGGCCACTGAACCTTCATCGGATAAGACCACATGTAGGTCCATGTTTCTGTATAATCAGCCGCGCCAATGAGCGCATCCAGCCATTTTTTCTCACCGGTCAAATCGTAAAGGGAGAGGAACCCGAACATAGCATAAATGCCGGATTCGTTATCGATAATATCGGTGTTGTCACAGGTGGAGCCGCGGTATTCCATATTCAGATAGACATTTTGATATGACCACTCTCCAGCCTTGAGAGCTGATGCTCGATAGCGTTCGTCTTTTGTCACCAGATAAAGCTGGATCAAAAACCGCACGAAGCTGATGGTGTTAGCCTTGGAATCCATACGCATAGAGCCGTCGTTGGAATTATAGGCGCGATACCAGCTTCCGTCGTCATTCTGCACTTTCACATACCAATCCGCAGCCTTTTGACAGAACTCTAGCCACTTGGGACGCTTTTCGCCTTTCTTTCTCATATAGACGTATGCATCTAAAATATTTTCCAGTCCGTCCGCTATCATTCTTGTCCAGAACGGCATAGGCTCGAATCCTTCTATGGCTGGATTGTAACACACATTGGGTGCGCCGACTTCTGTCATGGCGGTATCTACCCAAAAATCGATGATATGGTTTCCCTTTTCATATGCCTCTGAATCATCGTACTTATCGCCATATCGAATGAGCTGATAACCGATTCCCGGCTGCTGACCTACAAAACCAAACTGGAAGGATACGCTGGAAACATCCAGCTGTGGAAGGCGGCACGAGAAAGGCAGCCCCCATGCTTTTCCATACTGGCGTGTAAGCGTTTTGAGTGACTGCATACAGTTTTCATACTGCAGCTTTTGATCCACCTGATAAACAGGTTCTTTCAGGCGCTTGTAAACATTGCGCCATGTGTAGCGCATCATGGAATAGAAATCGTCATACTTTTCCAAGTAAAGAGCCACACAGTACACATGCGAAAAACCTTTGGCCATAGGGTGGAATACCCTTGTCATTGTCTTTGTGCGCATCATGTAGTCTACATTGTAGCCCCGATCCGTACGGGGAAGCTGGCCGTCTGTTCCAGGATACACATAATCAATCGAAAGCCCCTCACATACGGTGTCTATCTTTTTCCGTACTGGATACCCATAATATAGATAGTCGAGCGTCTTGCTTTGGGGTTTGCTTACACCGATGGATCCTATTGTAAATTGGGGATCCACAATATTTTCCGACTCTGTAAAATACAGGTTACGCATTCCCACATCAGCAGCCCAGCGGGAAAGGCAGATGGCTTCTCCCGTCTGTTTGTGCTGAGCGGCAAACATAGGAAGGGTATAACATGCCTCACGACGCCAAAAATACTCGCAGTCCAGATCGTACCCCATGATATCAGGATTGGTAAATTCGTTCTGACGGTACCAGTTGGCGGGGGCAAAACAATTATAGGCATGAATATCATCGGAAGCCGCCATTTCAAACGATATTTTGGTCGCAAATCCATAGTCGTCTGAAGCTTTTTCTACCCTTACTTTGCGAGTAATCTTGATAGAATCTTCCACAATTTCATAAATATCTATCATACAAAGCTCTGAACCAGTAGGAAGCTTCAGAACACCTTTTGCAGCAATGCCATTATCCGCTTCTTCCACCGCCTGATAAGGAGCGTCGTAAAACTCGGTAATAGCAAGGGCTGTCTTAACATAAGCGTACAGGGGACGCTTATTGAAATAAAGGAGCGTTTCTCCTTTAGAAATTTCTACTCCGCCGTCAGAAAAAGCCACCGTATAGCCTTTATAGCTGAGTTCCATAACAAATCCTCCACAAAAAATGCTATTTCTAAGAAGGCCTGCTCCGATTAGCCTCCTCAAAACTAGGAGATCCGCTATTTCCCCCTTTGTGGGCAAAAAGCTTTTGGGAGCAGACTTTGCTTATTTACAGTCAAACAGTACAACAAAACCGAGATCCTATCCCTTACGCTTTTACGGCGCCGATTAGGATACCCTTAACAAAATATTTTTGCAAAAATGGAAATACGCACATGATAGGAAGCATAGTGACAATAACGGCCGCCATCTTGAGCCCGTCGGAGAACATTGACTGCGAAATGGCTGCGGACGATGCCATCATCGTGCGCTGAGCCGTTGCCTCGAGAACCATGGACCGCAGCACAAGCTGCAGCGGGATCATATTGTTGCTGCGCAAGAAAATCATGGCATTGAACCACTCGTTCCATCTGTCTACACTGTAGAACAGCGTGACCGTCGCAATGATTGGCATCGACAGCGGCAGGATGATCCGGAATAGGATCGTCCACTCGCCTGCACCGTCAAGCTGCGCCGATTCGATCAGCGAATCGGGGAGCGACTGGAAATAACTTCGCATGATGATCATATAGAAGGTATTCACACCGTATGCCAAAATGACCGACCAGATACTGTTTGTCAGGTGCAGTTCCATCATCAGCAGATACAGGGGCACGATACCTCCGTTAAAGAGCATCGTAAACAGGATGGCATACAGGAAAAATTTCTTGAGCGGGAAGTGACCGCGGCTGAGCGCATAAGCCACCGACGTGGTGAGGAACATATTGATCGGCACACCGATTAGCAGGATAATCAGCGTGGTACGGTAACCTACCAGAATACGGCCGTCCGCAAACAGCGTTTCGTAGTTTGAAAGAGTTGGCCGGGTGGGGAACAGCAGCAGCTTGGATTCCAGATATTCCTGCGGCGTAGCGAAGGAGATAGCAATAACGCTGATAAACGGGATGATAATTGCGATCGCCCAGATTACAAGAATGACAAGAATGATGAAATCCATCACCTCGAACCGATCGCGCAGTCCCCTCTTCTTATGTAAAATAGCAGTACCTGTTTTCATCCGAACAATCCACTCCCTCCAAAACGTTTCGACAAGCGGTCGGCAGCAACCAACAGGAAGAAGTTGATTACAGACTTAAACAGACTGACCGCAGTAGAGAACGAGAAGTCTGAGGCCGACTGGAACGTAACGCGGTAGATATACATATCCAGCGTCTCGGCTACGGTGGCCGTCGCGGGATTGCTGAGATTGAAGACCTGATCGAAACCAGCTGTCATCAGGTTGCCCACAGCAAGGATAAACATAACCGTCACTGTGACCTGAATGCCAGGCAACGTAATGTGGATCATCCGCTGCAAACGCGATGCACCATCAATTTCGGCCGCCTCATACTGCTCCTGATCAATACCGGCGATGGCAGCCATATAGATGATAGCCGACCAACCCGCCGACTTCCAGTTTTCGGTGATGTACAGAAGCGGGACAAAGAAATTGGAATTACCGATAATCGACAAGGGCTCGCCGCCCATAAGTTTAATAAACGAGTTGAACACACCTTGGCTGCCCAAAACATTGAGCATGATACTGGAAACAATGATCCACGAAAGAAAATGCGGAAAAGTAAAAATGGATTGCAGTACCTTTTTCGATTTGCCCAGCCGCACCTCGTTAAGAAGCAGCGACAGGATGACCGGAATCGGGAACTGGAAAATCATACGTCCTGCGTTGATCCACAGCGTGCGGATAACTGAATCCATAAAGGCTGGGTCACGGAACACATACTCGAACACCTGCGTTCCCACCCACGGGCTGCCAAAAATACCGTCTACGGCCCTATATTGCTTGAAGGCCAGCGTGAGGCCGTACATGGGTCCATAAGCGAAGATTGCATACCATAGAATGCCAAAAAGCAGCAGGAAATACACCTGCCGGTTCTTTTTTACCTGTGTCCAAAACAAAGCGATGCGCGATGATTTGGCTTTCGACTGACTCATTACGCGCTCCCCCATTCCTAATAAGACAAGGCGCCGGAATATGCCAGTATTTCATAGCCATCCTGATCCCGGCGCCTATCTATTCAAAATATTACACCTTTTTTTACACGGAGTTTTAATTCTTCAAAGGATTAAAACGCCCTTTTTTTTGCGGTTTTTCCCCTTTAAGAGGTGAAAATAATTGTGTACGATATTTGATTATTCGAGCGCGTTGAGCTCATCGAGAACCGGCTGGATGATGCCCATCTTAGAATCGACCCATGCCTGCCAGTTGGCTTCCAGCTCTTCTTCACTGTGGGAGTTGGTGACGATACCAATATACTCATCCGCATAAGTGAACGAAGCCTGACGTTTCGACGGTGAATCGTACGTCCAGACGCTCCAATCTGTCGCGGTGAAAGTCTCCGGCGTGCCGTACTTAATCTTTGTCTCGTAGCCGGCTCTGGAGACATCGCGCCAATGCTGATCAACAACAGGGCTGTCAAGCATAAAGTCATCCCACAGCTTGAGGTTAGCAAGCATATAACCGCCGATGCTGGGATATTTACCCTCGGAGCCTTCCAGCGCCATACCTTCAGGCAGCAAGCTGATCATATTGCCGTCTTCATCATAGTCGTAGTCTTCACCCTCGAAGCCTGCAACTTGGAGAAGGAATCCTTCATCGGAGCAGCCGTAGTCCAGAGCATCCATGAAGCGTTCAAATTTCGCGTCCTCAATATCCGGCGAGAACACGATGGTGCCCCAGTAGTTGATGAGGTCTTGCTGATGGAAGTTGCCATCTTCACCGAGTACCGGAACGGCATGAACAACTTCTCTCGAGTCAAGACCGGTGCTCTCATTGAAGCGGGACATCATGTTGACCTGCATACCGGTGGCGGTACCATCCATATACACGGAAGCTGCGGTGCCGGAAATGTAGAACATATCCTCGTCCTGCTGGTTCTGCAAAGCGTAGAAGTCAGGATAGAGAAGTCCTTCTGCATAGGCCTGATACATCAGTTTAAGACCGGTAAGAGTATCCTGGCTTGCGCCGCCCCATTGATACTCGCCGTTTTCGTCTTTATAGAAGTTGTCGCAATAGGTGCTGTTGTGCTGGATAAACATTGCCAGCGCATGGTCAGGCGTAACGGTGATCGGAACGAGGTTGTC
>CALWIX010000143.1 GCA_944380825.1 uncultured Clostridia bacterium | reverse complement strand
AGAAACGTCTCCAAAACAAACGAGACTGTGCAGCGGCATACCATCCAACATAGCGTCCACCATTCCGGCGGTGCCGGCGTCAAGCCCGTCGGTATCGGCAGCAGCAAAACCGCATTTTTCGATAAGGGGCCTAAGAATTTCACGGAAAGCGGCAATTCCTATCAAATCGCCAACGGTGGTGTGATCGGTAATGTGGATCGGTAATGGCTTGGAAGTTACTTCCACCGATGCGCACAGCGGCAGATCGGCGCTGGAGGTTCCCACCAAAATCTGATATTCACCACTTTCTGCATACCAGTCCGAGACGCGCGGCTCATAGTAGCTGAAGCTGCGGCGGTTGAGGTGGAATACGATTGTCTTTTTTTCTCCGGGTAAAAGCTCCACCTTTTCAAAGCCTTTCAGTTCTTTTTCCGGCCGCAGTACTTGATGGGAGCGAGGCGCAGCTACATATAGCTGTACGGTTTCCTTTCCGGCGCGCGCCCCAGTGTTCGCTATGGTGACAGAAACGCGCAGATCCTCCTCTCCGTTTTGCTTTGACGACACAAGCAGATCCGAGAGCGCAAAGGTGGTGTAAGAAAGTCCATGTCCGAAGGGGAACAGGACAGGCATTTTTTTCGAGTCGTAATAACGGTATCCCACGAAGATGTCCTCGCTGTAAACGGTTTCTTCATCCGTTCCCGGAAAGTCGAGATAGCAAGGGGTGTCCTCCAAACGCAAAGGAAACGTTTCAGGAAGCTTTCCACTCGGATTTTTGTGGCCGAAGAGAAGATCTACGGCGGCTTCTCCCGCTGCCTCGCCGGCCAGATACAGTTCTAAAACCGCTTGCACCTCGCTAATCCAAGGCATGCGTACGGCGCTGCCGTTGTGCAGCACGACGGCAGTGTGCGGCTGAACGCGGGCAATTTCCTGAATCAAGCGGTTCTGGCATTCGGGAAGATCCAAATGGGAGCGATCAAATCCTTCGGACTCAAAGGATTCCGGCAGACCTGCGAAGATGACGGCAACGTCGCAGCGCTGCGCGGCCTGAATCGCTTCTTGCGCTAGTGTTTCGTCGTATTCGTCGCCTTCGGTACAAAATCCTTGGGCGTATACGATGGGGGCGATTCCCTTGGCGGCACAGACGGCATCCGTTACGCGGAAGCTGTTAATATGGCTCGAACCGCCGCCCTGATACCGCGGCGCCGCGGCAAATCCACCGATAAACGCGATCTTTTTATCGGAAGAAAGCGGAAGCAGTGTTCCCTCATTTTTTAATAAAACGGCACAGTCCGCAGCAGCTTCCCTAGCAAAAGCGTGATGTTCTTCTTTGGAGTAGGGGGTGCGTTCGCGGTCCTTCAATCCCTTATTGATCCAAGCCAGAAGGCGTCCCACGGCGCGATCGAGAGTTTCTAACGAGAGCTCTCCGCTTTTTACAGCCGCAACGATCCGACGGTCGCGTTCTCCGCGGCTTGCGGGCATTTCCAGCTCCAAACCGGCGCCAAGCGCCTTACAGCGGTCGTTCATCGCACCCCAGTCGGTCATAACGATCCCATCAAATCCCCATTTTTGGCGCAGCATTTCGTCGAGCAGCCATTCATTTTCGCAGGAATATACGCCGTTTATGCGGTTGTAAGAGCACATCATCGTCCATGGATGAGCCTTTTTAACGGCCGTTTCAAAAGCGGCCAAATAAATCTCATGCAAGGCGCGCTGGCTTATTTTAGCGCTGACGCTCATGCGGCGGCGCTCCTGATTATTGCAGGCGAAGTGCTTGACGCTCACACCCACATCCTTGCTCTGTACGCCGTTAATATAGCTGGCGGCGAGTTCTCCCGCAAGATAGGGATCTTCTGAAAGGTACTCAAAGTTTCGGCCGCATAACGGGCTGCGTTTGATATTGATAGCCGGTCCCAGCAAGGTGTGAACATGTTCAGACCACGCTTCTTCCCCCAGTTTTTCTCCTACACCGTACAGTAAATCTCTGTCAAAACTGGCGGCAAGAGCGCATCCTGTCGGAAAACACACAGCCTGTACACTGGCATTGAGTCCCAAATGATCCGCCTGATTGGCCTGTTTGCGCAAGCCGTGGGGGCCGTCTGTTACCATAATAGAAGGAACTCCCAGCCGCTGTACGGCTTTTGTAAACCAGAAGTTTTCCCCAGAGCAAAGTCCTGCCTTTTCTTCCAGCGTCATGTCCTTCAAAAGCTGTTTGATGTCTAACTGCATATTGTACCTCCTTTTAGAAGGAACCTTGTCCTCCCGTTTTTATAATAGACGGCCCATCCCGTAACGCGTCTCTGCTTTATCGCCTTTTTATCTGTTCAGACAGAGTGCCGAAAGATGTAATGCTGCTAAGCCATAACCAAATTTCTGCCTTTCTGCACACAGTATACCATATTTTACCCTAAAAAAATAGCAAGTAAGTAAAAAATCCGCTTGGAAAAAGGAAGAATCCTTTTCCAAGCGGAAAAATACGAAAACATTTTTAGGTCAGATTTTCGAGAAGCTTGTCTACCAAATCTTTCGGAGAGGGACAGCGCATAAACTCACTCATTAGGCAAGCCCCCGTCGCTCCCGCCTGTTTCACCTGCGCGATGTTTTCGGCGCAAATCCCTCCGATAGCATAAACGGGAATCGAAACAGATGCGCATACCTCCCGTAGAAACGACACCCCCCGGCCGGGAAGGCCTTTTTTGCAGTCGGTCTCAAACAAGTGGCCTGCCGTTACATACTTTGCCCCCAGCTCCTGTGCACGCAGGGCCTGTTCTACACTGTGGACAGATACCCCCACCGTCCTATCCGAGACGGCAAGTTTTGGGTTTTCTTCCAAATCTGGCAAGGGCAGATGCAGCCAATCTGCTTTTAAACGCGCCGCCACGCCGTCAAAATGGTGCAGACCGCAGGGCAGCCCCTCCCGGCGGCAGATAGCCAGCACCTGACGGGCCAGAGCTTCGTATTCCTGTTCGGAAAGATCTTTTTCGCGCAGAATAAGATAAGAGGCTCCGCAATGTGCAATTTTTTCCACACGTTTAAGAAAATCCTCCTCGCACAATGCGCGATTCGTTACACAAATAATTTTAAACATAGATGTAATCACTCATCACCGGCTGAAGTCCTTGCGAAAGGATCGCCTGATAAATTTCGTCGACCGAGCGGCTGTCGTCGATCTCAAACTGTTCATCACCCTTTTTCTCGCCGGAAGAATGGCCGCCGATGCCCACATCCACCCCGGCAGAAATTTTAGTAGCCGCAATGCTGATGATGTTGTCACGAAAATTTTTCCCCTCACGGCTGGAGATCGTAATGCTGGCAAAAGGCATAAAGATACGGTAAGCACAGATGATCTGCAAAAGCTGCGGCTCATGTACATCTTTCGGATTGATTTTGTCGTTGTTGATAATGGGGCGCAGGCGCGGGCAGGAGAAGGCGATTTCCGCCTGGGGATATTTGCGCTGGAGCAGATAGGCGTGCATTCCTGTAGAGAAAGCATCCTTTCTAAAATCGTCGAGACCCAGTAAAGCGGCAAACCCTACGCCGCGGATTCCGCCGCGCACGGCCCGCTCCTGGGTATAGAAGCGATAAGGGAAGATGCGTTTGTTCCCGCCCAGATGCAGCTCGCCATATTTCTGAGGATTATAGGTCTCTTGAAATACCGTCACAAAATCGGCGCCGCATGAATGCAGATACGCGTAATCCTCGCTGTTCATGGGGTATACCTCAAGGCCTATCACCTTAAAATATTT
>CALWIX010000142.1 GCA_944380825.1 uncultured Clostridia bacterium | reverse complement strand
TCGATCTTAGAACGTTCCATCCAAGCAATCCGCAGCGCCGATCTACTGATCGTCGGCGGCACCTCTTTAGCTGTTTATCCGGCTGCCGGGCTGTTGCAATATTACGAGGGAGACAGACTCGTGCTGATTAATCGGGATCCTACTCCCTATGACGATCGTGCTAACTTACTTCTTCACGGAAAAATCGGAGAGATTCTCCGATCGCTTCCTTAAATTTTAAATGGTTGGACACACCGACTATTAAAAAATATCGAACCTTCTTTTTAAGAAAAAAGCAGGGACGCCGATTCTGCGCGTCCCTGCCGTTTTTATTTTATTGTATCCACGAAAGTCCGACTGCACCCAAGCCGATATTGATTGCAATAACGGGTCCAACTGGTGCAATCGAAAATTCTGCCTGCGAAAATGAAGTGCAAAGTTCCTCCACAAGCGGTTCTATCAGCGTCGAATCGCTCAGATGCTGCAAAATAATTTTTTTGGCATTCTTCGGCACACGCTTTACCATTTCATGAACCAGCTCGCGGCTGCCGCGTGCGGAGCTGCACGCTGAGATCGCACCTTCTTCACAGAGAAGAACGGGGCGAATGTTTAAAATGGTTCCCACGGACTGGCGGATGATTCCAATACGTCCGCTGCGCCGGAGCGTATCCATGCTGCTGACGGAGAATACGATCCCCGCATTGGCACGCGCCTGTTCTACCATCTGGGCAATGGAAGAAAGAGGATGGCCCTCGCGCACAAGGGCAGAGGCATACTTGACCAGAAGATTGAGCGAACCCGCTACCGCCAGAGAATCTACCACGCGGATCTTTTCCTGCGGCATAGACTGCGCCGCAATGGAAGCGCAGCTATATGTTCCGCTCAGCCGAGAGGACATAACGATGCACAGCACATCATACCCGCCCTCCACCAGTTTTTCAAACGTCTTTGCAAACGAAAGGATCGATGCCTGAGAGGTGGTACAGTTGGGTGTACGGGCAAGCAGAGGTTCAAAATCGCCGTTGCAGTCTCCATAAGTCTCTTGATACTGCTTTCCGCCGATAGTATATCCTGTCGGTATCACATGCACCCCCAGCGAAACAGCCTCCTGTTTCGTCAAATACGCGGTGCTGTCTGTCACTAGAGCGATCATTTAACCACCCCAATTTTCCGGAACCTGTTGTAGCGGCGGTCAAGAAGCTCCTGCACAGGGAGCTTTTGATTCTCTGTGATCTTTGCATAAAGCTCCGTTTTTAATGTTTCGTATATCGTTTCGAAGTTATTGCCATCCGGTTCTTCTAGGATTCTTTCGATAACACCAAGAGAGAACAAATCCTGCGCCGTCAGCTTGAGACAGTTGGCCGCTTCGCGCACTTTGGAGGAATCCTTCCATAAGATGCTTGCGCAGCCCTCCGGCGAAATAACAGAATACACCGCGTTCTCCAGCATCCAGACTTCATCGGCTACTGCGAGACCTAGCGCACCGCCGCTGCCGCCTTCACCGATAAACACCGATATTACCGGCACCTTCAGCGTCATCATTTCCATCAAATTTTCAGCAATCGCTTGGCCTTGACCGCGTTCCTCCGCACCGATGCCGCAGTAAGCTCCCGATGTATCCACAAAACAGATTACAGGACGGCCGAATTTTTCCGCCAGCTTCATCTGGCGCAGCGCTTTACGGTATCCTTCCGGATGAGCCATACCGAAATTACGGAAAATCTTTTCTTTCGTATCGCCGCCGCGCTCGAGCGCAATGACGGTGACAGGCATTTCTTTGAGTCTGGCTATTCCCGCTACAACGGCTTTATCGTCACCAAAACGGCGATCTCCGTGCATCTCTAAGAAATCCGTAAATATATTGGAAATAAAACTCATCCCGGTGGGGCGCCCCTTAGCGCGCGCCGCTATCACTCTATCGAATGCATCCATTTACAGCGCCTCCTTCGTATGCAGGGAAAGCAGCGTTGTCAGGTAAGCCTTCTGCTGTCCGCGCGGGACGACCGCGTCCACAAATCCTTTTTCGTACAAAAATTCCGCGCGCTGGAACCCACTGGGCAGCTTCTGACGGATGGTCTGTTCAATCACGCGCGGTCCTGCAAAACCGATAAGCGCATTTGGTTCAGCAAGGGTGACATCTCCGTCCATGGCAAAACTGGCCGTTACACCGCCGGTAGTGGGATCTGTCAGAACAACTACATATAACAGCCCTGCGTCGCTGTGGCGTTTTACGGCGCCGCTGGTCTTGGCCATCTGCATTAGTGAAAGGATACCCTCCTGCATCCGGGCGCCGCCCGATACGGTGTATCCCACCACAGGCAAACTATGCTCGGTCGCATATTCGATGAGCCGTGTGATCTTTTCTCCCACAACCGTTCCCATGCTGCCCATCATAAAATACGGCTCCATTACAAACAATGCACAGGGAAATCCGCCGATTTTTGCAGTGCCGCAGACTACGGCATCCCTTGAAGAGCTCTCCAAATAGGCATGTTTAAGCTTTTTATCATAATTCGGAAAATCAATCATATTTCTGGAACGCATCGACGCATCCATCTCTTCAAAGGAACCATCGTCAGCAATCATGCTGATCCTTTGGCGGGCGTTGATACGAAAATGGTGGCCGCATTTAGGACAGACATGGCACGCCTCGTCCAAGTCGCTGCTCAGCAGGACAGCATGACAATTAGGACATGACACACACATCTCGCTGGGAATATCCGGCGAAGCGCTCTTGTTGTATTTATCATATGTCTCCAACGGATTATTCGGCTTCTTGAACAAATTTTTGGGAAGCATCCCCATCGCTTATTTCACCGCCTTTTTTTCTTCACGTTTCTGCATAAAGTTGGTATAATAATTCCCCGCCTTAAAATCGGGATCATCTAAAATCTCCATATGGAGCTCGCGATTATTGTCTACACCTTCAATGACAAGCTCGCACAAAGCAGCCTGCATTTTTCGAATCGCTTCGTCGCGCGTTTGGGCACAGACGATCAGTTTGCCTATCATCGAATCGTAGAACGGCGGAACCACGTAATCTTGATATAAAGCTGTATCGAAGCGTACGCGAGGACCGCCCGGAATGTGCAGCAGGGTAATCTTTCCGCAGCTTGGACGGAAATTTTGATCCGGGTTCTCTGCGTTGATCCGGCATTCGATGGCACAGCTGTCCCAATGAATATCCTTTTGCTTAAACGAGAGCGGCACACCGCTCGCGATACGGATCTGCCATTTGACGATGTCTATATTCGTCACCATCTCTGTAACGGAATGCTCCACCTGCAGACGAGTGTTCATCTCCATAAAATAGAATTTGCCGTCCGTATCAAAAAGAAATTCTATGGTACCTGCATTTGTATAGTTTGCGGCCTTGGCAGCTTTAACCGCTATCTCTATCATCTTCTCGCGCGTTTGAGGCGTAATAGCCGAGGAAGGGCTCTCTTCAATCAATTTTTGGTTGTGGCGCTGGATGGAACACTCGCGCTCTCCCAAAGCGACAACATTGCCCTGCATATCGCACAATAGCTGCATTTCAATATGCTTTGCCGGATAAATATATTTTTCCAGATAGCACGCGCCGTCTCCGAAAGCCAGCTGCGCCTCATTGGAGGCCGATTGAAACGCCGTTTCAAACTCCTCGGCCGTTTTTACCAGCCGGATACCGCGGCCACCACCACCGGATCTCGCCTTTACCAGCAACGGAAATCCAATTCGATCCGCTTCCTTTTTGGCATCCTCTACATTCTGCACCACATCGCAGCCAGGAATAACCGGGACACCTGCAGCAGCCATCGTTTTGCGGGCAACATCTTTATCACCCATTGCTGCAATAACCTGGGCAGATGGACCAATAAAAGCAATGTGGCACTCCGCGCACAGAGACGCAAATTTCGGATTCTCCGAAAGCAGTCCATAGCCGGGATGGATGGCTTCTGCACCAGTGACTGCCGCAGCTTCCAGAATTGCCGTCATATTCAGGTAGCTGTCCTGAAGGCTGGCCGGGCCAATGCAGATGCTTTCATCCGCAAGACTGACATGAAGCGCGTCGCGGTCCGCTTCCGAAAATACCGCAACTGTGGAAATTCCCATCTCTTTGCATGCGCGGATGATGCGCACGGCAATTTCGCCGCGGTTAGCAATCAGAATCTTGGAAAACAAGGTATTCCACCCCTTCTGTCAGATTAAGGCAAAAGACAGCTCCGCACTCACAGTAAGCTTGCCGTTTACATATCCCTTACCCTTAGCAAAATAAAACTGCCCGCGGTTTCCCGTCATAGAGCAGTGGAACTCAATAGTATCTCCCGGCTTTACCTGATTTTTAAAGCGCACTTTATCCAGCCCTGTATAAAATGTTTTCTTTCCTTTCACCAGATCTCCCACCAATACACAGCAGGTTTGCGCCATCATTTCACATTGGATCACCCCTGGAACCACCGGCATACCCGGAAAATGACCTTGCAGAAAAAATTCATCGCCGCGCACCGTATAACGGCCGATTGCCGTACCGTCTTCGCAGCGTTCCGCTTCGTCGATCAAAAGCATCGGCTCTCTATGGGGAAGAATTTGCTTAATTTCTTCTCTATTCATAAATACACCCTCTTTAAATTGAAATACACTTTGGCGGCAGAAAAAATCTTCTCCGCCAAAGTGGAGCAGACATCACTTTATAAAAAGATATTTCCCTTCTCCACGCGTTGCCGTATTCTCATTTACTAACACTGCACTCGCACAGAGAAAAATATGGCTCTGTTTTCGCTTTATGTGCAAATTTAGCAGCAACGCATGGAACTAGAGAAAAGATATTATCTTAGAAAATTTTAAAGAGAGGCTGGCCGTATTCCACTACGTCGCCATTGTTAGCACAAATGTCGACAATCTCGCCATCGGTATCGGCATTGATTTCGTTTAAGAGTTTCATCGCTTCGATGATGCACAGTACGTCGCCCTTTTTTACTTTGCTGCCCACTTTTACAAAGGGATCGGCTTCGGGCGAGGGGGAGTCATAAAACACGCCCACCATCGGAGATTTGACCTCTTTCAGATTATGGAAATCTACCGGCTGCTCGCTGGAACCCGCCGTAGAGGAAGCCGCAGCTGGGGCGGCTGTCGGAGTAGAGGCCGCAGCCGGAACCGCTGGGATGAGAGCAGGCTGCGCCGCTACTACCGGGGCTGCCGGCGGAAAATCACGCTCTATACGGATATGTAAATCACCTTCATCGATTTTCAAGCTTGTCACGCCGTTCCCGCTCATGATTTCGGCGAGGGCTTTGATCTCCTCTATTTTCATTTTCAACTGCCTCCTCACTTTACAGGACGGAAGGCGAGACACGCATTATGTCCGCCAAACCCTAAATTGGTTGATAACGCAAAGCCAATATTCGCTTTGCGGGCCGTATTAGGTGTGTAATCGAGGTCACACTCTTCATCCGGCTCTTGATAATGGATCGTCGGCGGAACGATTCCATCACGGATAGCGAGCACACAAGCAATCGCTTCTACTGCGCCCGTAGCGCCGAGCATGTGGCCCGTCATACTCTTTGTAGAGCTGATCATCGCCTGATAGGCGCGGTCGCCAAGCGCTTTTTTTATCGCCTTGGTTTCTGTCAGGTCATTCAGATGGGTGCTGGTTCCATGCGCATTGATGTAAAGCTCTGCATCTGCCTCAATACCGCCCGCTTCGGCAACGGCCAGCTCGATCGCCTTGGCCGGACCTACAGCTTCCGGATCCGGCGCCGTCATATGATAGGCGTCGTTTGTGTTGCCATAGCCGCAGATCTCGGCATAAATCTTTGCACCGCGCTTAACCGCATGCTCGTATTCTTCCAGCACGACAACCGCTCCACCTTCCCCGATGACAAAGCCGTCCCGACGTTTATCAAACGGGATAGACGCACGGGAAGGATCATTGCAGGTAGAGAGCGCCTGACAGTTGGTAAAACCGCCGATTGCCAAAGCGTTGATCGTTGCTTCTGCGCCGCCGGCGATCATGGCGTCGGCAAGGCCGAATTTGATCGCATGGTACGCCTCCCCGCTGGTGTGAGCCGATGTGGCGCATGCTGTGGAAATATCCATCGACGGGCCCTTCGCCTTAAACCGAATCGCCACATTCCCCGCAGCAATATTGCAGATCATCATCGGAATAAAAAACGGAGAAATACGCCGCGCACCTTTTTCGATCAGCTTGAGATGTTCTTCCATAAACGTCTGCATTCCGCCAATACCGGATCCGATATAAACACCCAGTCTCTCCGGATCGACCTTTCCTTCCAGACCACTGTCCTGCATCGCCTGCACAGCAGCTGCCATGGCATACTGCGCGTAAAGATCCGTTTTTCGAATCTCGCCTTTTTCCATATAAAGGGAAGGATCAAAGTCTTTGACCTCAGCCGCAATTTTCACTTTCAAATCGGAAGTGTCAAACTTTGTGATAAAGTCTACGCCGCATTCTCCGGAAACGGCGCTATTCCAAAACGTCTCAACATCGTTGCCCACAGGGGTAACCGCGCCGAGCCCCGTTACCACTACTCTATTCATTTGATAACCTCTCTTTTATTGAAAACTAAAAGCGCTTGAAATTACATGCACATACCGCCGTCAACACGGATAACCTCACCTGTGATATAGCTGGAAAGATCACTGGCCAAAAACAGCGCAAGGTTTGCAATATCCTCCGGCTCTCCCATTCTCTTCATAGGAATAGCCGCCGCCATACCTTCTTTTACTTTATCGCTCAAAACAGCTGTCATATCTGTATTGATAAAACCGGGAGCGATGGCGTTACACGTAACATGGCGAGAAGCAAGCTCCTTCGCAATCGTCTTGGTCAATCCAATTACGCCCGCCTTCGACGCCGAATAGTTAGCCTGACCCGCATTGCCCGTCATTCCCACAACAGACGCAATGTTGACGATTTTTCCATATCTCTTCTTCATAAAATGCTGATAAAAATGGTGGATCATGTTGAAAGTGCCTTTCAGGTTCACCGCGATGACTGCATCAAAATCAGACTCTTTCATCGAGAGAGCCAACCCGTCGCGAGTAATGCCTGCATTGTTGACAAGAATATCGATCTTGCCAAAATCCTCAATAATTTTAGCAACATTTTCCTTGCTCTCTTCAAAGTTCGAGACGTCGCAATAATACGTCTTTACTTTACGGCCCATCGCTTCGATCATCGAAACCGTCTCCGCCGCACGATCCTGATTTCCCACATACACAATCGCAATATCGGCACCGTTTTCGGCCAGCTTACAGGCAATGGCGCGGCCGATTCCCTGCGATCCGCCGGTAACAACTGCTGTTTTTCCCTCTAAAGAAATCATAAGTTATTCCTCCTGCTTCCATACCGAGAGGGCCGCTTGTAGCGTGGCGGCGTCCTCAACGTTTATAATTTTTACACCTTTTACCGTTTTTTTCACAAGGCCGCACAAAGTCTTTCCTGCGCCAACCTCTACAAATGTATCGAATCCATCAGCCGCCAGCTTTTCCAAAATCGTCTGCCAGCGAACCGGATGATTCATCTGCAAAACAATATTTTCTCGGATCTTTGCAGCATCGTTTTCGTAATATTCTGCTGTATAATTGGAGTACACCGGAATCTGCGGCGTATGTACCGGTACCGATGCAATATACTCCCGCATCTGTGCGGAAGCACCGTCCATGAACGGGGAATGGAATGCCCCGCTCACCGCCAGCGGCACCACTCTGGCCCCGGCTTCGGCAGCTTTTTGGCAGAACTCTTCCAGTTCATTTTTTTCTCCCGCGACGGAAACCTGTCCCGGGCAGTTATAATTTACAGGATACACCTTATCGAACCCGGCACAAAGCTCGTCTACCTGCTGCGCGGTAAGCTTTAACACGGCCGCCATGCCTCCGCCGGTTTCTTCGGTAGCCTTGCTCATATACTCAGCCCGCTTGCACACAAGCGCAAATCCGTCTTTTTCGGAAAGTACGCCGGAAAAGGTCAGCGCCGCAATTTCGCCCAGAGAAAAACCTGCTACCGCATCCGGCACGATTCCTGCGCTGCGCAGCGCCTGGGCCGCGGACAAATCCACGCAGTATAGACACGGCTGGGTATTGATTGTCTGGCTTAGCTCCTCTTTGGAAGCGGTGAAACATTGCTCCGACGTTCCGGGACGGAGACTGTCCGCCTGATCGAATACAGCCTTCGCGGACGCCGACGCCTGACACAGCTCTTTTCCCATGCCGCTGTACTGGGCACCCTGTCCGGAAAATAAAAATGCAATTTTTCCCATATAGTTACCTCATTTTTTATGCTTGATTTAAAATCCAAGTTACCATTTCAAAACGCACGCGCCGGTTGTAAATCCTGCGCCAAATGCACACAGCACCAGCTTATCTCCCCGATGAAACACACCCGCCCTGTTCTTCTCATCCATTAAGGTAGGGATGCACGCAGAAGAGATATTACCGTGCGCCTCAATATTCGTAAGCACCTTCTCTGGAGGCAGACCCAGTTTTTTACGAGCGGCATCAACAATGCGGATATTCGCCTGGTGCGGCAAAACATAGTCGATGTCATCCAGTGTAAGACCAGCCTGAGCCACTACATCTGCTACATCATTATACATCGAAGAGACGGCAAACTTATACACCTCCTGCCCATTCATGTGCAGATAGGTGTCTTCAGAAGGATGCTGCCAGAAGGGAGAATTACCCGAGACATTATAGGCATGCAGCGGATCCGGATTACCTTGGGCAGAAAGCCTGATCGAGAGCAGACTATCCCCCTCTCCTAATACGACAGCGCCAGCACCATCGCCAAACAAGACACAGGTGGAACGGTCAGACCAATCCACAAGCTTGCTGAGAATTTCAGATGCTACAATCAAAACCTTTTTTACACGGCCGCGTTCAAAA
>CALWIX010000141.1 GCA_944380825.1 uncultured Clostridia bacterium | reverse complement strand
TGAGTTATTCCCGGAAAAGCAGCCGGATGGCAACTGGATTAGGAAGATTATCTTCAACTTCCCTGTCCCGGTGAATGGAACAGAAGTGACAGAATTGCCCTTGGAAAATGAAACAATGGTCGAGACCGTGGTATTGCTTGAATACAAAATGTAACCATGTTTTTGACAACTATACACTTTCCGTTTTTAGCCATGTTTAAAAGACCATTTTATACGGGAATCTATTGCTGTTTGTTTTGTTGTATATAACAAGGTGATAAAAAAGACGTTGCACAAGAAAAAGACAAATTAGTAATATATTTTACATACGATATTCACACCTTACCTACGCAGTTGGTTATCTAAACTTTTTAGAAGAAGGCCGGATATAGCGGACAAGGTAGGAAGGGAAACCGAAAGGTAATAAATAACATTATATCCTTCTTAGATAGCATAGAAAAAACGGATAAGAGGTTCTTGACCTCTTATCCGTTTTTTTACTCTAATCTGTCTGTCAACCGTCACATAAGCATATTTCTATACTTGCTTATCGGCCATTATCCATTAGAGACTATCTCTTTTTATAAAACCCTTTTTGGGAAATACATTTCCTGTTTTCATGCAAACTGGCAGGCTACCCAGTGGCCGGGAGCCACTTCGCGCAAAGCCGGAGCAGACTCTTTGCAGGACTCACATACCCGCGAACACCGCAAATGAAAATGACATCCTGCCGGCGGATTGTACGGATTGGGAACGTCGCCCGAAAGGACAATCCGGTTGCGGCGGCGATTGGTGTCTGGGATCGGAATCGCGGAGAGGAGCGCCTGGGTATATGGATGCAGCGGATTGCGGTAAAGCTCGTCGCGATCAGCAAGCTCCACCACACGGCCCAAATACATAACAGCCACACGGTCGCTGATATGTTTCACTACGCTTAAATCGTGAGAAATAAACAGATACGTAAGGCCCTTTTTCTTCTGCAATGTGCGCATCAGATTAAGTACCTGTGCCCGTACGGATACATCCAGCGCGGAGACAGGCTCGTCGCAGACCACCAGATCCGGGTTCAAAATCAAAGCGCGGGCAATGCCGATTCTCTGCCGCTGGCCACCCGAAAATTCGTGCGGAAAACGGTATAAGTGCTGCGCACCCAAGCCGACTTCTTCCAGCATTTCCACCACACGCTCACGACGCTGCTCTTTGGTGCCTTCTTTAAAGACCTCCAGCGGCGCGCCCACCAGATCCTCTACCGTCATACGCGGATTGAGGGAGCTGTAAGAATCCTGAAAGATGATCTGCATCTTACGGCGCATCTCCCACATCTGCTTTTTATCAAATTTTAGAATATCCTGCCCACGATAGAGTACCTCGCCGCTTGTAGCGGGAAGCAGGCGGAGAATCGTACGGCCTAGGGTCGATTTACCGCAGCCGGATTCACCCACAAGCCCGAGCACCTCGCCCTCGTGGATTTTCAAATTTACACCGTCTACAGCCTTTACCGACTTGGGATGAAGATTAAACAGGCTCTTTTTTCCTACAAAATATTTTGTAAGCTGTTTTGTTTCAATCAGTATTTCATTTTTCATCTGAAACCCCTCCTGCATACTTAAAACAGCTTACAAAGGAACCGTCATCCATCTTTGTTTCAGGCGGTTGATTTTTTTCGCATTGCGCCATTGCGTCGGGACAACGCGGGCAATACCGACACCCTGCCGGCATATTATATTGATTCGGCACAACACCTTCAATAGCAAACAGGTAGTCCTCATTGCGATCCAACCGTGGGATAGATTTGAGCAATCCTTTTGTATAAGGATGTCTGGGATGATTAAAAATTTGATCCACAGAGCCATATTCTACGCTTTTTCCCGCATAAAGCACCAGAACATTGTCAGCCATTTCAGCAACAACACCCAAATCATGCGTGATAAAAACGATTGCTGCGCCTGTCTCATCACGCAGACGGCGCATTAAATCCAAAATTTGCGCCTGAATCGTTACATCCAGCGCAGTGGTAGGCTCGTCGGCAATCAGTAGTTTCGGTGCGCAGGAAAGCGCCATAGCGATCATAACACGCTGGCGCATACCACCCGAAAGCTGATGAGGATATTCATCCATTCTTTTTTCTGGGGATGGAATGCTCACCTTTTTGAGCATCTCAAGCGCCGCCGCGCGAGCCTGCTTTTTATCCATGCCGCGGTGAATACGAAACGGCTCCTCAAGCTGGTGCCCGATGGTAAGAGTCGGGTTCAGCGAGGACATGGGATCCTGAAAAATCATAGCGATATCATTGCCGCGGATGGAGCACATCTCGTCCTCAGACAGCTTCAGCAGATCCTTGCCGTTGAGGACAACCTCGCCGTGGGAATTTTCGCCGTTGCCGGAAAGCAGGCGTAGGATCGACATGGCAATGGTGCTCTTTCCACAGCCGGATTCACCGACGATGCAGAGAATCTCTCCCTTGTTCACCTCGAAACTCACGCCGTCCACAGCGGTAACAAAGCCCTTTTTTGTGGCGAACCGGGTTTGCAGCTCCTTCACCGAAAGCAGCGGTTCCATAGTCTCAACTCCTTGCCTCGCCGCAGCCTGCAAAGGCCCGGCTTTTTTGAAATAAGCCGCACGGCAGGGGCGCCCCTAAAGAGCGCCCCAAAACCGGCCGGCTATGGGTAAATTTTAGTTCAATTATTCCGCAACCTTCCAAGTCCATGTGGACAGATTCAGATTGCTGAAGTTCGCCGTATTGACGTTGGAAAGCTTCTTGTTATATGCAACAAGATCATTCTTCGTATAAAGGTATGCCATCGGAGAAATCTCCATAATCTTCTCCTGATACTCGTCGAACAGCGGCTTGCGGGCGTCAAAGGTCAGCTGCGCATTCGCCTCGTCGATGATAGAGGTCAAAGAATCATCCGGCACATGAGCAAAGTTGACGGAGCTGTCCGGCGCGATCATCTCACGGCTCTCGCTCGGATCCATTGTTCCGCCGGAACCGATCATACCAAAGTCAAAATCACCTTCGCGCATATAATCCATCAGGGCAGCAAAGTCAAACTGCTGAATGCGAACCTTTACTCCCAGCTTCTGCAGATCCTGCTGAATCAGAGAAGCAGTACGCTCGCTGTCGGCACCGGAGGAGGTTACCAAAACAAGCTCCTCGTCAAACGGGAAGCCATCTTCCTCAAGCATCTGCTTAGCCTTGTCCGGATCATACCAGACCTGGATATCCTCGTTGAAATACGGGCTGATGGGAGAAATCGGGGTAACGATCTGCTGGCCCTGTCCCTGAAGCAGCGAGTCAACCAGCACCTGACGGTTTACAGCCATGCTGAACGCCTGACGCGCTGTCTGGGTCATATAGGGCTGAGACATATTGATAATCATCGTGCTGTAGGAGGTGGTGGGAACGGACTCTGTCACCAGATTCTCCTGCTCCTGCGCCATATCCCAATCCTGCAGCGGGATGCTGCCGATGACGTTGATATCCACTTCACCGCTCATCATACCGGCAAGCAGACTGGCGGAATCCACCACGCGGACAACAAGGCGGTCGATGTCAGCAGGGCCGTCGAAGTAATCTTCATTCTTCACAAACTCCATACGCTCGCCGCTGATCTCGCTGGCATACTTAAACGGGCCTGTGCCCACAGGATTTGCCCACAGCTCCGGGGAGTTGATCTCCTCGGCTGTCTTTCCCTCAAAGATGTGTTTGGGGATGATAAATACCGTATCAATATCACTCAGGAACGTATCCGGGAACATGGCAGACTTAAACGTAAAGGTTACCTCATAGTCGCCATTAGCAACCACGTTGATCGAATCCTCCGACAACTCTGCGCCGGAAGCATCAACGCCGTCGATATACTGCAGATGATAGCGGCTCAGAGCCTCTACCTCCGGATCGGAATACATCTGGAAGCTGAACACGACGTCCTCGGCCGTAAAGGGCTCGCCGTCATGCCATTTGGCATTCTCTACCAGCTTAAAAGTGATAGCGGTAGAATCCTCGTTGACGGTCCAGCTCTCCGCAAGACGCGGTGTAAAGGTGCCGTCCGCGTTGGACATCGTCAGGCGATCATACACCTGATCGTATACGATACGGCTATAGTTGTTGTTCGTATTGAGGGGCATCATGGAATCCCATGCCTTCTCAATCGCAATGGTAACAACCTTTTCGCCGCCAGTAGACTCGGTGGAAGAAGCATCTCCCTGCTCTGTGCCAGAAGATGTTGTCGCACTTGAACCTGCATCTTCACTGGGCACATCGACAATCGGAGCGCCGCCACAGCCCGTAAGAGTCATGACGATTCCCAAAGCAAGTGCGCACAGGCGCATCCATTTCTTTTTCATTTTTTGAAACCTTCTCTCTGTTATTAAAATACGCATTCCCAACCACAGGGGATGCTGTTATATCTTCATCTTCGGATCCAGCGCATCGCGCACACCGTCACCGAAGAAGTTGATGCTCAAAACCGTTACCACAATCGCAAGGCCGGGCGGCAGCCATACCCACGGGCTGCGCGACAAAATCGTGATCGACTGCGCATCGTGCAGCATATTGCCCCAGCTTGCTTCCGGCGGCTGTACACCCATACCGAGGAAGCTCAGCGAAGACTCGGTAATAATAGCGCTCGCCGTTTGGAATGTGACAGTGATGAGAATGGGCGGCAACGCATTGGGCAAAATATATTTTACAATCGTCCAAAAGTCAGAGGTTCCCACAGCACGCGCCGACTCCACATACTCCTTTTCCATTACAGAAAGCACGTTTGCGTAAATCAGACGCGCGAAAGACGTCCATCCCAAAACACCGATGACAATGGTAACCGACCAAATCGACGGGCCCAACACCGAAACAAGCACCAGAATAAGCACAATGGATGGGAACGACATGAACACATCCGCGACACGCATGATCACCGTCTCTACAATGCCGCGATAATAGCCGGCCAGCAGGCCCAGCGGCACGCCGATGATAAGGCTGATCATGGTCGAAAGGATACCCACAAGCAGCGATGTGCGGCCGCCGTAGATCAGGCGAGCGAACAGATCGCGCCCGATGGAATCAGTACCGAGAATGTGCGTATCGCTCGGCGGGGCATCAAACGCGGCGTAATCAGAGACATAAGGATCCAGATTCATGATCATAGGCAAAAACACGACGATCAGGATCTCCAGCACCCAGATGCACAGTCCCAATATAGCAAGCTTGTGTGCCTTAAGCTTGTCGATCACTTCCCGCGCATAAGACGCCTTTTGTATCTTTTCCTTTTTTGGCTGACTCATACCGGTTCCCCTCCTTAGCGATAGCTGATGCGCGGATCCAACAGCCCGTAGACGAGATCCGTGATAAGATTGACGACCAGCACCGCAATCGCGATAATGACCGTGATGCCCATAATGACAGGATAATCGCGCGCATTGATCGCCGTGACCATCAGCATGCCGATACCCGGCCAGTTAAACACCTGCTCCGTCACAACGGCGCCGCCCACTAACGAAGGCACAGACATTCCAACCACCGTTACAACGGGAATCAACGCGTTTTTCAGACCATGCTTGAGGTTGACCGACCACTTATGCAAACCCTTGGCCCGTGCTGTCATGATGTAATCCTCCTGCATCACTTCCAGCATACTGCTGCGCATATATCGTACCCAGCTTCCTATATTTTGGAATGCCAGCACGATGCACGGCAAAATCAAATGCCGCAGCAGCATCGCGTTCGTCTTTACCCCAGTAGAATCAAAAATACCGCCCGACGGTAACCAACCTAAATTGACTGCAAAAATATAAATGAGCAGCAAACCCATGAAAAAGCTGGGCGTCGCTACCATCACAAATGACAGGCCGCCCGAGATGTAGTCACGCAGCGAATTGGGCTTGGACGCGGCAAAAATACCCAGCGGCAGCGCGACAACAATGCCCACAATAAGCGCTGAACCCGCCAATAAAGCCGTGACACCCAAACGCTCTGTGATCATCGTCATTACAGCACGGTGAGAGCTGTAAGAATAACCCAGATCCCCCATCAGAAAGGACTTGAGCCATGTAAAATATTGGATGATTGCTGGCCGGTCAAGGCCGAGCTCCTGACTGCGGCGTTCCAATTCCTCTGCTGTAATGCGCGGATCGGCCAAAAGCGCGTCGAGAGGGCTACCTGGAGCCATCGACATAATAAGATAGGCGAGTAAGGTGATGCCGAAAAACGTTGGGATAGCTATGAGGATTCTCTTGACGATATACTTTCCTTTCAAGCTGCTTTCCCCTTTCTGAGAGATAATCTGCGGTACACACCGCTTTTCAAAAAGCTGTCTGCCGGGGATCCGCCCAGAGAAGACGCAGACTCCCAGAATACAAGCAAGCCGTCAACAATCCCCTTTTTCAAAATTCACAAATACGTTTATGAACTTAACCCATTTGGAATTATCGACAGCGTCACACCTAAAAAATGAACAAATCGTGTATAAAATTATATAGTATTGCTTGCTCTTTGTCAAGGTAAAGCCCCAAAAGACGACCACTTTTGCCTCTTTTTTTATCTTTTTATCTTATTTATTCTACAAAATTCTTAAAAATTTTTCCAAAATCTCAATATAAAACAACAGTCCCATCTCTGACCATACAGCAGCCTTCAAAGCTTTTCTGCTCTCCAGTTTGAAAATCATAAACCGAGATAATCCCAAAAGGACCGTTTTCATCGCTGGTAACATAGCGGGCGATGAGGAACCGATCTTCCACACAGGCGATAAACTCTCCAAGCTCGAAGCCATACTTGGCATGGATCGAAGAATTCAGCACACCGTCGATACAGCGGCCGTCTTCTTTTTCACGCACGCGGTAAATTTTTGCGGCAGCGGTATCGATAACAAAATAAGCGTCCTGCTCCTCAGGACCCAAATTGAGAGACGCCGCTATGGATTTCTTTCCGCTGCGTTTTTCCAAAGCACAAATTCGCTGGTCGTTGTCGGGATAATACTTAATCCGAAAATAAAGGTTGTCGGCATCCATACCTGCATAGCGCACAAGGCCGTCGGTGCCGGCACTCAGGCAAAGCTCCAGCGGCAGCTTTTTTTCGTCGCTTTTCACCGACACAAAAAATTTGAGCAGCGGACATTTCCAAACCCTATCGCAAATAGCGTCTCCCAGCCAGCGGGCGTTGCGGTAACAACGTTCTTTCTCTTGTTCATCGCCGTAAGGCTGCAAAATCAGCAGCTGTTTTTCGCCGTCTACATCGTAAGTGATAAAATTCTCGGCCCCCAGAGAGCCCGCTCTTTTATCCTTTATGTAAAAATACCGTTCTTCCTCCAAATCATAAAGGTACGCCACTTTACTCAAACCCGTCAACTTTTGATATTCCGAAAACAACTCCCGATCGTTTTCATTTTCCACCGTAAAGAACACGAGATGGTGTTCATCGAGAGCAGTACAGGAGGAGTAGTCACCCACAAAATGAATCTGCGCCATATTGCGTTCCTTGCCACTTTCCTTTTCAAGGCGCATCACCCATACCACACCGCTGCCGTTTTCCATTACAACTATAATCATATCCGGAAAAGAAAAATAATGCTGCACAAAAGCCGGATTATTTAAAAAATAGTTGGCAATTACCCGCTCTGTACGCGTTACACGGTTATATTCCAAAACAAACAGACTGTTATGGCCTTCTTCGTTTTTTTCCTCAGCGTAGTAGATCATCGTATCGCTGATTTCAATGATCTCCACGTTACTGTCTGTTACAATATTGCGTATATCGGCAACTGTCATTCCCAACCCCCCTGCCAAATGCTTTCTACGGACATACTTTCCATACATTCTTTCCCTGCGCCAGCTTATACCACCGCATACGCACGCTTTTTCCATCGTTCAACCAGAAAATATCCCTTCGTTTATGGTCCGTATGGATCGCGTTCTTCTGATTATTATAGCATAAGGATCCATTATTTAAAAGAAAAACCTGCCGGAGTACAAAACAACGTCAGACAATGCAAAAACAGATTTCTTCTCCCTTTCGCGTAAAAATATGGTATAATATCCCCAAAGTGCTATAAACGCGGGAGGCATGGCAGCGAGTCTCTCCCTGCCGGGCGACTGGAAGGTGCGGGCGCGAAGTGCGTCAAGGCTCAGCCTTGCGGAGTGTATACTATCCGCAAAGAGCTGTCAACGCGGGCGGCGCGGCGGCGAGTCTCTCCTTGCCGGGCGACTGGAAGGAGCGGGCGCGAAGTGCGTCAAGGCTCAGCCTTGCGGGGAGTGGGGCATAGCCCCATACCAAAGGAGGTTTTATGAAACTATTAGCGTTAGATGGAAACAGTATTTTAAATCGAGCTTTTTATGGAATCAAACTTTTAACCACTAAAAGCGGGTTCTATACAAACGGTATTTATGGATTTTTAAGCGTGCTGGAAAAAATGAAAGATGAATGCTCTCCGGATGCGGTAGCAATCGCCTTCGATATGCGTGCACCTACGTTCCGCCATAAACTCTACGACGGCTATAAGGCGCAGCGCAAAGGGATGCCTGAAGAGCTTGCGCAGCAGCTGCCTAACCTGAAAGAAATTCTGCGCAATTTGGGGTACCGTCTTGTAGAGTGCGAGGGGTATGAAGCCGACGACATTTTAGGTACACTGGCGCGCGCTTGCCGCGAAAATCATTGGGAGTGCGTTATCGCTACCGGCGACCGGGACAGCCTGCAGCTTGTGGGGAGCGGAGTGAGCGTGCGGCTGGCCACCACTAAATTCGGACAACCCCAAGTCACCGTTTACGACGAATCGAAAATTATGGAGGAATACGGCGTCACGCCGCCGCAGCTTATCGACGTCAAGGCGATTCAGGGCGATACCTCCGACAATATTCCCGGCGTATCGGGCATTGGCCCTAAAGGGGCAGGAGAGCTTATCCGTAAGTTCGGCAGCCTCGATTTTATCTATAACAACCTAGATACCCTCGATATCCGCGATTCTATGCGCGCCAAACTGGCCGCCGGAAAGGACAGCGCTTACCTGAGCCGCACGCTGGGCACTATCTGCACCGAAGCTCCCATCGACACTATCCTCTCCGACTATGCGCTCCAGCCCGGAGATCCCGCCGCTGCCGTCCGGCTGATGGCAAAGCTGGAACTCTTTTCTCTCATCGATCGCCTTGGCCTGCAAAATCCAGCCACCGCAGCAGCTGCTCCCATCGCCCAGATACAACCGCTTTCCGTCTCCGTTTGTCAGGATCCCGAGAAACTTCTCCGCTCGCTTCAAAAGGAAAAAACTGCCTGTTTTCTGGCTCAGTTTAATAAAAGCCAAATACAATTTATTGTTTTTAATTTAAAAAATACTCTTTGTATTGTAAATGCAAAGGAATTTCCTGCTTTTGTACAGAAATTTTTTACCGCAGAGTCGATTGTCAAGAAGACGCACGACCTCAAGCCGATCTTCTCGGCTCTTGACGCTATGGGCCTGCAAGGGAAAAATCTTCATACAGACACTCTGCTGGCCGGATACCTGCTCAATCCTTCCTCTTCCGGCTATAAAATCCAGCGTATGGCCGCGGAATACGGTGTACCCGCACCGTCTGTGGAGGAGACGGAATCTGCGCCTGAGCAGCTGACGATGGAAGATCTGCTCTCCCCTTCCCACAAAATGCCCGTCACACGGGATCTTCTCGAAGACGCCGCTGTTTTACCGGATTTGTGCGTGCGTTTGGACGAAGAGATCGAAAAAAATGGCCAGAAAAAACTTCTTGAAGAGATCGAGATCCCCCTTGCCAACGTATTGGCAAGGATGGAAAACATCGGTTTTTCTGTAGACGCCGGCGGGATCGCGGAATTTGGCAAGAATCTTGAGGGACAAATCTCGGACATTCAGGCAAGGATTTATCAATCTGTAGGCTGGGAATTTAATATCAATTCTCCCAAACAACTGGGCGAGGCCCTTTTTGACCGTCTTGGCCTGCACACCGGCAAAAAGACGAAAAGCGGCTACTCCACCAGTGCCGAAGTACTGGAAACCCTGCGCGACGAGCATCCTGCTGTGGAACTTGTGCTTGCTTACCGCACGCTCTCTAAGCTGAAATCCACCTACTGCGACGGGCTGCTCAAGCAAATCGAACCGGACGGCCGCATCCACTCCAATTTTAACCAGACCGAAACGCGCACCGGACGCATCAGTTCTACGGAACCGAATCTGCAAAATATCCCCGTGCGCACCGATCTTGGCCGCGAGATGCGCCGCTTCTTCCGCGCCGCCGACGGGTGTGTGCTGGTGGACGCTGACTACTCCCAGATCGAGCTGCGGGTACTGGCGCATGTGGCGCAGGACGCCGCTATGATCGAGGCCTTCCGCACCGGGGCCGATATTCACCGGATTACAGCCGCGCAGGTATTTAATATGCCGCAGGATATGGTAACGCCGCTTATGCGCAGCCGCGCGAAGGCCGTCAACTTCGGCATCGTCTACGGCATCGGCGCCTTCTCCCTCTCGAAAGACATCGGCGTCACGCGCAAGGAGGCCGATGACTATATCAAGGCCTATCTGGATCACTACGCCGGCGTGCGCGAATATATGAACCGCGCCGTGGAAAAAGCGCGCGACTGCGGCTATGCTGAGACGATTTTCGGCCGCCGCCGCTATCTGCCGGAGCTGGCCTCGAGCAACCACAACCTGCGATCGTTCGGCGAGAGAGTTGCTCGCAATATGCCTATTCAAGGAGCTGCCGCCGACATCATCAAGATTGCCATGATCCGTGTGGAGGAACGTCTGCGCCGCGAGGGGATGGCCGCCCGCCTCATTTTGCAGATTCACGATGAGCTGATCGTTGAAGCGCCGGAAGCGGAGGGGGAGCGTGCCGCTGCGATCCTTACTCAGGAAATGCAGGACGCCGTACACCTGCTCGTGCCCATGGTAGCCGACGCCCATATCGGCAAAACATGGTACGACGCAAAGGGGTGATGCGCTGTGACAAGTTTATTTTGCTGTCCGATTTGCGGCGCTGCCCTGCACCGCGACGAAAAAACGTACCACTGCCCTGCCGGCCATAGTTTCGACCGTGCCGCCGAAGGCTATGTCCACTTGCTGCCGCCCAACCGGATGCATGCCAAAATTCCCGGCGACAATAAACAGATGGTCGCCGCACGGCGCGCCTTTCTTGACGCAGGGTACTATCAACTCTTCAGTAGCGCCCTGAACTCTCTGGCTGCGCAGCTGATCTCCCCTATCGGCCATCCTGTTCGGATCCTCGATTGCGGCTGCGGCGAGGGCTACTATACAGGCCGTCTGGCATCGCATCTGGCCTGCTGTGGGGCGCACGCCGCGCTTGCCGGATTCGATATTTCTAAATTTGCGGTAAAGGCTGCCGCCCGCCGCTATGAAGGAATCGAGTTTGCGGTGGCCAGCTGTTATCATATCCCCGCGGCGGCGCAGGAGTTCGATCTGGCTGTCAATGTTTTCGCCCCCATCGCGCCGCAAGAGCTTCTGCGGATACTCCGACCGAATGGAGCGCTGCTGTATGCCGTTCCATCGAAACGCCATCTGTATGGCCTAAAAGAACTTCTCTACGACTGCCCTTATGAAAATGAGGAGAAGGACGTCGCCTACCCGGGTTTTTGTTTAGAAGAACGTGTTCCCGTACGCGGAAAGCTTCTTCTAACGGATCGCGCTATGATCGATTCGCTGTTCTCCATGACCCCTTACTACTGGAAAACTTCTGTGCAGGGGAGCGCCCGGCTCCACGACGCCGAACGTTTAGAGACGGAAATTGGCTTTGATTTTCTTATTTATCGGAGGAATATGGTATGAACCTTCTTTTTCTATGCACGGGTAACACCTGCCGCAGCCCCATGGCCGCCGCCATTTTTCAAAAAGAAGCCGAAAAACACGGATTGACCGCGTCGGTACGCAGCGCGGGCCTTGCCGCGGCGGCAGGGGAACCTGCTTCTTCCAATGCTGTAGAGGCCTGCCGGGAGATCGGGGTAGATCTGTCTGCTCATCGCTCTCGGCCCGTAACGGCGGCCGATCTCGTTTGGGCGGATCTCATCCTTGTAATGAGTCCTCAGCATGCAGCCGTACTGACACAGGCGGGGTTCCCGGCAGAAAAGATCCGCGTTCTCTCCATTGCCGATCCTTACGGCGGAAATTTGCAGCTTTACCGCTCCTGCCGCGATGCCCTTGCCGCCCGGCTCGATTCTCTGGCGATACAGCTTAAGGAGGATGGCGCACATGGAGGAAATTAAGATTGTTCCTATGGGACCGCAGCACTTAGACGAGGCCGCCGTTTTGGAACGGATCTGCTTCTCGCAGCCTTGGTCGCGCAGCGCGCTCGAAGAATCGATGAACAATCCTTGCTCCCTGTTTCTGGCAGCAGAGATCGACGGGGCGTTTGCCGGATATGCCGGAATGCACTGCGCCTGCGGCGAATGTTACATAGACAACGTCTCTGTATTCCCCCAGCACCGCCGAAAAGGAGCCGGTTCGGCTTTGCTGCGCGGCCTTATCGAGTATGCCCGCGGTGAGGGGGACGAGTTTATCTCGCTGGAGGTGCGGCCTTCCAACCGCGCAGCGATCACTTTGTATGAATCCTTCGGCTTCCGGCAAGTCGGTGTGCGCAAACGTTACTACTCCCTGCCCACAGAAGATGCGCTCATTCTCACGCTGCCTTTAAACGGACAACCACAAAACTAGACGTGCCCGTTTAAAAGAAAAGAACCGCTCCCCTACTTGCTATAATCATAAAAAAAGGAGCGCCGCTGATAGCGGCGCTCCTACAGGCGTGCTCGATACCTTCTCTCTGCCAGCACTGAGGAGAATTTTTACGTTAGAAACCGTTGCAGCAACATTTGGCAACGGTGAAAGTATTTTCAGGCTTTTAGGCCCCAAGCAAGAAAATTTTTGAAAGAAAGGAAGAAAAAGCAGATCCGGAAAACCGGAAGGCCAGCCGTCCTATACGCCGGCTGCACCTGTGGCAGAAAGCCGGTATCCAGGCATAACTTCACTCGTTTTTTCTCTTGCGGCCACCGGGAAAGGGAACAAGGGAGGTATTATACCAGCAAAGTTAGCTTTGGCTAACTTTGTGAGAGAAAAAACACCCAAATGGTTTTGCATTTGGGTTAGTCACACCTTACGCTGCATTCAGCATACCACAAGCACGACAAAAAATCAATTCTTTTTCAAAATTTCATTAAAAAATTCAAGGCGAAGCGTCTTAAAAAGACTGCTCCGCCTTAAACCTTCTTCGATGCTATTAGCCCTGAGACGGTGCGCCAACCGGGCAGACAGAAGCGCAGCTACCGCACTCTGTGCACAGCTCCGGGTTGATGACGTACTTGCCGTCTCCCTCAGAAATAGCCTCGACCGGGCACTCTGCCGCGCAAGCGCCGCAGGAAATGCACTCATCGCTGATTACATATGCCATGGTAAAACACCTCCAATAAAATTACACCCTTATTGTACCATATTCTTTGAAAAATGCAACAAGTTTTTTGTGTTTTGACCATACTAGGAAATGTTTTCTATAAGGGCAGAAATGTGGGGCGGTGGCTTGATTATTCGTCGATCATCGCAAGGATAGCCTGCTTCGGGCGCACACCGACGGCGCTGTTGGCAACCTCGCCATTTTTTATAACAAGCAGCGTCGGGATACTCATAATGCCATACTGCTGCGCAAGGTCTCTTTGCTCATCGACATTTACTTTTCCTACCTTTACCTTGCCTTCGAGTTCTTCTGCAATTTCATCCACTATCGGCGAAACCATACGGCACGGGCCGCACCAAGACGCCCAAAAATCCACCAAAACAGGCTTGTCAGAATGAAGGACCTCCTGCGCGAAATTTTGCTCTGTCAATGTGATAACTGCCATAACTATCGCTCCTTTTCATCGGGACGCCGCCTTTGCTGCATCCCTGTTTATTGTTTCATTTTGTGATTACAGTATACCCTGTGCAGCAGGCTTTTTCCGTGACTTTATCACAAAGGAAAAATTTATTTTGGCGCCCATTTTTCTTGCAATACCGCAGCTTTCCCGCTATACTAAATTTATACTGTCAGACAGAAGGAAATGACACGCCTTGACACAGATTGGTCTCTGACCTACAAAATTCCGATAGGTGGAGACACTCTATCCTAATAGATAGAAGAATGATAAGAAGATTCGGGAAAATCCCGCAGCACTCCGGATTTCCCCACCCAAAGTATTTGCTCTGAAAACAAAACGTTTTCCCACCCACTCCCCACATCCGACAACGGCCACAATGTCTCCGGGCCTGAGAGAAAATTTCCACTGGGTATGGGTACAGGGCCGCGCCCTGCCTGCTGGGGTTTGGGGCCAAACCCCAACTAGGAGGTTTTTCAATGAAAAAATGGGAACCAAAAGAAAAAAAGGAAATCTCTCGGCAGGAGGGACTGAAAAAAGGAATCCTCGCCGTGGTATTTATTGGATTCCTCGCAGGGGCTGTCTCCCTGTTTTTACAAGGAGAGCCTTTCGCCCGATCCTCTGACGGTGCGGAACTGCTTTTGGGCCAAACGTTCCAACAGGTCTCAAAGGCCCTCGATTTTCGTACGGCGGAGTATACACAATCCGGTACAGAGGAAGAATACACCCTTATCATGCCCGGTTACCGGCAGACCATGTGCTTTTCACAGGACATTTGTCAGGGGATCCGGTGGGAATACTGGGATTTTCAGGACGCACTGGGCCGCATACAGGATCTCGACTCCGTCTTGTCTGGGAAGTATACGCCAATTTCTTCCAGCAATGAACTCGATTCCTTTTTAAATACACAGTCCATGCCTACCCCTCCGGCTATGGATGACGCACTGCAAAAAGCATGGACTCTGCCCGAGGAGGATCCGGCTGCCGCCTGTGGCGCTTCTTCGCTCACACTCACTCTATGGCGCGGAGAAGAGGACAGCTTTTTTGTGGAATTATCCCTGCGTTCTACTTCCCAGAAAGGATAATCTCTATGTTGGACAAATGGCAAACTGATCTCTGCGGCACAATAGAACGTTTGAAGCCTCAGCTGCTTCTTCCGGAAGACAGCAGCATGGAATTTTTGACTTTTAGCGAAGAGGATTTCAGTCGTTGGTACTCGCTTTTAAAATTTTGCCTGTCCCGTGCAAGGCGCTTTGAGATACATTGTTGGGACGATGAAACACAATGGTTTTCCCTTGCGCTGCGATACGGCGCAGAGCAGATGTCTTTATGGAAATACGGAAAAATAGCCGCCGGACGCGTTACCGCGGAATTTTCTTCTTTTCTTCTCTCTTTTTCCAAACCGAATCCTGACGGGATCGGTTCTAAAATGACCCCGTTTTTTAATATATTCCTCGACGACTTCTTTTTCAGCAGCCACTATGGCGCTGAGGTTTCTCTCAAAAAAGACTTGCTTTTTGCAAAAACAGTTTTTGAAAATGAACCAATAATCCATAAAGATGGCAAATCCGGGTATTTACCTGCCCCGGAAGAAAAAATATAATAAAAATAAGGTCGCCGTCAAAACGGAGGGCGGCTAAAAAAGGAGACTTGCTACAATGACAGTACAAGAAAAACTCACAACCAAAACGCTGTTTGCACACATGGAGCACACCCTCGCAGCCAAATGGCTGGAATCTACGACGTATCCTTGGGAAATTCTGCCGCAAATCGGACAGATCGTCGTGCAGATTGGGCAGTCCCTTTCAGAAGAGGAGTTTGAGCGCGTCGGAGAGAACGTATGGATCGCTCACAGCGCTTCTATCGCGCCCAGCGCCACTATCACGGGGCCGTGTATTATCGGTGCGCAGACACAGGTGCGCCCGGGAGCATTTCTGCGCGGCAACATTTTAGTGGGAGAAGGCTGTGTCATCGGCAATTCTACAGAGCTGAAAAACGTGATTATTTTCGATAACGTGCAGGTCCCTCATTACAACTATGTGGGGGATTCCGTTCTGGGGTATAAATCGCACATGGGCGCGGGAGCCATCACATCTAACGTCAAATCCGATAAAACGCTCGTGGTGGTGCACGGGCCGGAAGGCGGCATAGAGACGGGCCTAAAGAAATTCGGCGCGATTTTAAGCGATTTTGTAGAGGTAGGCTGCAACAGCGTACTCAACCCCGGTACGGTGATAGGCACAGAGAGCAACGTTTACCCGCTTTCCTGTGTGCGGGGATTTATTCCTGCGCACAGTATTTTTAAAACAGGCGGCGTTATTGTAGAAAAACGTCCCTAAACAGATACATCGGCGCATGGACGCCGTTGTTAGAGGAGGACCGAAAATGAGCGCAATCGATTGGGAAATTACACGCCTTGTACAGTTCGGTGTAAAGCACAGGCTTGTGGACGAGTCTGACCGTGTGTATGTAACAAACCGTGTGCTGCACACGCTGGGGCTTTCGGATTTTTCGCCGCAGCAAGCCCCCGACGAGGATCTGGATTGCGCCGCACCGATCCTGGAAAAAATTCTCGACTGGGCCGCAGAAACCGGCAGGCTCTCCGAAAACACGGTGACATACCGCGATTTGCTCGACACAGAGCTGATGGCCTGTTTAACGCCGCCCCCTTCGGTCGTAATCGAAAAATTCTGGCAGCTTTACACCCGCAATAAAAAGGCCGCTACGGATTATTACTATGCTTTCAGCCGTGACAGCCACTATATCCGCACCGACCGTGTGGCGCGCGACGTGGTTTGGACCTCGCCGACAAAATATGGCGATTTGGTGATCACAATCAATCTCTCCAAACCGGAAAAGGATCCCAAGGCTATTGCGGCGGCGCGCAGCCAGCCTGCCTGCGGCTACCCCAAATGCGCCCTTTGCCGCGAGAATGAAGGATTTTCGGGAACGCTTACCCAAGCGCCCCGCGGCAATCTTCGCTTGATCCCCTTGAATCTGTGCGGAGAAGAGTTCTTTTTGCAATATTCCCCCTATGTTTATTACAACGAACACTGTATCGTGCTCAATCGAGAGCATATCCCTATGAAAATCTGCCGCGCTACTTTTGAAAAGCTCTTGGATTTTGTGGGAAAGTTCCCTCATTATTTTATCGGCTCCAATGCGGATCTTCCCATCGTAGGCGGCTCCATCCTCGCGCACGACCACTATCAAGGCGGCCAGTATGAATTTCCTATGGCAAAGGCGCCGCTTGCCGCCACGGTTTCTTTGGATGGTTTTGGCGACGTGAAGGCCGGTATTGTACATTGGCCGCTTTCGACCATCCGGCTCTCCTGCCTTAACCCCGACAGGCTTTGCGATTTAGCGGAAAAGATCTTAGACCGCTGGCGCGCTTATTCGGATCCGAGCGCCGAGATCCTCGCTTTTTCGCAAAGAAATGGAGGAAACGTTGCTCATAATACCATCACCCCCATTGCACGGTTCCGAAACGGAAGGTATGAGCTCGACTTAATCCTGCGCAACAACCGCGCATCGGCGGAGCATCCTTTGGGGATTTTCCATCCCCATTCGCAATACCATCACATCAAAAAGGAAAATATCGGCCTTATCGAAGCTATGGGGCTGGCGGTGCTTCCGGCCCGCTTAAAGCAGGAATTGGCGCAGGTTGCCTTTTTCTTAGCACATCCGGAAAACGAAGCCGATTTGTTAAAGGAAGAAGCTCTTGCCCCACATTTCGATTGGTATTATAAACTCAAAAGTCAGAACATTCCCGCAGACTGCATACACGAGGCCATCCGGCAGGATGTAGGACGCATTTTCTCTGAAATTCTTGAAAATGCCGGCGTCTTCAAAGATACCGCCGAAGGACGCGAAGCTTTTTTACGTTTTCTTTCTACTATTTGACCGCGTCGCCGTACAAAAATTTTTTCCTCTCATACGCAGCACTTTAGCGGCTGTTGGACGGCGCCGTGGTGTATTTATAGCGGTGTTATCCTTTTTCTAGACCATAAAAAAACGCGCTTTGCAGCCTTGCCGCGTTTGGAAACGCAGTTTCCGGTTTTGCAAAAGCGCAGTTTTCGGAAGGTTCTATACCGCACGCAATTATAGTAAGGCAGGCCTTTTCGGGCCTGCCTTTTTTGCGTTAAATTTTAAAAAAGGGTGCGGGAATTTTGCTGTCAGAACGTGGCAAGATCCGGATCGGAGGCGCCGCCGACATCCGCCTGCAAACGGGTAAGCATTTCCACGTCTTCCTCAGAGAGCGAGAAATCAAAAATCTGGGCGTTTTCCTCAATCCGGCCGGGCGTGACCGACTTAGGAAGAGGCAGGAAATCCATCTGCAAGCTCCAGCGCAGACAGATCTGCGCTACCGTTTTACCGTACTTCTCCGCCATACGGGCCACCTCGGGGACCTTAAAGATTTTGCCGTTGCCCAGCGGGCTGTACGCTTCCAAAAGCATACCGTGGGCGCGGCAATATTCCACTACGTCCGGCATAATGTCGCCGGGGCACAGGCGGATTTGATTGACCATGGGCGTTTCCGCCGCTGTTTTGGAAAGCTCGTCAAGGTGATGCTGGCGGAAATTGCTCACGCCGATCGCACGCACATCCCCCGCCTTATACAGGCTCTCGAAAGCACGCCATGTCTCGGCGTTGTACTCCTGCCAATGGTCGCGGAAACGGGCGGGGTTGGGCCAATGGATAAGATACAAATCCAGATAATCGAGACCTAGCTTTTTCAGGGACTGATGGCAGGCGTCGATCGTCTCCTTATAGCCGCGTACCAAATTCCACAGCTTCGTCGTTACAAACAGCTGCTGACGATTCACGCCGCTTTCGCGGATGCCGCGTCCGACGCTCTCCTCGTTTTGATATGCAGCGGCGGTATCGATATGGCGATACCCGGCCTGTATGGCAGCTTTTACCGACGAAGCGGCAATCTCTCCATCGGGAGCCTGCCATGTGCCAAAACCGACACAGGGAATTTTTACCCCGTTGGCAAGTGTGTAGCTATCTGTTAAACTCTTCCTCATTATAAATTCCTCCCCGTAGAAGCAGTTTCTCCCCCGCCCACCCCTATTGGGGGAAAGGGCCTTTTGGCGATTTTTCGCGGGGGCTTTGTCTTTCTATAATTCCGCTTTTTAGGCGGCAAAACCGTAAATATTTTTAAAAATTCGCATTATCTTGATTTATCTGTGTACCGAGTTCCCCTTGCAAATTTGTGAGGATCTCCATATCCTGCTCTGAAATCTCAAAATCAAAAATGGCGGCGTTTTGCTGGATTCTCTGGGGCGTCACCGATTTCGGCAGAGGGATAAACTCCCTTTGCACGCTCCAGCGCAGGCAGATCTGGGCGGCAGATTTCCCGTATTTTTCGGCGATGCGCAAAATTTCGGGATTTTGCAGAAGATTTCCCGTTCCCAATGGGCTGTACCCCTCCAAAAGGATCCCACGCCTGCGGCAGTCCTGCACAATTTCGTCCGTTGCACACCCGGGATGCAGCCTTATTTGATTGACCATAGGGGCCACCTGCGCCGTCTTCATCAGCGCGTCCAAATGGTGGGGATAAAAATTGCTCACGCCGATGGCGCGGATATCTCCCGCCTTATACAAATCTTCAAACGCACGCCACGTTTCGGCATTATATTCCTGCCAATGATCGCGAAACGCCGCTGGATTTGGCCAATGGATAAGATACAGATCCAAATACTTTAATCCCAGCTTCTTCATCGATGCATGGAACGCGTCGATCGTCTCTCGGTAGCCGCGCACATCGTTCCACAGTTTGGTCGTTACAAAAAGTTCGCTGCGGTTTATTCCGCACTCCTTAACGCCCAGCCCCACTCCTTCTTCCGTGAGATAGCACGACGCCGTGTCAATATGGCGAAAGCCTGCTTCCACCGCCGCGCACACGGCCCTTGCCACTTCGCCGGTATCGGGCGTCTGCCAGTCGCCCTTCCATGTTCCCAGCCCTACGCAGGGAATCTTGACTCCATTGGAAAGTGTGTAGCAGTCGCTTACATTTATCATTCCAAACACCTTCTCCCCTTCGCGCAGCAAAAGCGCCGCCCGAAAATTCTATCAAACAAATTTAGTATATCCTCATCGAGAACTTCGCGTCAAGCCCTCGTCCTCTCCTTGTTTCACAATAGGACACTTTTATGGATCATTCGCCGGAAGAGGGGAAATCTACGCTTGTATCACTTGTCTTTGAATGCACTTTCCACGCCCGCCCCAAAAGCGCTGCGGCCCTGTCGAAATCGGCGGCTGAAAATCCCGCATACCCGAGGACGACCGCATCTTTCGGAAGGTTTTCGACCGGCTGCACACAATATTCCGAAAGGCCGTATACGCGTACCCCGCACGCCGCCGCTCGGCGGACAAGCTCTGCCTGCTGCATGCCGTTTTTTACGCGCAGCAAAAGATGCACCCCCGCCCTTCCTCCGGGAACCTCAAAGGGGATCCCCTCCCGGGAAAGCGCCTGCAAAAGCTGGGTTCGCTGCCTGCGGTAGACGAGCCGCGTGCGGTTGAGATGGCGGCCAAAATGACCTTCGGAGAGAAACCGCGCCAGCGTTTGCTGTTCAAAGCGGGAAACGGTGGAAGAATATGCCCCGAATTTTTCCCGCCAGCGCACGAGCAACGGAGCGGGAAGGACGAGATAGGCCACGCGGATGGAGGGCGCGATACATTTAGAAAAAGTACCCAGATAGATTACGCAGCCGTGGGAATCCAGCCCCTGAAGCGCCGGGATAGGCCGGCCGGCATAACGGAACTCGCTGTCGTAATCGTCTTCGATGATATAGCGCCCCGGGGCGCGGCAGGCCCACCCCAAAAGTTCCATACGCCTGCCAATCGGCATGACGATCCCGGTCGGAAATTGGTGCGACGGCGTGATGTATACGGCGCACACGCCCGATTCCGGCAGCCTGTCCGCCCGCAGTCCCGCATCATCCATTGGGAGATAGACAACGCTGCCGCCGCTGTTGCAGATAATCTGCCCGGTGCGCTTATACCCGGGGTTCTCCAGCGCGACGGCGCCCATTCCCTGAAGCAGCTGCGCCGTCAGGCCAATGAGGTATTCGATCCCCGCGCCCACCACGATTTGTGCCGCCGAACAGTTTACGCCGCGGAATTCGTGCAGATATTTCGCGATGGCGCGGCGCAGCGGCAGATCGCCCTGAGGGTCGCCGCGCCCCAGAAGCCGCGCGCCGTCGGCCATAATTTCCCGGGAAAGCTTCGTCCATGTGGCATAGGGAAAGGCGGAGGTATCCACCGTATCGGTACGAAAATCGTAAAGATACGTCTCCAAGGCGGGCGGCGGCACATCGGTCGCGGTTGTTTGTCGGCTGGGAGCAGACGTGGGGCGCTCCACAGCCAGCGCATAGAAGCCGCTTTTGGGCACAGCCCTCACATAGCCTTCGGCCGCAAGCATGCCGTAGGCCGTCTCGACCGTATTGCGGCTGACGTGCAGATGCGCCGCCAGCACGCGCTTAGAGGGCAATTTTTCTCCGGCGCGCAGACGGCCTGTCCGCAGTTCGCCGGCAATATATTCGTAAATCTGTTCGTAAAGGGGCTTTCCCCCCTGTGGCTGTAAACGGAAGGTAAACGGTTCCATCTTTCATCTGACCCTATAAAATATTTTAAAACTGGCCGTTTTCATCATGCCAGAAATCAACTATAATCATACTCAATCCATTCGGGCGCGTCAAGCCCCGCGTAAGAAAGAAGGATTTTTATGGCACAAGAAAGAACGGAACTGAATCGAAATCTTGCCCAAATGCTCAAGGGCGGCGTAATTATGGACGTCACGAACACACAGCAGGCTAAAATTGCCGAAGAGGCCGGCGCCGTGGCGGTGATGGCACTCGAGCGCGTGCCTGCCGACATTCGCAAACAGGGCGGCGTGGCGCGCATGAGCGACCCGAAAATGATCCGGGAGATTCAAAACGCCGTCTCTATCCCCGTGATGGCGAAGGCGCGTATCGGCCATATTGTAGAAGCGCAGATTCTCCAGGCACTCGACATCGACTACATCGACGAAAGCGAGGTGCTCACCCCGGCCGACGACCGCTACCACATCGACAAAAAGGCGTTTCGCGTCCCCTTTGTGTGCGGTGCGCGCAATCTGGGCGAAGCGCTGCGCCGGATCGCTGAGGGCGCTTCGATGATCCGCACCAAGGGCGAGGCCGGCACCGGCAACGTGGTGGAGGCTGTGCGCCACATGCGCACCATGAACGAGGAGATCCGCCGCCTGCAGGGGATGCACCGCGAAGAACTGGCCGCTTTCGCCAAAGAGATCGCCGCGCCGCTGGATCTTGTGGAGCAGACGGCCGAGCTGGGGCGGCTGCCTGTCGTGAACTTTGCGGCCGGCGGAATCGCCACTCCAGCCGATGCAGCGCTGATGATGCAGCTTGGCTGTGACGGCGTATTCGTGGGATCCGGCATTTTTAAATCGGAGGATCCGGCGCGCAGGGCTCGCGCCATCGTCAAGGCGGCGGCGTTTTTCGACGACGCGCAGGTGCTGGCGCAGGTGAGCGAGGGGCTGGGAGAAGCTATGTCCGGCATCGAACTGAGCCAGATTCCGCCGCAGCAGCGCATGGCCGAGAGGGGCTGGTAAGATGGCGGATAAAAAGATCGGCGTGCTGGCACTGCAGGGGTCGGTGCGGGAACATCTCGACTGCTTGGCACGCACCGAAGGAGCCGAAGGTTTTCCTGTGCGCACAAGGGAGGAACTGGCACGCGCCGAGGCCTTGATCCTGCCCGGAGGCGAGAGCACTACGCTGCGTACATTGCTGCGAACGTTCGATCTGGAAGAGCCTATCCGCCGCCGCATTTTAGAGGGAATGCCCGTTTGGGGCACTTGTGCCGGGATGATCCTTCTTGCAAAAGAGGTCGACGGCGCGGCGGCGCCGCTGGGCGTGATGGATGTTTCGGTGCGCCGCAACGCTTACGGACGGCAGTCGGAAAGCTTTTCCACAACGCAGATCGTCCCCGAAGTCTCGCCGGATCCGCTTACGCTAACATTTATCCGCGCGCCGCAGGCACAGCGCGTTTGGGGGGACGGTCGTATTCTATGCCAAACGAACGGCCGCATTACGGCGGTGCGGCAGGGCCATATGCTCGCCACGGCGTTTCACCCCGAGCTTACCGATTCGACCGCGTTCCATCGGTATTTTCTCTCGTTTCTCCCCTGATTTTTCCAGTATTTCCAGCCTTTTTGCATACGCAGTGAAAAAAAGATGTATTCGTGCGAATTTTGTGTTTACAAAACAAGTGCTGCGTGCTATAATCAAGTGTAGTCTGCCCCTTGCGCGGATCCGGGGATACGCCCTGTGTGGGGATTTTCACCCGCCCAGTTCTGCGAATGCGGGCAAAATTTTAAAAAAAGGTGGAAAGTTTTATGCTGAAAGAAGAAAAGAATGCGATTATTAAGGAGTATGCCCTGCACGAGGGCGACACCGGCTCGGCTGAGGTTCAGGTAGCTATCCTGACCAAGAGAATCAATGTTCTTATCGAGCGCCTGCGCACCCACAAGATGGACCATCATTCCCGCCGCTGCCTGCTGAAGATGGTTGGCTAGAGAAGGAATTTGCTCAATTATTTCATGCGCACCGA
>CALWIX010000140.1 GCA_944380825.1 uncultured Clostridia bacterium | reverse complement strand
TTTATCATTTTAAGTTTATTCTTTTTTACTATGTAATGTACCTATTTTTCTGTCAAAGTTATTTTATTTAGTATTCACGCAATTCTATTTATTTTTAATAGGTTAAATAGATAGGTAATTTATTACTGTTATTTACATTTTAAAAAATATTAAAACGTTACCCTACTTCCTTAGTTTTTAGATTCTATACTCCTCTTGCAGCATTTTATAATTTTTGTTCTATATCGGACTATATTTAATTCTGGGAAACAATATAAAAAACTTATTGTATTGAACTAAGCTAAAAGATGTAAAAAGAAGCAAGTTATATTTGTATAAAATAAGTTAAAAAGTAATTTTCCTTTTGAAAAATTTATTTTTTCTCATATAGGAAGTATCAACAAATTACTTATTTTCTTTTTAAAATTTGATAAAGACATTTTCTAATCTTTTGGCCTAATCATACATAGAAATAGTGTCCGTTATTACATCTATGGCATAAGATAAAACAGGGAATTTATTTCCTTTCAAGTTTATCATTAGGAGGCAACACCATGGGTGTTACAAGTTCAAACAAACAAATCGATATAAATCGTATCGATTGTGATGGGTCACTAAAGGTAACACTTGCACTTTCAGCAGCACCGGATATTTTGTCCAATCCTATCGCTCATAATATTGACACCGATTACAAATGCTGTGATTCGGTAATTACTGTCTTATAACAAACAGCATCGCCTACAATCTAGCTTTCTACAACGAGTTGCAGGCGATGCTTAACTTGCATTTATAAGCTTATTTTACACGACACACTCCTCATATTTTAAAACTTTTATACCAAGAGGTGCAGAAAATGAATCAAAATATATGCGATAATCGTAATCAGGAAATAAAGGATTGCGGACCAGAGCCGTTTGTTGTAAATATTGACTGTTTGGCAAAAATGAACTCTAACTACCGCACTGCGTTATGGACAGGTGAATATTTGCAAGTAACACTTATGAGTGTTCCGGTTGGAAGTGATATCGGATTGGAAATTCATGATAATCTTGGGAAACATTCATACTATTAAACAATAAAGTTTAATGGGGGGCTGCTCCCAACAGCCCCCCGGATTTTGTTTTCCTTTTTCCTCTTCCAAGAGAACACAAAGCGTCCCGTATTTCAAAAAATGGTGGAAACGCTTTCTGTCAACGATACTCCTCCAGTATCGATTCCATTACAGCTGTCGTATGCGGGTAATTCCCGCCTAGCGAAAAATACATCGTTTCTGAAAAAATCACCCTCGACCCTGGGGTATAATTATCCCCCAAGAGCTCTTTCAAAGCCTCTCCCTGTGGAATAAACGGTTCCATACAGTCGATGGAAACTTTTGGCTCATCCAAATAATACAGCGGTTCCACCTGCGTCACATGCATCTCATCGATATCCTGCCGAATCGCTGCAAGCAGCTCTTCTTTCTGCTCATGGGAGAGAGTAAGTTCGACAGTCTGTGATTCTATCTCCTGTGCCGTCGCACCACTTTCTCCTATCACGGGGGCGGAAACAGCGGTTTCCGTATGGGGAAACTCCACATAAATGTCGGCAATGCTATCTGGCTCCAGATAATACAGATAGTTTCCGCAGGTGCGGTATTCGTGCACATTAAACAGATCCACTAGGCGAAGTTCCGCTTCCGTATCGCCATCCGGCTCTTCATAAATTCGGCTGGAGAAAACACGCTTCATCTCGCTGCCATCCTTCATGTGATAGATAAGCGTAATATCTTTATAATAGCGGCTCTGGGGACGCAGGTAGGGATAGAGATCCTGCCGGTACTGATCTATCACCGCCTGATGGAAGGCAATCGTCTTTTCGATGCTTTCCGTATCACGCAAAATATGCTTCAAATCAACCAACGATTTTGTCGACGTATAGCCCATTCCATCAGGATCCATCTCCACTTTCTGCACGTTAAAACTAAAGACGTCTCCGCTGTATCCTTGGCTCAAGTATTGTGTGGGGATATACACTTCCACACTTTCCACCTGATCCGCTCGAGGCACTCTTGTATCATAGCCATACAACCCTGTTGCTACACTGGCGTAACCTATCAGAAATACTACAGCGAACACACCGTAAGCCTTAAAGCTCTTTGGCAGACCGCGGAAACCACGGGAGTAAATAGCCTCGGCAATACTATGCGCCAGCAGAGATCCAATAACAAGTCCCGCAAGATAACTTACCACCGTATCGTTTATATACTGGAACACCTGTCCCGCTAGCAGAGCGGAAGCTGCCGTCGCCACAAAACAGATGATATATTTGGGCAGCGGAAACGCAAATCCGCTTTCGGCACACTCACTTTTGCGATACCGGTACAGCAGACAAGAAGCAATTACAAGAACAATTCCCACCGCCAACATCAAAAGACTGTTGCCCAGCAGCCTCGACGTCATCATCCACGGCGTGATAAAGCCCGCAAATAAGGGAGAGCCAATTTGGATCAAAATGTCCAGCGGACCTCCTGTACCTAAATAATCCGTAGAAAAACCGGGGATCTGTTCCGCCACATTTGTCCAGACAAACATCAACAGCATGGGATAAAAAACATTAACTGCTATAACGGAGATCATCGTATCGAGCAACGTGCCGCAGCACACTGCAAAAAACAGGAAAACAGCTAGGCAGGTAAAGAGCGTCGCCATATTCCACCCAAGGGATGGAAGCATCTTTCCTATGAGGAACGGCACAAAGCTCGGCGCACCAGCCACGCCCATCACAACTGTCAGAAGAAGATCCAGCAAAAAGCAAATAAGTATAGGAAGCCACAGGATCACAAGCCCTGCACAGAACTTTCCAAGCGCCATCGGCACTCGTCCCACCGGCAGTGCGTGCATCAAATCAACGCTGCGTTTCTGGTGAAGATAGCCGAACAGAAACGCACACAGGATAAAGCACAATGCGATACCCACCAGTAAAGATCCATAAAATACTGCCTGCGACTTAGAACAGAAACTATTATACAAATATTCCTCCAGCGTATATCGCTCCTGCTGGTAAGAATTTTCTTGATATTCCCTGCGTCCTCCTTGTACCACGAGGAACGTTAAAAAGGGGAACAGAAGAAACTGCAGAGTTGCGTTGAGCACGAGAATTCCGCGGCCGCGGCGCAGACTCCAGAAAAAGATCGCCTTTCCTTCGGCAAATCCTGTTTTAAACGAGGATGTTGTCGATGTCATATCCAGCCGCCTCCATTTCATTAATAAATACTTCCTCCAGCGTCAGCGGGAGAGCCTCGACAAAGGTGGGATGGAACCGATCCAGCCGCGCGAGGATTTCTTCTTGCGTTCCGCGGGCCACCAACTCGATGAGGGAACCACGGATCTGACAGGTGACAAGATCCAGTCCCAGTTCTTCGGGTCTTGGCATAGGACGCAGCACAGCCTGCACTTTTTGAATACCCAGCTTTAGGGCGTCGAGTTCCCGCTCAAACAGGATGCCGCCCCGATGCAGCAAGCCGACATGATCACACAGATCCTCCAGCTCTCGCAGATTGTGCGAAGCGATTAAAACGGTCATGTTTCGATCTGACACCTCTCCGGACACAATCCGTTTGAGAAGCTGACGGATCACCGGATCGAGGCCGTCGAAAATTTCGTCCATCATCAGGTATTCCGGTTCCGTAGAAAGCGCACAGATAAGCGCGGCCTGACGCTGCATTCCCTTGCTCATCTCAATAATTTTTTTCTTACGTTCAATGGGAAAGATTCCACAAAGCTGTTCAAATCGATTTTCGTTCCATGAGGGATAAATCCGCCGGTAAAAATCGGCCATATCGCTCAGGGTAGACTGACGGAAAAAGTACGGATAATCGGAGATAAACATGCAGCGTCCTTTCACCGCGCTGTTCTCAAAGGGTTTCAGACCATCGATGAGTACCTCGCCGCCATCAGGTCGGAATACGCCGGCGATAGTACGCAGCAGCGTCGATTTTCCGGCGCCATTGGAACCAACCAGTCCAAAAATAGAACCGTCTCCGACCGAAAAGCTGATAGAATCGAGCGCCGTAAAGTTTCCGAATTTTTTCGTCAGACTTCTAATTTCAATCATTCTCGTTCCCTCCCCGGAAAATTTCCGATACGCACCCAAGGGCGTCCTTTTCAGCTACGCCGCATTTCAGAGCGCTGTGAGCAGCCTCCCGAAGCTGCTGCAGTGCTTCCTCTCGCTGGCGCTGCGCTACAGTGACATCCTCTGACACAAACGACCCCTTCCCCGGCATAGAAACCAAAAGGCCGTCATGTTCCAAAATCTGGTACGCTTTCTGCACCGTATTCGGATTCACTCCCAGCTCTTGCGCCAGCGCCCGCACCGACGGAAGCTGTTCCCCCGGGGCCAACGCTCCCACCGCCGCCATCCGCGTGATGGTCTGCCTGAGCTGTTCGTAAATCGGAAGGCGGCTTTTGTAATCCAAGGAAAACATACTGCCCCTCCTTTCCAGTGTAGTAACTGTATTATATCAATTAGTACAATTTGAGTATACACGCTCCTGTACTCTTTGTCAAGTAGACAAAAAAATTTTTTAGAATATTTTTCAAAAGCTTATTTTATAAACCATTGCAGAATCTCACGACAGCGTATCCAATCTTTCCTTTTTATATTTTAAAAAAACGGACGCATACTAATTTTAGCATTTCCCGTTTTACTTTGCGGGAAAATTTCAACTTAGGAGGATCCGTATGGAGCATCAAAACGAAAATCTTTTAGAAGAAATTTATCGGGCTACACAGATGGGATTAGAAGGGATACGCGCCGTAGCTCCTAAAATTGAGGACGCACGGCTAAAAAAGGAGATCCGCCGTGAGGAGGCGGGGTATCAAAAATTTGTCTCCCGCGCAGAAGAGATGCTTGCCGCAAAGGGTTCTATCCCTCAAACCCATGACGGGATGAAAAAAGCCATGCTGTGGGGCTCGGTACAGATGAATGCCTTGATGGATTCGAGCCAGGAACATCTAGCGGAAATGCTCATCAACGGTACTACCATGGGAATTGTGGACATGACAAAAAAAATAAGCGATCTCGGAGAATCCGATGCCGGCGCTCGCCGTTTGGCCGAAGATTTTATTAACTTTGAAGAAAAAAGTGTTGAACAACTCAAGAAGTATCTATAACCGGGGGCTTGTTTTTATCTTTTGATTTTATTATAATAGATAAGATACTACCGCCCGCTGCTATGCGGGCTCACCTTACATAAAGGAGAACGCGTTTTTATGGCACTTCTCGGCGCAAGTAATCTCAGTAAGTCCTTTGGTACGGACGTTGTGCTGGCAGGCGCATCCTTTGAGATTCAAGAAAACGATCGCGTGGGACTTGTCGGCGTAAATGGCAGCGGAAAAACCACGCTTTTTAAAATGCTCACCGGCGAACTTCCTTACGACGAAGGAGATATATACCGCGCCAAGGACGTTTTGCTTGGCTATATGGAACAGCATGTATGCCGTGATTTAGATAGCTGCGCCTATGCGGAGGTTCTCACCGTTTTTTCGGATCTGCTTGATAAGGAGAAAGAACTGGAATATATCACACAGCAGCTGCAGACTCATCCGCAGAATATGGACAAGCTTATTGAGCGGCAAACGTACCTTAACGATTACCTTGTGGCGCACGGCGGCCTTACTTGTCGAGCAAGGGCTCGTTCTGCCCTTTTGGGCCTTGGCTTTTCTGATGAACAAATGGGACAGACGGTCGGCGTGCTCAGCGGCGGCCAGAAAGCAAAACTGCAGCTTGCCAAAATGCTTCTGTGCGGCGCAAATCTTTTACTTCTTGATGAACCGACCAACCACCTCGATATTCCTTCCGTAGAGTGGCTGGAAGACTTTTTGCGCTCTTATAGCGGCGCATACATCGTAATTTCTCACGATCGTTACTTCCTCGACCGTGTGACAAACCGCACCTTCGAGCTGCAGAATCACCGGCTTACCGCTTATAAGGGAAATTACTCCAACTACCTTATGCTTAAAGCCGAAAACGACTTGACCATGCAGCGCAAATATGATAATACCCGCCGCGAAATCGCACGGCTGGAGGGCGTTGTAGCTCAGCAGCGCCAATGGAACCGTGAGAAAAACATACGCACAGCAGAAAGCAAGCTGAAGGCGATTGAACGTTTGGAGAGTACGCTCGAAAAACCGGACGAGACGCCGGAATCGATGCGTTTCCAGTTTGGAATCCGCCAGCGCGGGGGCAATGATGTGCT
>CALWIX010000139.1 GCA_944380825.1 uncultured Clostridia bacterium | reverse complement strand
CGGCATTTCAGCGACCGGAGGGAGCGAATCGACGTTACATGTAGGCTTAGCCTGCCTTGATTTCCATCAAAATTTGTTATATAATACCACTAACAAGAAAAGCCTGAATTCTGCCGTTTTCAGGGGGATTCTTTCATGACACATCGGACAAAGGGGGGAACTATTTTATGCCTGCGCTGATGACACATTATCTGTTAGCCGAGCGAGTGATGGAAGAAATTCGGAAGAAGGGACTTCAGCAAAATTTGGATGGCGATGCATTTTACTGGGGTGCCCAAGGACCCGATTTCTTCTTTTTTCACCGGGCTCTTCCATGGTGGAGGGGAGGAAGCCTGAGTGAATACGGAAGCAGGCTGCATAAAGCGCTGCCATCTCAAACGATAGCGGCCCTGAAAGAATATGCCACATCAGGCGGGGGACTGTCGCAGTCGTATATGTGTGGATTTTTTTGTCACTACAGCTTAGATCGCACTGCGCACCCATTCATCCTTGCATCAGCCCAAAAGCTGCTGGAACTGCATCCTCATCAAAGCCTTACAGTGTTTCATAATGAGATTGAATCGCAGCTGGATGTGATTATGCTTCGATACGAGCGCAATGAGCTGCCCGTGGATTTCGACCTGCGTACAGCTCTGCCTGAAAACAGCGGCGTGCAGAGTATGGTGGCAAGTATGTACGATTTTGTCCTAGGGCAGATGTTTGGCGTCTCTGTGGGAAGGCCAGCCGTATTTCAAACGACAGAAGACGCTCGCAGAGCGCTGCGCTATCTCAACGACAGAACTACCATGAAACGCCGAGTGCTTAGAAAAATAGAGAATATGACAGGAAAGCCGCATACAGCGTCCTGTTTGCTTCGTCCGGCTGTCGAAACAGGAAATTGGGACTATGCTAATACACTCCACAATTCGTGGGAGCATAAAGGTCAGACACACCGTGAAACCTTTTTCGATTTGTTTGAAATGGCCGTTGCAGATGCGATGAAAATGATTGAAGGATATTTTGCGGGCGAAAATCCTTTAGAAATTACACAGGATATTCCATTTTAATTTCAAATTTTGAGCGAGCCTTCCCTGTGGATTTGGCTCACAGATTTTTAGAATTGCGAGGAAGCACCATGGAAAGAATTGCCAGTTTTTGTGTGGATCATAATAAACTTACACCGGGAATCTATCTTTCCCGTATCGATGGAGACATCGTAACATACGATATTCGTATGCGTACCCCCAACCGCCCCCCCTTTTTAGAGAACGCGGCTATGCACACCATCGAGCACCTGTTTGCAACGTTTGCCCGCAACTCCCGGTGGAAAGATCAGGTGATCTATTTCGGGCCGATGGGTTGCCGCACAGGATTTTATTTTTTGCTTAGAAATGTTTCGCATGAAGATGCAATCGTACTGATACAAGAAATTTTCCGCCAAATCGCGGCCTATGAAGGAACGGTTCCCGGTACAACAGCGGCGGAGTGCGGCAATTATCTCGAGCACGATTTGGCAGGCGCCAAGCGCGAAGCCGAAGCGTTTCTGCCGGTTATTTCTGGTTGGAAGCCGGAAAACCTCCAATATGCTACCTGATTTTTATGCTGCGTGTTTATAGAGAAAATAGAGCATAACTGACGAATCCCCGGGTAACCTGCCCGGGGATTTTTTTGTAGATACAAAAAGGTTTTTTTTGGAGAAGAAGGGAGGGAAAAATGGCCAAAAGAAGGAATGTTCACAAAATGTACTTGAAAAGAGGGGGATTTTGTATTATCATAAATATTACATTCTTGTAACCTTTAAGCGCAGATCCAAAGTTTGTTCGGCGCTGCGGTTAGAAAGGCAATGGTTTTATGATAGAAGCAAACGAAAAAAAACGTATCCGTTTTAAAAAGGAGACGCTTGATTTTCTATATATTCTGGGGATCCAAACGGTGCGGGTTGTTAAGCGATTTGTACGGCGCGCAGCGATCTTTTTCCGTCCGGTAAAGAACATGGTAGCGGCGCTTTATAATCGATACCTCAAGCGCCGAATTGATCGCCTTGTATTTGATATAACCTCTCTATGCGGCAGCTTCCGCCGTGAAGCCGAGCGATTCCATAGGGCGAAGAAAGAGGGGCGGCGTCGTCCGCCGGTAGAAATTTTTCACTTTGCCAAAAAGGGCGCACACAACCACAAACGTCTCTTGTGTGGGGTGATAAATATAGCGGCTCCTGTGATTTGCATAGGGCTGTTAGGGCAGACTATACTGTATTGGCAGGGACTTGATTTTGGACTGAACCTTATGTACAACGGTCAAAGTGCCGGTGTGATACAAAGTGAAACCGTGTATGAAACGGCCGTAGAGATGTTCAACGGCCGTATGGTCTATGAAGGTAACGAGAAAACGGGCGTAACGATGACGCCATCGTTCCGGCTTGCTGTTACGGACGGAGAGAGATATACGGCCGCAACAGATTTGTGTGATTTGATGATCCGTGGCTCTGACGATATCGTGGAAGAAGCCACAGGTCTTTATGTGGACGGCAATTTGCTCGGTGCTGTCAGAAGCAGCGCCGATCTGAACTTCATTTTGCAAAATCTGCTCAATACAGCGTGTGGCGGCGATAAAACGGCACAGGCGAAGTTTGTGCAAAACGTACAGACTATCACAGGATTGTTTCCTACAGGAAGCATCGTTCCGGCAGAGACCATCAACAATGTTTTACAGGGAGAAACGCCGGAAAATGCCGTCTATACCGTACAGCTTGGTGATACGGCTACGTCCATCGCCCAAAAATTTGATTTGTCGCTTACCGAGCTTGATGGTATGAACGGCGGGGAAGTGGGAGATCTTCTCACAGTGGGCGATGAACTGACGGTGAAAACACAGAAGGCTTTTTTAAGCGTTGAGGTAACGAAAGAGGAGACATATGAATCCGAAATCGCGTATAGTACCGTTACCGAGCGCGACGAAAATGAATATACGGATTATTCGCAAGTAATTCAAGAAGGAGAGAACGGCCTTGCGCAGTGTGTCGATAAGGTAGTCTATGTAGACGGGACAGAAGTCTCGCGGGAATCTGTCAGCCGGACAACAATCGAAGAGCCTGTGGACAAAATAGTGGTCGTAGGCACGAAGAAACGTCCGGTGCTCTCCGGCGTAGGCACAGGGGAGATCATCTGGCCCGTGCCGGAGATTCACCGTATTTCGAGCCTGTTTGAGTGGCGCTGGGGCACCATGCATAACGGCATCGACATTTCTAATGGAAACTCCTATGGAAAGACGATTGTGGCAGCCGACAGCGGAACAGTCTCTTATGTGCGGTACAGCAACGTAGGATACGGTAACCACGTAGAGATTGATCACGGCAATGGTATGAAAACGATGTATGCACACGCAAGCCGCATTCTGGTGGAATCCGGTCAAAAAGTGGCTAAAGGCCAGCCGATCGCGCTGGTAGGTAGCACCGGTGACAGCACCGGCAATCATCTGCATTTTGAGGTGATTGTAAATGGCTCTAGGGTTAATCCCCTCAACTATGTCAGCCCATGAGAGCCTCCGGTAAAACGGCGCTTTAGCCCCTGTTCCCCATGCTTTTTGCTTTCTAGCTCGACGGCAGATTCCGCTTTTTACTCGCAGAAGCCCCCAGCAGAGGGTGAAGGAAAATTTGAGGGCAGGCTCAGCCTGCCCTCTCGGTGTATTTGGATGTTTTTAATAATATAAAATAGAAGAATTGGAAAGCTATTCCTCTGAATCCTACAAATTGCAGAGCTTTTTTTTGTTAGATATTGACTTTCTTTCGTTCGTGTATTATTATCAATAAGAACACAAACTAAGCGTGCAAGGATCATATTTGCGCCGTTTGTGAAAAAATGGAAAATGATTCTACACTTATGATTTTTTCAGCGTCCGCGTTTTTACCAGGCGCTGTTTCTTTTGATAAATTGAATTTGACGATTGGAGCGTACTGCATTGGATAAATTTGTGATTACCGGGGGAAACCGCCTGACAGGCGAAGTATCGATCAGCGGAGCGAAGAATGCAGCGATTGCGATTATTCCGGCAGTGATTCTGTCCGAAGGTGTTTGCCGAATAGAGAATGTTCCTAATATTACAGATGTTACCGCAATAACGAGAATGTTATATGATTTAGGAGCGGAAATCCGCAGCGTGAACAAATCTACATTGGAGATAGATCCGCGGCCGATCCGCTCGTATGTGGCGTCGTACGAACTGGCACGGCATATGCGGGCCTCATATTATCTGTTGGGAGCGCTTTTGGGACGTTTTTCCCATGCGGTTGTGACAATGCCGGGGGGCTGTGATTTTGGGGTGCGCCCGATTGATCAGCATCTAAAGGGATTCAGCGCGCTGGGTGCGTCTTATAAGCTGGAAAGCGGAATGGTGGACGTGTACTGTGACGAACTGGTTGGGAATAATATCTATATGGACGTTGTCACAGTGGGAGCGACGGTTAATACTATGCTGGCAGCTGTACGCGCTAAGGGGACAACTGTCATCGAAAACGCGGCAAAAGAACCGCATATTGTCGATTTAGCGAACTTTTTGAATACAATGGGTGCTGATGTGCGCGGTGCAGGTACCGATGTTATTAAAATTAAGGGTGTAGAGCACCTGCATGGCTGCACCTATTCGATCATACCGGATCAGATCGAAGCCGGAACGTATATGGCTGCCGCTGCCGCAACAGGCGGCGATGTATTAGTGAAGAATGTGATTCCGAAGCATCTGGAATCCATTTCGGCTAAGCTCGAAGAAATGGGTGTAGAGGTAGAGGAATATGACGATGCGGTGCGGGTGCGGCGCACAAGGCCGCTGAATAAGTGCAATATTAAAACGATGCCGCATCCGGGTTTTCCGACCGATATGCAGCCGCAGATTGCCGTATTGCTTTCCATCGCGAAGGGGACGAGCATCATTAATGAAGGTATCTGGGATAACCGGTTCCGCTATGTAGAAGAGCTCAAACGTATGGGCGCGCAGATTTCTGTAGACGGAAAGGTGGCCGTGGTCGAAGGAGTCGAACACCTCACGGCGGCTCCCGTCAAGGCGACGGATCTGCGGGCGGGAGCCGCTATGCTCATTGCCGCCATGTGTGCCAGCGGCGTGAGCAGTGTGGAAGATATTCAGCATATAGAGCGCGGGTATGAAGATGTAGAAGGCAAATTTCGAGCGCTGGGCGCCGACATTCGCCGTGTGCAAGAGCAAGAAAAGCCTTCGGTAGCACAGGCAGTGTAAAGAGAAGCAGGGGAGGGGACGAGAATCCCCTCCCTCTTTTGGAGGTTACAATTTGGCAAGGCTTTGTACATTATTCAGTGGAAGCAGCGGAAACAGCTACTACATAGGCGGAAAAGACGCCGGAATTTTGATTGATGCCGGCCGCAGCGCGCGGCAAATTACGGTGATGCTCGATGAATGCGGCATCCCAGTCACGGCGGTAAAAGCGATTTTTGTTACACACGAGCATTCGGATCATATTCAGGGGCTGCGTGTGTTTGCTTCGCGCAACCATATCAAAGTGTATGCGTCTGAGGGGACGCTGCGTATGCTCGATAAAATGGGATGTCTGCAAAAAGTGGAAGCGGATGTCGTGGGGCTTGAGGGAATGGAATGCGCCGGAATGCAGATAAAGCCGTTTCATACTTCCCACGACTGCGCAGAAGGATACGGCTATCGCGTCACCACATCTGACGGTCGCATAGCTGTATTCTCGACGGATTTAGGCTTTATTTCCCCTGAGGTGCAGCAGGGTCTTTCCGGCTGTGACCTCGCCGTTTTAGAATCGAACCACGATGTGGGAATGCTGCAAAATGGCGCATATCCTTACCCGCTCAAACAGCGAATTTTGTCGGATAGAGGTCATCTTTCCAACGAAGCATGCGCGGGAGAGTTGGCGTTTCTGGCGAAAAACGGAACGACACGGTTCGTTCTGGCGCATTTAAGCCGCGAAAATAATACACCCGATTTAGCCTATCAAACGGCTCTTTGCTCATTAACGATGGCGGGGCTGCAAAAAGGGCTGGACTATGAATTGCTGGTGGCGCCGCGGGAGAATACCGAGCACAAAACAATTTTGTTTTAATTTTACGAAGGCGCACAGGCGTGAAAAGGACGGAGAAAATCGTGCTGGAGGTACGGCTCATTTGTGTTGGAAAGTTAAAAGAGGCGTATTGGCGGGACGCATGCGCGGAATATGCGAAACGGCTGGGTGCGTTCTGCCGGTTTTCCATTTTGGAACTGCCGGAGTCGCGTCTGCCGCAGTCGCCTGCCAAAGCGCAGATCGATGCGGCTCTGCACGCCGAGGGAGAGAAGATTCTATCGGCAGCGAAGGGTGGGGTTTTAATTCCACTGTGCATCGAGGGAAAACAGTGTACGTCGCAACAGCTTTCGCAGCGCATCGATCGCTTCGCTTTAGAAGGAGAGAGCACTCTCTGCTTCGTCATCGGCAGCTCCTATGGGCTGAGCGAAGCGGTAAAAGAGGCGGGAGCGTATCGGCTTTCTATGTCGCCCATGACATTCCCTCACCAGCTGGCGCGTGTCATGCTGTGCGAGCAGCTTTATCGCGCTTTTCAAATTAGCAGTAACGGGAAATATCACAAATAGAAAGATTTCATAAAGCTGTGGACGCAGTCCCGCGCGCTGTGCGGGGCTTAGTTCAGGGCTTCTTTTTGATCAAAGATGGAAACGGATGGTGCCAGAAGAATGGAAATAACAGCGTCAGTGAACAACACGATGGATGTGGTCGAAAAAAATTTTGCGAAAATGAACGATCGGCAGAAGGAAGCGATCCTGCATAGAGACGGCCCGCTGTTGATTTTAGCGGGAGCCGGCAGCGGCAAGACAACGGTGCTTGTCAACCGCATCGCAAACCTCGTCTGCCGCGCGGGTGCGTGCCGGCCGTGGCAGATTTTAGCGATCACCTTTACGAACAAAGCGGCCGGAGAATTGAAAGATCGCCTTTGCGCTATGCTTGGCACAGAAGGCGAAGAAGTGTGGGCTTCCACCTTCCATTCCACCTGCGCCCGCATCCTGCGCCGCGATGGCGACCGTCTCGGATTTTCCCGCCATTTTACCATCTACGACACAGATGATTCTAAGCGGCTGATGAAAGATTGTCTCAAAGCGCTGAAAATCGACGAAAAATCGCTGCCTGTCAAAATGGTGCTGCATGAGATCTCTCACGCCAAGGATAACCTCATAGGACCGAAGGAATACAGCGATATGGCCGGCCCAGACAGCCGGCTAATCCTGATTTCGCAGGCATATTCCCTGTATCAGAAACGGCTGCAGGAAGCCGACGCCATGGATTTCGACGATCTGATATTTTATACCGTCAAGCTGTTTGAAAGCGTGCCCGACGTGCTCGAGTATTACCGCGACCGTTTTCGTTACATATTGGTGGACGAATATCAAGACACAAACCACGCGCAGTATGTGTTTGTGCGGCTGCTGGCCGAAAAAAGCCGCAACCTGTGCGTTGTGGGCGACGACGATCAAAGCATTTATAAGTTCCGCGGCGCTACCATCGAAAATATTTTGAGTTTTGAGAAAACGTTTCCGGATGCAAAGGTAATCCGTCTGGAGCAAAATTACCGCTCCACCCAGAATATTCTCGACGCGGCCAACGCCGTCATCGCGCACAATACCCAGCGCAAAGGCAAAACGCTCTGGACGCAAAATCCCAGCGGACGTAAAATCGAGGCGCATACGGCTTTTAACGAAGTGGGAGAAGCGGATTATATCGCGCAAAAAATCCAAGATCTGGCGGCCGAGGGGCACAAATATTCCGATTTTGCCGTTCTCTACCGCATGAACACCCAATCGAATATGATCGAGCGCGTGTTTGTGCGCTCCGGCATTCCGTACCGAATCATCGGCGGCCTGCGCTTTTACGAGAGAAAAGAGATCCGCGATATGATGGCCTATCTGAGTGTCATCAGCAACCCGTCCGACGAACTGCGCCTGCGCCGCATCATCAACCAGCCCAAGCGCTCCATCGGCGATAAAACGATCGCCCAAGCGATAGAGATCTCGCAAAATGTAGGCGAGCCGCTGTTTGAAGTGCTTTCCCACGCGGATGAATTTTCGTCCATTGCACGGGCGGCATCGAAGCTGAAGGCGTTTACGGATATGATTCGGGGATTCATAGCAGCCTCCAACGACGAAGCGGTATCGCTCCAGCAGCTGTACCAGATGGTGCTCGATAAGACAAAATATATAGAAGCGCTGCGCGCCGAAGATGATAACGCCCAAGAACGCATAGAGAATATCAACGAGCTTTCCTCCAACCTTGTCAAGTACGAAGAAGAGAACCCGGAAGGCGGTCTTTCGGGATTTTTGGAAGAGGTCTCGTTGTTTACCGATATTGATAACTACGATTCCACCTCCGACAGCGTCACGCTTATGACGATCCATTCGGCGAAAGGGCTGGAATTTCCGGTCGTATTTCTTCCCGGTATGGAGGAAGGGATCTTTCCGGGGATGCAGTCGATTTATACTCCCGGCGAAGTGGAAGAGGAGCGCCGCCTTGCCTATGTAGCAATCACAAGGGCGCGGGAGGAGCTCTTCTTGACAAACGCCGACAGCCGCCTTATCTTTGGTTCCACCTCGCGCAACCGACCGTCGCGTTTTCTCAAAGAGATTCCAGAAGAGCTGGTGGAAGCGAGCAATGAACGCTCGTGGAAAAAGCCGGATCCGGGCATAAAGCTGCCGTCTTCCGCAGCGCAGCACAGGGCCGCAGGAATACAAGCGGCTCACCAGTTCGGTCCGGCAGTCATTCCGGGCACAGGCCCCGCGAAAGAAACATTCCGAACGGGGGATAAGGTGCTGCACCGCACCTATGGCGAGGGCGTCGTTCTTACCGCTACCCCTATGGGCAACGATACGCTTCTGGAAATTAACTTCGGCGGCACTCACAAAAAGCTGATGGCAAACTACGCCCGTCTAAAAAAACAAGACTGATTTTTATTGCGTCCCAGCCGAAGACCGGCCGCAGGTAATTCGCGCAGCTGCCCTGACGGCCTTGCGGTCTGGGCGATACGCTGTGCGTTCCCGTGAGCGCTGACGCGAACAAAGAGGTATCTTAATAAAAGGGGCCATGATAATTTCCGGCTGCTGGATGGAGTGAGTTTAGAAAGGAAATCGTTTATGCAACAGGCATTGCTTGCCGTCAGTTTTGGAACAGCCGTTCCCAAGGCGATGGCAGAGATAGAAGCGGTGGAATCACAGCTTCGGGCACAGTGTCCCGATCGCCGGTTTTACCGCGCATTTACCAGCCCGCGTATTCGAGCGATTATTACAAAGCGAGGGCTGAAGGTGCTTTCCCTTGCGGAAGGTCTTGCACAAATGCAGTGCGACGGTGCGAAAGACGCCGTCATACAGCCGA
>CALWIX010000138.1 GCA_944380825.1 uncultured Clostridia bacterium | reverse complement strand
TGTCCGCCCCCAGAAGCCACAGCAGCGGCTCTTGAAAAACCGTGCATAAAAGAGAAAATACCACTCCGCTGCCCAGTGCAGAATAAAAACCAAATGCCGAACTGCGCGACACTGTTTCGTAATCTTTACGGCCGAGGGCGCGACTCATCATACTGGAACTGCCTACCCCAAATAGATTGTTAATGGCGTTAAAGGCCAGCAGTACCGGCGCTGCCAGCGTGACCGCAGCATTTTCGATGGGGTCGTTAAGTATACCGACAAAATAAGTATCTGCCAGATTGTACAGAACCATCACCAAGGAACTCAGAACAGTTGGCACCGCCAGCTGGAATACCGCTTTAGGAATGGGCGTCTGTTCAAAAAGGACTGTTTTTTCATTTATTTGCTGCACCCTATCATCCATCTCCTTTTCCCTGCCGCAAACTTTCTGTATATTTTAGTGGATTTCCTGATTTAAAAACAGGGAAAATCCGGTTGCGGCCGTGTGCTCCTGTGCAACAGCTTTTTTGACAAAATTTATATTTAATTATAGCAGTAAATTTTACGTTTGTATAGAGAGGATTTTTACAATGGCTTGTGTACGCAAGCAGTAATTTTTAAAAATCTCTTTTCAGAAAGAATCGTGCATAGTATAATAGATCCAACGGAAAGGAGGAAAAGGTATGGAAAATTTTGTGGCATGGCTTAACAATTTCTGGCCGCGGCTTCTGGGAGCGGCGCTCATTTTATTGATAGGCTGGTATTTAATCAACCTGTTAGGGAAAATTATGCAGCGCGCGATGGAATCTAAAAAGGTAGACGGCGGAGCTGTCACCTTTTTTAATTCGTTGCTTAAAGTGCTTTTGCGCATCATTATTGTGATTACGGCGCTGGGGCAGTTTATGGATGTCACATCTATTATTGCAGCAGTGGGAGCTGCGGGCGTCACGGCTGGACTTGCACTGAAAGACAGTCTTTCCAATGTAGCCAGCGGCGCCCTGATTATCTTCACCCATCCGTTCCGAGTGGGGGATTACCTGCTTGTGCAGGGACAAAACGGCGTGGAAGGTACGGTAAAACGGATTGAGATTATGTTCACCACGCTTGCGTCTTTCGATAATAAAGAGATCGTCATCCCGAACTCTTCGCTCACGGCCAGTACGATCATAAATTATACCGCAATGGAAACGCGGCGCATTGATTTGAATTATTCCATCAGTTATTCGCAGAATATCGCCGCGGTAAAACAAGTTTTGCAAAAGCTTGTCGATGAAAACGAAAAGATTCTGCGCGATCCCGCGCCGCTTATCGCGGTGGGAGAACATAAGGACAGCTGCGTCAATATGGTGGTAAAAATTTGGTGTGCATGCGATGATTATTGGCCCCTTTATTATGAAATGCAGGAGAAGGTTAAGCTTGCGTTTGACGAACAAGGAATCTCCATTCCGTTTCCGCAGCTTGACGTTCATCTTCCCAAAGAGTAAAATGCATAAGAAAGCATTTTGGAGAGGAAAAAGTCCCTGTATCCAAAATACAGGGACTTTTTCACGAGAAGTTTTTAAAACAATTTGTATAATTTTATCGAAAAAATTCTAAAAGGAATGAAAAATTAAGCTTTCATCATATATTCCATGTTGTTGATGAAATCGCCGACGGCATGCATGGCTTTTCCGGCGTTTTTCTTGAGCTGTTTTTTGTCCTTCATCATCATCGAGCCTACGGTAACGGCGGCAGCTCCAGCTAACATGCCGACACCGATTCCCTTGGCGAGATTTGTTGTGCTTTTATACATATTGTAAAACCTCCATATTTTATTGAATATAGTAATAAAAATTACCAGCATTATTTTTCCCATCTTCCTGTGTTTTATTTCTGAAAGGATTTGGTTGTAAACCTCTATAAAATCAAAATTATTTTTTCAAAACAGAAATGAAATATCCTCGGAAAAAATTAGAAACGGGAAATGTGGGCTGAAAGGAGTCTTTTTATGGCTGTTTTAAATGTAGTTTTAGTAGAACCGGAGATCCCGCCCAATACAGGAAACGTAGCACGCACCTGTTCTGTAACGGGGGCGAGGCTGCATCTGGTCGGTCCTATGGGCTTTGAAATTTCGGATAAACATCTCAAGCGTGCCGGTTTGGATTACTGGAATTTGCTCGATATTACACTGTATGAAAATCTAGACGACTTTTGGCGGCGTAATCCGGCGCCTGCGGAGAAATTCTTTTATTTTTCCTCGAAAGCGAAGCGCCGCCACAGCGATGTTCAGTATCCGGATGGATGTTATCTTTTATTTGGAAAAGAAACGGCGGGGCTTCCGAAAGAGCTGGTACAGGCGCATCCCGACACAGCCGTGCGCATCCCGATGCTTTCAGATGTACGGTGTCTGAATTTATCCAACTCGGTAGCAGTAGGGGTTTATGAAGTGCTGCGGCAATGGGATTATCCCAATCTAGTATAAGATAAGTTAGTTGAGCAGGAATTCTTCTTATGCTATAATTATTATAAAGACGGTGTTTGCTGCGAGTGATGCACCGTTTTGCTCTGTAGAATTGCGGGATCATAGCGGAAAAGCATGGAATCCGAGGCACGCCACGGTGCGTGTGCAGGGGCACGCAGGTCCTGTGGAGGGACTAGGAAGCATAGCCCTTTTTATAGGGTAGCCATAAAAGGAGATGGAAGTATGGATTGGACAGAAGTAACGGTGGCTGTAAATGCGGCCGATATTGACACAGCGGGAGATATTGCTCAAATGGTGGTGCCCTATGGAATTTACATTGAGGATTATTCCCATTTGGAGCAGGAAGCCAAGGAAATCGCCCATATCGATCTCATCGATGAAGAATTGCTGAAAAAAGATCGCACGAAAGCGTTTGTGCATGTGTACATCAGCCCAGAAGAAAATCCCGCGGAAGCGATCGCCTTTTTGAGCGAGAGATACAACGCAGCCGGAATTGCCCACGAGATTTCTACCGCATCGTGCGTGGAAGAGGACTGGCTGAATAACTGGAAAAAATATTTTAAACCCATCCCCGTAGGAGAAAAGCTTCTGATCCATCCCGTTTGGGAGCAGGAATATGATCCCAAGGGACGCGTCGTGCTGCATTTGGAACCGGGTATCGCGTTCGGTACAGGTACCCATGAAACGACGCGGCTGTGCTTAGAGCTTCTTGAAAAATATATAAAGCCGGGCTGCCAAATGCTTGACGTAGGCTGTGGCAGCGGAATTCTCTCGGCGGCGGCGCTGCTGTTGGGCGCCCAATCGGCCGTAGGGGTGGATATTGACGAGTTGGCTGTGAAAACCGCTGTGCAAAATGCGGCACTCAACGGGGTGGAAGATCGTTTTACGGGAATCTGCGGGAATTTGACCGACAAGGTTTCTGGAACCTTCGACGTGGTAGCGGCCAATATTGTGGCGGATGTGATTATCGAACTGACCGATGGGATCGAACAGTTTATGCGCCCGGACACGATATACGTTATGAGCGGTATCATTGATACGCGGGAGCAAGACGTCTTAGCCGTCGTAGAGAAAAAGTTTGAGATCATACAGCGCCGCGAGGAAAGAGGCTGGGTTGCTTTCGCAGCGAAGCGGAAGCTATAAGCAAAACCTTCGGCGTTTTGGGCTTTGAGTGTAGGAAAGTAAAAAAATCCGTCCGTCTTTTGAAAGACGGGCGGATTTTTTATGGTTTCTTTTAGGCAAGAAGCCAAACGGCTTCGTTTGTGCTGGAGATTGCCGCAGCTCCGCTCGAGAGCGCCTGCACGATGTCCTCTTTATCGGTAATAAGCCCTCCGGCGATTACAGGTGTGTCGATTTCAGAAACGATACGCCGGATAATCTTCGGCATAACACCCGGCAGAATTTCGACAAAATCGGGACGGCAGGCCTCCCGCAGCTTTTCTACACTTTGCAGCGACAGGGAGTCGAGCACGAAAAAGCGCTGCACCGTCAAAAGGGAAAGTTCCTTGGCTCGTTTGATCATCTGCGGCTTTGTACTGATAATCCCATCGGCGCCAGTGTTTTGGCGGATAAAATCCACCGAAATCTCTTTCGAGCCCAGCCCCGCAATCAGATCGATATGTACCATCGCGAACCGTCCAGCGTCCTTTACACGCTGGACAATTTCTGCGATATTTAGAATATTTCCAAACAGAATAAAGATTACCTTACACTCCGATTGAAGGCATTCCTTCAATCCTTTTTCATCCTTCACCGCCGCAATAATTGGGCAGTCTTCAAAAAGGGATTCCTGATTCATACACAGACGCCGATCCTTTCCTGTGTTCCAAACATCTCACAAACGGTCGATGACACCGGCAATCGTTTCCAGAAACGCGTTTTCTCCGAAACGATTAAATTTAAAGAACATTCCTTGGCTTCCGCCGGAAGTGATAGCGGTTAAGTGGTATTCTCCGTTGGAGCCAGCCAGCACAATAGAGAGACTGACGCGGTTTCCTCCGGAATAACTATACCGCTCAAAAACGCGTACAGAGCATCGAAAATCTCCCTGACAGAAGTCGCTTCCATCCTCATAAGAAGCCGACATGCTTCCCTGCTGTACGGCGGTCTGCAAGGTTTGTAAGATAGAGTCAAAATTTCCGTAGACCATTTTTTCTATTTTTGCCATGTTCATCTCTCCCCTTTCCATTATTCCATACCTGTAGCGAGTAGATCGCGGCCGCCTCTTCTAGTCGGCAGACTGAGTCTTCACATAGATCGCGCCCGCTCCTTCCAGTCGCCCGGCTAGGAGAGAAGCACCGTCTCGCCGCCCGCGGTTACAGTATCTGCGGATATTATACCATGAGGAAGGGAATGAAACAAGAAAATCCGAAAGGCACAGGGATAACGGCAGCTCCTTTTCTCATATATTTAAAAAACAGGCAGAGGTGAAGTCTATTTTCTGCCTGATGAAACGAAGGGAACCCATATTCCAAATTTTCTAAGGGATATAGGGTGGGAAAAGGTGTCGATGGAATGAAGAAACGGAAATTTCTGCTCAACGCGCTGGTACTAGCGGGCACCTCGCTAATCCTACGCACAGCGAATATTGCGTACCGCGTGTATATTACCGGAAAAATTGGCGCGCAGGGAATGGGACTGTACCAGCTGATTTCCTCTGTATTTTTACTGGCCGTCACCGTGTGTACCTCGGGGATCAGCCTAGCCGTAACGCGTCTTGTTGCAGAGGCAGCCGGAGCTAAGAAGCCTTCGTGCGCGCGCAGTGCCGTGCTTAAATGCGTTCTTTGGAGCGGTGTGCTCAGCTTGGTCTCCGCCGGAGTGTTGTGGACAGGATCCGGATTCATCGCGCAAAACTTTCTAGGAACTCCCATAGCTGCATCGCCGCTGCGGATTCTTGCCGTAGGGCTGCCGTTTCTGGCCGTATCGTCGTGTATGCGGGGATACTTTGTGGCGCAGCGCAGTGCTGTAAAAGCGTCGGTCGGCGATTTTTTAGAGCAGTTTTCTACCATGGGAATCGTTGCGGCGGTGTTTCTCTTCTTTTCGCCAAACGGTTTGGAAAACGCGTGCCGCGCCATCATGTTTGGCGCAACGGCGGGAGAAATTCTCTCCTGCCTGTTTAACTTTATACTCTACATAGCCAGCGTGAAAAAGAGCCGCCTGCCGCGCGGCGGAAAAACGCCGCTGCGCAGCGTAGCACATATTGCGCTGCCCTCTCTTTTGGGATACACGGCCCGCAATATTTTGAGTACAGTAGAAAATATCCTGATCCCCCGCGGGCTGAAAAAGAATGGCGCCAGCGCCGAAGATTCCCTCGCGCAGTACGGAATGATTCACGGAATGGTGATGCCGATGGTCTATTTCCCTTCGGCGTTTTTATCGGCTTTTTCGTCGCTGCTTGTGCCGGAGGTAGCCGAGGCCTGTGCCGCCGGAAAGAAAAAATCCATCGAGCGGCTCACCTGCCGGGCGATTCAGCTTACGCTGCTGTTTTCTTTTCTGACGGCGTCGGTGTTTTGGGCATTTTCAGGAGAGCTGGGCCTTGCCTTTTACAGTGATCCTAATGCAGGGAGATTGCTGCGGCTGTTGTGCCCGCTTGTTCCCCTGATGTACCTAGACGGCATTGTAGACAGCATCCTGAAAGGCCTCGATCAGCAGGTAAGCTCGCTCAAATACAATTTTTCGGATTCCAGTATTCGCGTAATTTTGGTATATCTTCTCGTGCCGCCTTTTGGTGTGAAGGGATACCTGTGCGTGCTGTTTTTCAGCACGATTTTCAACGCGTCTTTAAGCATTCATAGGCTGATAGTTGTCAGCCGTGTCGAAGTACGTGTAGTGGATTGGATTGTTAAGCCTCTCGTCAGCGGGGCGCTTGCCGTAAACCTTGTTCTGCTAGCGGAAAAAATTTTTTCGATTGGCAGCGCGGTAGGGCTGTGGGGCGCAGCTGCGGTGCACACGGCGCTGTCGCTCGCTTTATATTGCGTATTTCTGCGGCTGACTGGCGCGTTTACAAAATCTGATTTTCGATGGCTGAAAGGTGTCTTTTCTTCCGCCTCATAACTTTTTGAAAAAGTAAGTGATTTTTTCTCAAAAGTGTGCGACCCTCTTGCATCCGCCTTACAATTCCGGTACAATAAAATTAGTCAGACAAGTTCGGAGAAGAGAGGTCTTATTTATGGAGTCGGGAAAGAAGTCCCTAGGGGAAAAAGTTTCGGAACAAATTACGAAACTGATTATAGAAAATCACTGGGATGTGGGGGACAGGCTTCCGAGCGAATACGAATTGGCCAAAATGCTCGGCGTAGGACGCAGCACCGTGCGGGAGGCGATTCGCGCCCTTGTGTCGCGCAATGTGTTAGAAGTGCGGCGCGGCGCAGGTACGTTTATCTCGCAGAAATGTGGCGTGGCGGACGATCCGCTGGGACTTGCGTTTATCCGCGATAAATTTAAGCTGGCGCAGGATCTGATGGAGATCCGTGTGATGATCGAGCCCCAAATTGCCGAGATTGCTGCCACAAAGGCGGAACAGGCGGATATAGAGGTTCTGCGTGCGGCCTGTGCGGAGACAGAGAGCAAGATCCTTGCAGGTCAGCCCCATATGGACGCAGATATCCGGTTTCACACAGCGATCGCTTCGTGCAGCAAGAATATCGTCATGCCCAACCTGATTCCCATTATCAGCCGTTCCATCGAGGTATTTATTGGTCTGACGGTGAAAACGCTTCTGCAGGAGACAGTGGAAACGCACCGCGAGATTGTTTCGGCCATAACCGAGCACGATGCCCACCGTGCCCACGACGCGATGCTGCTGCATCTCGTTTATAACCGCAAGACCATCGACGATCTGATCCGTCGCTCCGGCAAGGGGATGGGTCCTCTTCTGCCGCTTGACCGGCAAGATTTTGAAAACTGAAGAAAAAGGAAAGAGCCGTCCCCGAAAAATGGGGTCGGCTCTTTGTTATAAGGGGGGAAATCCCGGCTTACTCTAAATCCAGCCATCCTTCGTGAGGTGTGAGGTGAAAGGATTCGCACACGGCCATAAGCTCCTTGTCGGTGATACTCTGTTTTATAGGCGTGTTCATAATTTTAATATAGATTTCGGCGGCTTTTTCGATCGTTTCTACAAGACCGAAAGCTTCGTCCAGATCGCGTCCCGCGCCGAAAATTCCGTGTTGTCCCCAAATAACGGCGCGATAGTCGTGGATCTTTTTAGCAGTAGCGATTCCGATTTCGAGTGTGCCGCAGACCATCCACGGCAAAACGCCGATTCCTTCAGGAAATACGACAATACATTCAGTAATCATGCGCCAAAGAGTTTTGGTAAAAGCTTTATCGTCCAGCTCATGTACAAACGTCATGGCCAGAGTGTTGGCGGGATGGCAGTGTAAGATAACACGGTTTTCAGGATCCACCTTCTGCCGTTCAATGTGGTTGAGCAGATGGGTGGGAAGCTCGCTGGTGGGACGGCCGCCTCCCTCAAATCCCCAAAGCACTTCGATTTCATTGCCGCACGGCGCCACACGGAAAATACCCATATTATCCTGCGGAGCCTTTTCCACATTGCGGAAATATCGTCCCGTTCCAGTGACGATGAAAATCTGACCTTTTGCCTCAGAGGCGTCAAATCCAATAGGAAGAACGCGTTTTACGTCGTTTAGATCGAGATATTGAGAAACAAGCTGGGGATCGAGCCGGCAGCTGATATTTCCGCCGTTGCGCTCGTCCCATCCCATGCGGTACATCTGCGCGGTGATTTCGCACATTTCTTTGACAAAGGGCGCTTCAAAAATATTATACATACTATTCCTCTTTCTGCCTATATAAAAAGATGATCGGAAGGATTATCTCTGTGAAAGCACATCTTTTTCGTATTGTTTAATTTCGTCGAACCAAGCAAGTCCGCAGGGCACATTGCTGCGCTCGCAGAATTCATCCCAAACAGCCTGCCACGGCATCGCTTTAAGCTGTTCCAAATAAACGAGGCGGCTGGTGTAATCGCCTTCCAGCTCAAACCTCTTCATCGCGTCGGTCGGCTCCAGCAGGGCGCGCAGCAAGGCTTTTTGCATATTGTGCACACCCACGACCCACGCGGCCACGCGGTTGATGCTGGCGTCGAAGAAATCGAGGCCGATGTGTGTGCGCTGGTAGAGCGCGTTGCGGATAAGCTCGTTGGCGATTTCCTGCAGCTCGTCGTCTAGGATAACGACGTGGTCGCTGTCCCAGCGAACGGGACGTGAGACGTGCAGAAGAAGCTCGTTTGTAAACAGGAGGACGGAAGAAATTTTATTGCTGATATATTCGGTGGGGTGGAAGTGGCCTGCGTCGAGAGTATAAGCGAGATGGTTCGCTACGGCGTAGGCGAGGTAAAACTCGTGGGAACCGGTAACGTAGCTCTCGGAGCCGATGCCAAATACTTTGCTTTCCACCGCGTCCAAGTGATAGCGGGAGTCGAGCTTTTCGGAGAAGATTTCATCCAGCGATTGCTTCAGACGCATACGCGGCCCCAAACGGTCAACGGGAATATCTTTGTAGCCGTCCGGTACCCAGATGTTGGTGACGCATTTCTGTCCCAGTTCTTTGCCGAAGTATTCGCCGATTTTGCGGGCGCGCTTGCAGTGTTCCACCCAAAAGCCGCGGATCGATTCGTCGGCGCTCGAAAGCGTAAACCCGCTTTCGCTTTTGGGGTGGGAGAAACAGGTGGGATTAAAATCGAGCCCTAGGCCGTTTTCTTTTGCCCAATCCACCCACGAAGCATAGTGTTTCGGTTCGATTTGATCCAGATCGATTTTTTCGTCGGTGTCAGCGTACGTAGAATGCAGGTTTATTTTATGTTTTCCGGGGATTAAGCGCAAAGCTTGTTTCAAATCCTGTTTCAGTTGATCCGGAGTATGCGCCGCCCCGGGATAATTTCCGGTCGCCTGTATGCCGCCGGTGAGCGCCTGATCTTGGAAGAGGAACCCGATGACATCGTCTCCCTGCCAGCAATGGATAGAGATCTTGATTTGCTCCAGCAGATCCATGGCTTTATCGGTATCCACACCCAGCGCACCATATCGTTCTTTGGCAATTTGGTAGGCTTCTTTCATTTTCTCTCATCCTTTCTGTGGCGGTTCGTTCTGTGCAAGAGGCACTGCCCCTCACCCCCGGCAGGGCCGGCGCGTCCCTGCATCTGCGCCGGGGATCAGCCCCCGGACCCATTGCTTTTCTGCCGGCAGCCGGAAAAGACAGTTTTAGGTAAGGCTACAATATCTGCCACCAGCTCAGGTATAACACAGTGTCTTTATGGCTATAAGGCCGTCAGGTGGGGAAGTATGTCTCACAGGAAAACGATGTTTTGACGATCTGCCGTGCTTCGTTGAGATCCTTCACAACTCCCCCGGCGATAAGCTGGACCATGATATTTCCAATTACCGTTGCCTCAACCGGCCCCGCGATCACCTTTACGCCGCAAAGATTGGCCGTCATGCGGCAAAGCGTTTTATCCTGCACACCGCCGCCTACCATATGAATCGCCTGATACGTTTTTCCGGTGACTTTCTCGAGCATTTTCAGCGTTTCACAGTAGCGCGTGACAAGGCTGCAATAGATAGACGCCATCGTTTCGCCGATAGTGTGGGGGGAATAAGCGTGGGGATCTTTTTGGCGAAAATACGTTTCAATCCGAACGGGAATATCTCCCGGAGCGAGAAACAGGGGATCGTCCACGTCGAATATAGCTTTGAAAGAGAGAGGTTCATTTTCTAGAGCCATCCGCTCTAGATCATCATAACTTAGACTGAGTCCCGAGCGGTTCCAGTACCGGCGTGACTGCTGAATAAGCCATGTGCCCATAATGTTTTTAAGAAAACGAATGCTTCCGTCGAACCCGCCCTCGTTGGTGAAGTTACAGCTGCGCGCCGAATCGGAGACAATCGGTTTACTAAGCTCTGTGCCGAACAGCGACCAAGTGCCGCAGCTGATGTAAACGGTATCTTTTTCTGTGGAGGGTACGGATACAACGGCGCTGGCCGTATCGTGGGAAGCAATCGAGACGACCTTAGCCGGTTCGATGAGAAGCTCGTCGCAGATTTCTTGGCTGAGAGTTCCCACTATTTCACCCGGTGGACTGATCGGAGAAAAGAGCCTGCGCGGAACACCTATCTTATCAATGATTTCCCAGTCCCAATCCTTTGTTTGAACGTTGAGCAGACCGCTGGTAGACGCCTCAGAATATTCCGTGTGAATTTTTCCTGTAAGAAAGTAATTAAACAGATCAGGCAAAAATAGCAGGTGTTCGGCGTTTTCAAGCAGATAGGGCTGCTGTGTTTTCAGTGCATAGAGCTGAAATACGGTGTTAAAGGGCGCATATTGGATCCCCGTGCGGCGGTAGAGCTCCTGCATAGGCATCACGTTTTGCAGAAACTCCTTTGCAGCGGCCTCGTTGCGCGCGTTGCGGTAGTGGTAAACATTCCCGAGCAAGCGCCCCTCGCTGTCAAGCAAGCCGAAATCCACGCCCCATGTGTCGATGGCCACGCTCTCATAGCCACCATACGCTTTGGCCTTGAGAAGTCCCGTCTTGATTTCATGGAATAACCGGACGATGTCCCAGTAATACATACCGTTGATGATTTCCGGATCGTTCGAAAAACGGTGGATTTCCTGTACCGAAACTTTTCCGCCTTCCAAAGAACCGAGCATCGCCCGTCCGCTGGATGCACCGAAATCGAAGGCTAAAACGTTGTAACTCATCTAAATCCCTCCTTTAGGAAAGGTTTAAAACAGAGAGCGGTTCTTTTTGAAATAATTATAGGGTTTTTTAGCCGGTATGTCTATAATTGATTGACATTTTGAAAATCAATCAATACAATAGAAGAAAACAATCAAAAAGAAGCAAGAATCATCAAATAAGCGTCCGCTTCTTCTAGAATGTAAACGGATTGCGGTTGCAAACGCTTTCTGCCGATACGGTTTGCAATGAGTTCTTCTTCTCTTTGATGACGCATATTTTATCTGCGCAGGGGATGGTGTCCCAGACCAGAACAGACAGCCGGCGTATACATCATCCACATCACGGAAAGGTTGTACGATCGTGTTTTGGATGTACAATAATTTTGGCTGCTTAGAAATAAGAGGGTTAAATAGCGAAGAACTCAAATTTTTAGGAGGTGTTATAAATGCTGCCCAGTGAACGGCAGAAACAGATTATCGACTACCTCACGTTGCGCAAATCCGCCAGCGTAGATCAGCTTTGCGGCAAGGTATATGCCAGCCCCGCCACGATTCGCCGGGATTTAACGCTGCTGGAAAAGCGCGGCCTTCTTCGGCGCACACATGGCGGCGCAGTGATTGCACAAGCCGGAGCGGGGGAGGAATCTCTTTTGCTGCGGCAGGAGCGCAACGTGCAGGGGAAAAATAGAATCGCTCAGCTGGCATCATATTTTGTGAAAAGTTCGTCCACAATTTTTATGGATCCAAGCAGCACCGTTTGCTGTGTGGCTCCGTATTTAGAGCGGTATCGGGATGTAACAGTGATCACAAACGGGCTTAACTGTGCCATGCTTCTTTCACAAAAAACGTCGTGCCGCGTATATCTTCCCGCCGGAGAACTCACCAGCCGATCGAATTCTGTTACAGGCAGCGATACGGTAGCGGATCTTTCCCGGTTTTGGGCCGATACAGCGCTTGTGTCCTGTGCGGGATTATCGCTGGAAACAGGTGTAACGGAGCCGTCGGTAGAGCAGTCGTGCGTAAAGATGGCCATGCTTAAAAATGCGCACACCAAAATCCTGCTGATTGACCATACAAAGCTGGGACTTACCTTTCTCAGCCGTACCTGCGGCCCAGAGCAGTTTGACTATATCATCACCGACGAACCTCCTGGGGAAGAGATGACGGAGTTTTTTGAAAAAACTTCCTGTGAGCTTGTCTTTCCAGAAGAATAATTTATACGCCCCGTCTGACAAAAAATGTCGGACGGGGCGTGGCTTTCGGTGGATTATTTAAAAATTTTGGTGAGAATATCGTCTTCCTCCTGTTTAAGCGCAGCAGAATCTGGTTGGAAAAATTCCCCATAAAAGGAAAGCAAGGCGGCGTGCGCTTGACGCAGATGATCGCCTGCAATGGCAGTCTGGGTGCGGTAGCGTTTCTGAATAGCTGTAAGGGCGACGCTGTTTTGCTCGTCAGTGCCGGGCTTGACAGCAGCCTCGTAAATATCGATGATACTGTCTCCCTTTCGCTGCGGAAAATATTCGTGGGGCGCAGTGCTGTCGAATACGCAAAATCCGAGTTCCTCAACCACCACCATATCCATACTTTCCGGATCTAAAGCACAGTGGTACATTTCTGCGTCAAAACCGTGGGCGCAGGCCGCTGCACCAATTTTTTTGAGGAAGGTAGATTTTCCCGTTCCGGGGCGACCTTTTACAAAAAAGCGGCGCGGCAGATCTTGGGTAATCTCCGGAATATAATCGACCGATCCGTCGATACAGGCCGCTCCAAAATAGCGATCCGAAAGAACGCCGCACTCTTTTGCGCCTTGCTTGCCATCCAACAACATACGGATGGTATCCTCGGCCAAGGCATCCACGGCAGGAAAGTTCATTGCAGAGATATAAATGCTTTCCCATTCGTCGTGGATATGCCTTGCTTGTTCAAAACAGGCGAGGGCGCTGTCGAGCTCGCGGTACATCATCCTAATCTTTTCGTTCTCTAAAAGCGCGCAGACATTGTGTCCGTTGCGTTCGCTGAGAGGAATATTGATGACCGCCGCCGAAAGATCAGGAAGGATGATCCCTGTAGGAGTGTTGTCCAGACAATTTTGAATCCATTCCACAGAGAGTTCTTTTTCCTGCGCCTTCTCTGCAATTTTAGCGGTAAGCGGTACGATTGCTTCCGAAGGCCAGCCATCAAGCCGGACGACGGTGTCCAGCCTTTTTAAAGTAGGTATAAGAAAGCTGACAAATCCTCTCGAACTGTTGGAAGAAAGAAAGTAGTGTATTCCGTTTTTCAAGAAAACCATCCTTTCCGTACGAAAAATCCTTAAAGCCGATTTTAAATATATGCCCTTTTAGATCGATTTAGAACGTTTGTCGGAGATGAAACATTTTTTATATAAATCGAACAAATATTCCTAAATAAAAAAGGAAAGGAGGATAAAAGAAAGTATTTTTTACCAAAATATAGAATATTTTCGTGATTATTATTCACTAAAAACCAATATTTTTGTTAGGTATGAACCTTGTTATTATCTCAGAATTTTCTTATAATTATCAGTAAGAGGATAAGGAGGATTTCATAATGAAAAAGTATGGTGTTTTTGTTGAAAATTTACAAGATTCAGAAGAAAGCTGCTGTATAACGTACGGAATTTCTATAGAAAACATAAAAATTAGAAATATTACGGTTATTCGTTCAGAAGCAGAGAAATTGGTAGATCTTTTAAATCATTACGATGTTTCTCCCATACATTTTCGCGAAATTATAGAGGACTTTTTGGAGGAAAAATCTTCAGTTTAAATGTGCTTTGTTTTCACTATTTATATAGAAGTTTTTTGAATCCTATGAAAATCGCGGCATCACTACTCTTTCTCTTAAAATCTAACTGGATGCAAGAAACATGAAATTTTCTCTATGTGACGAATCTAATATATTTATTTGATGAGATATCAAGTCTAGATAAAGCGTAATTAAAAATAAAAAAACATGCTTTGTATAAATTGTGAATAATTTATGAAATATGATTTTTTTAGGAAAAACTACTTGCATTTTCCAAAAGAAGCCGCTAAAATAGTCTTAGCACTCAAGGAAAGCGAGTGCTAAGACTCCGGAAAGAATTCCCGGGGCGGTGAATCTGCAATAAATATTGAATATCTTCAAGGAAGGAAGTATTTTTTATGACTATTAAACCGTTGTCCGACAGAGTTCTGATCAAAATGGAGGAAGCGGAGGAGACTACGAAGAGCGGTATCCTGCTTGCGGGTTCCGCCAAAGAAAAACCCCAGATTGCTTCGGTTATCGCAGTAGGACCGGGCGGCATGGTAGACGGCAAAGAAGTGACCATGTATGTAAAAGTTGGCGATAAGGTTATCACCAGCAAATATTCCGGTACAGAAGTGAAAATAGACGGTCAGGAGTATACAATTGTCCGTCAGTCCGATATTCTTGCGGTTGTAGAATAATCTACGTTTTTCGTTTTGACAGATTAGGAGGAATATAAGTTATGGCAAAGCAGATTATTTATGGTGAAGAAGCCAGAAAAGCTTTAATGAGCGGTATTAACCAACTCGCAGATACAGTAAAGATTACCCTCGGCCCGAAGGGACGCAATGTTGTTCTTGATAAGAAGTTTGGCGCTCCGCTGATTACGAACGACGGTGTCACCATCGCGAAGGAAATCGAGCTCGATGACGCATTCGAGAATATGGGCGCACAGCTTGTAAAAGAAGTTGCCACCAAGACAAACGACGTGGCCGGCGACGGTACCACTACCGCTACCCTGCTGGCACAGGCGCTTATCCGCGAAGGAATGAAGAACGTTACCGCCGGCGCAAACCCGATGGTGCTGCGCAAGGGTATCCAGAAGGCTGTCGACGCGGCTGTGGAGGCTGTGAAAAATCATTCCCAGAAAGTTTCCGGCTCGGAAGATATTGCCCGCGTTGCGACCGTTTCGGCCAGTGATGAGTTTATCGGCAAACTTATTGCCGAGGCTATGGAGAAGGTTACGGCTGATGGCGTAATCACTGTAGAAGAGTCTAAGACCGCAGAAACGTATTCCGAGGTCGTAGAAGGCATGATGTTTGACCGCGGCTACATCAGCCCGTACATGGTTACCGATACCGACAAGATGGAAGCTGTTATCGACGATGCTTACATTCTGATTACCGATAAGAAGATTTCCAATATTCAGGAGATCCTCCCGCTGCTTGAGAAGATTGTGCAGTCCGGCAAAAAGCTCGTAATTATTGCCGAAGATATTGAAGGCGAAGCCCTCACCACCCTTGTGCTCAACAAGCTGCGCGGCACGTTTGTGTGCGTCGGCGTAAAGGCTCCGGGCTTTGGTGACAGAAGAAAAGAAATGCTCCGCGATATCGCCGTTCTCACCGGCGGTCAGGTGATTTCTGATGAGCTCGGTCTCGAACTCAAAGAAACCACGATGGATCAACTCGGCCGTGCGCGTCAGGTCAAGGTCGACAAAGAGAACACCATCATCGTTGATGGCGCTGGCAACAGCGAGGAGATTAAGTCTAGAGTAAACCAGATCCGCGCTCAGATCGAGACCACAACCTCCGATTTTGATCGCGAGAAGCTGCAAGAGCGTTTGGCGAAGATGGCTGGCGGCGTAGCTGTCATTAAGGTTGGCGCTGCAACCGAAATCGAAATGAAGGAGAAGAAGCTGCGCATTGAGGATGCTCTGGCCGCGACGAAGGCTGCTGTAGAAGAAGGCATCGTAGCGGGCGGCGGCGTTGCTCTGATTAACGCTATTCCGGAAGTTGCAAAGCTGATGGACGCCACCTCTGGCGATGAAAAGACAGGCGTGAGCATCGTGCTCAAGGCTCTCGAAGAGCCGGTGCGCCAGATTGCTGCGAATGCCGGTCTGGAAGGCTCCGTCATTGTTGAGAACATCAAGAAGGCCGACAAGGTTGGTTATGGTTTCAATGCTCTGTCGCAGGAATATGGCGATATGATCGGTTTCGGTATCGTCGATCCGACGAAGGTTACCCGTTCTGCCCTTCAGAATGCCGCTTCTGTGGCTGAGACCGTTCTTACGACGGAATCCCTTGTGGCCGATAAGAAGGAACCGGCTCCGGCTCCGGCTATGCCTGCTGACGGCGGTATGGGCGGTATGTATTAAAAATTTGCCTAAAGCCTTTTTGGCACACTTACAAAAGCGGATGTGTACGGCATCCCGCGTTATAAAGCAACAACACCCGGCGCTCACTTTCTGGTGGGCACCGGGTGTTTT
>CALWIX010000137.1 GCA_944380825.1 uncultured Clostridia bacterium | reverse complement strand
GGCAGGAGTGGAACGACCTCGGAGAGATTCTGCCGGAGTCCTTCCAGAAGCGGCTGGCACGCACCTAGATCTGTACGGAGAAGATCAAAATCAAATACAATACATTCGTAGACGCAGTCCGTGGCTGTACCAGTGTGGAGAGTTCCGCCCCGGATCCAGAGAATATCCCCCGGCTCCATAGAGTATTCGGTTTCGTCGATCCGGGCGATAAAGCCTCCTTGCCGGATATGGACGATTTCACATTCCGTATGCCAGTGGCAAGGCATCTGGTAACGGGGATGTGTTTCGTCAATAAAATAGTACGCGATCGGAAATTCCACAGTCCCACGCGATTTACTTTCCTGAAAACGAAAGACCTGCATGGCGGTTCCTCCTTTCATGTGAATATTATACTATTTTCGAGAGGATTTTGGCAAGTATTCCGGGGGACTATATGATAAAATTACAAGTAATGAGGGAATTAACGGGATCACTTCGGGACAGTCCCTTTCCCTGACATACGGAGAACAGGAGGAATCAAGATGAAACAGAAAAGACGTACAGGAGGGTATCCGGTGATCGGTATTCGCCCCACGATTGACGGGCGTCGCGGCGTGATGAAGGTACGCGAGTCGCTGGAAGAGCAGACGATGGCGATGGCAAAGGCCGCGGAGAAGCTTTTCCGTGAAAACCTGTTTTATTCTAACGGTGAGCCGGTTGAGGTTGTTATTTCCGACACCACTATCGGCGGCGTCGGGGAAGCGGCGGCCTGCGCCGAAAAATTTAAGAAATGCGGCGTGGACATCACACTGACCGTCACGCCGTGTTGGTGCTACGGCGCAGAAACTATGGATATGGATCCCTCCACCATTAAAGGAGTCTGGGGTTTCAACGGTACGGAGCGTCCCGGCGCGGTTTATCTTGCGAGTGTCCTTGCCACGCACGCGCAGAAGGGGCTTCCGGCATTCGGAATCTATGGACATGACGTGCAGGATGCCGACGATACGGAAATACCGGAGGATGTGCGTGAAAAGCTTCTCCGATTCGGCCGGGCGGCTGTGGCGGCGGCTTCTATGCGCGGCAAGTCGTATTTACAGGTAGGATCCGTCACTATGGGGATCGGCGGCTCCATCATAGATCCCCGCTTCTTTGAGGAATATCTCGGGATGCGCGTCGAATCCATCGACGAGGTCGAGATTATCCGCCGTATGGAAAACGGGATCTACGATCAGAAAGAATTTGAAAAGGCGATGGAGTGGACGAAAAAATACTGCAAGGAGGGTTTTGACAAAAACCCGGAGCAGTTTCAGAAAACTCGCGAACAAAAGGACAAGGATTGGGAGTTTGTCGTTAAAATGATGTGCATCCTCAAGGATTTGTATGGCGGCAACACAAACCTGCCGGAGGGCTGCGAGGAAGAAATGGTGGGTCATAACGCCATTGCAGGCGGTTTTCAAGGCCAGCGCCAATGGACGGATTTTTATCCCAATGCGGATTTTGCAGAGTCTCTGATGAATACTTCCTTTGACTGGGATGGTGCACGCGAGCCGTACATTTTGGCGACAGAAAATGACACGCTCAACGGCGTCTCCATGTTGTTTGGCAAGCTGCTGACCGGCCGCGCTCAGATTTTCGCGGATGTGCGTACTTACTGGAGTCCTGAGGCTGTCAAAAGGGCGACCGGCTACGAGCTAGAGGGCAAAGCGAAGGAAGCGGGAGGTTTTATCCACCTGATCAATTCCGGTGCGGCCTGTCTGGATGCCTGCGGCGAGGTAAGCGGACCGGACGGGAACGCCTGCATCAAGCCGTTTTGGGAGATGACAGAGGGCGACATCCAAGCTTGTCTGGACGCTACCACATGGAACGAGGCAGATCTCGGATACTTCCGCGGCGGAGGGTATTCCTCCCGGTTCCTGACGAAAAGAGAGATGCCCTACACCATGATGCGGCTGAATCTCGTAGAAGGGCTTGGCCCAGTAGTACAACTGGCAGAAGGCTGGACGGTTGCGCTGCCGGACGAGGTTTCCGACAAAATCTGGAAGCGTACAGACTATACATGGCCATGCACATGGTTTGCGCCGCGTCTGACCGGAAAGGGTGCGTTTACCAGCGCATATCATGTAATGAACAGTTGGGGGGCCAATCATGGCGCGATCAGCTATGGGCATATTGGAGCCGACATAATCACGCTGTGTTCCATCTTGCGGATTCCGGTATGTATGCACAATGTACCGGAGGAAAAGATTTTCCGTCCCGCCGTGTGGAATGCATTCGGCATGGATAAAGAAGGGCAAGATTTCCGTGCCTGTCAGAATTATGGCCCGCTCTACGGAAATTTGCGAAAATAAGCTTTGAAGGCCAAAAATATTAGACTCCTTGTAAAGAATGGCGCAGCAGGAAGGTTCCTGCTGCGCCGCGGCATTTTATTCGATAAATTCCATCTCGAGGGCGGCCCGCCGCAGTTCGCCGTGTTCAGAAAAGCATTCACTGTTGAGAAACCCGATTTTATCGAAATTCTCCTGATACTCCTTCTCCGCTTCGTCGGAGAGCCAAACGATTTCTAAAACGATATGTGCTTAGACGGGCGTTTCCGATTTTTCAAAATTTATAACCAGCATAGACACAAAAGGAATGAATTCTTGTGAAAAACATTGCTGTACACAGAGCGTGATATTTTTCTGAGCAAGGGGGCTTTTCATTCTTGCGAAAATAGAGTAAAATAAATAAGATAACGCGGCTGGTGGTACAAACTGCCGCGAAAAACAGCGTCTGGAAAAACCAGACAGGAAAGAAGGCTTTTTCAATGCAAACACAGATTCAAAGGGAGGACGCACTTGCCCTTATGAAAAAATATAATGAGGAACCATTCCATCTGCTGCATGGACTCACTGTGGAAGGTGTGATGCGCTGGTATGCAAAAGAAATAGGCGAGGATCCCGATTTCTGGGGCCTCGCGGGTCTTTTGCATGATGTTGATTTTGAAAAGTATCCCGAAGAGCATTGCAAAAAAGCCCCGGAGCTGCTTGCGGAAATCCACGCGGAACCGGAGCTTGTGCATGCGGTGTGCAGCCACGGCTGGGGCGTTGCCAGCGACGTGGAGCCCTCTTGCGAGATGGAAAAATTCCTGTTCGCCGCCGACGAGCTGACGGGGCTTATCTGGGCCGCCGCGAAAATGCGCCCCTCCCACAGCGTGATGGATATGGAGGTTTCGAGCCTGAAAAAGAAATTCAAGGATAAAAAGTTTGCGGCTGGCTGCTCGCGCGACGTAATTCGTCAAGGAGCCCAGATGTTGGGGTGGGAACTTGATACACTCTTTGAAAAGGTAATTTTAGCCATGCGTTCCTGCGAAGAGAGGGTAAACAAGGAGCTGGCATCAGACTAAACTGGAATGTAATATCGCGTTTTTCCGGTTGCTGCTACTCCAATAAAAGGGAGACTCTGATTGCGGGGTCAAGCGATTACGGACTTTGTGTCAGCACGGGAGGCTAATCGTGGATTACTGCCAAAACCATAAAGCCCGGCTGCGCGTCGATAGCTCGAGATTCTTAGCCTCGGGGAGGGGGTGTAAGGCGCAGCATAGAAAGAAGAGGATGTTTATGCCGCTGTCTGGAAAAACAATAGAATTTTTAATGGAAAACCGTTTGCGCAACAGCAAAGCGTGGTTTGAAGAACACCGCATGGAATATCAAAGTGTGGTACTGGAACCTCTTAAAGAGCTTTCAGGCCGTCTCGGTCCGGCTATGCTGAAAATAGATGACCAGCTTACAACAGAACCTGCTGTCGGCAAAACGATCAGCCGTATTCGGCGGGATACGCGGTTTTCAAAAGATAAATCCCTGTATCGTGAGAATCTATGGATCATTTTTAAGCGCGGCGCTATGTATGGAACGGAAGTCCCTGGGCTGTATTTTGAATTTAGTCCCAACGGATTTGAATATGGCGTAGGCTTTTATGCTGCCTCTCCCTCCTATATGGAAACGCTGCGTAAAGCCGTAATAGAAAACACCAAAGAGTTTCGCCTTGCGCAAAAAGTGCTGCAATCTTACCATGCCTTCCAAGTGACAGGAGATGTATACAAACGCCCCCATTATCTCGATAAACCGCAGACTCTGCGTAACTGGCTCGAGCGCCGAAACATCTGTATAACTGCGGAAAGCGTAGATTTTGATTTGTTATTTTCGGATCATCTTGCGCCATTTCTGGAACAAGAGTTTCAAAAAGCTTCTCCTATATATCATTTCCTATTGTATGTAGCGCAAAGAAAAAGGGCAGAGGAAAGCACTGTGTCCTCTGCCTAATGGTTAATGAGATTGTGTTAAAAAGAGTAATCCACTCCCCGTTTCCTTTTTGCAGTAAAACGAGATACAAGTTTGAAAAAGATGTTTTAATGAAGATTCTGCCATAAAAAGATGTATGGCCTATGGAATGCTGGCATATGGGGCCGATTTACCGCACGGCTTAGCTTAGACCAGTTGCATCAATTATTCCCACACCTAGTCTGAGGTCCATCCTGCCTTGAGTTTTTCATACTGGGAAATAATCCAGTCGTGGGCGGCCTGAAGACCGTCATTGTCTAGTGGAAAATCGTTTTGGAAAAGCATTTCGCTTTTTTCGAAGCTATAAGGGCCGCGCCAAATAAAAACATGCAAATGGTCATCTTCGCGGAAGATGCGGTAGCGCATCTCTTGAGAATAGTCGCGTTTGTCGCTCAAAAGGCGGGAGCCTGTATGGATCCCGTCATTGATATAGTAGTCAAGTTTGGGAAAATCCCATTTTTCCTGTCCCATCAAAACCACTCCTTTTTGCTTTGTCTCCATTGTATGGAAAATCCCAACCTTTGTCAATGCTTCTGCTTTCCATGCCAATGTTAAAAAGCGAGAAACTCCCGACATGGTGAACCAGAGTTTTTCAGTCTGTCACAGGGGGAATAGAAAGCAGAAAGGTACGAAAATCATCTTCACAATGAATTTCCTCAGAATGGGCGGCCGCCAGACGCTGGATGTTTTCGGGAAGAGAAAGAAAGTACTGTTCAATAACAGAGTCTTGATCCAAAAGATCCTCAAGGGATAATGCCATTTAGAATCACCTCGAGCATAGAATGTGCGGCGAAAGCCGTAAATATGTAATGGCAACTGGCTGAAATACAGCCAGCCTATAAAAAACAATATAAAAAATTTTTGAAGAATATGTAGTTGAATAAAAAACGAGAGCGAAGGCGTCTCATAGAACGTAATGCTCCGGGAAAGGGGAGTCTATGTCTGTTACCATTAAGCAGATCTCAGAGCTTTGCGGGGTCTCCCGCGGAACGGTAGACCGCGTTTTAAACAACCGTGGTAAAGTAAAACCCCAAACGGAGCAGAAGGTGCGTGAGGTTGCCCAAAAGCTGGGATATAAACCAAATATGGCGGGAAAAGCTCTCGCTGCGCGCAAGCGCGATTTGGTGATAGGCGTTGTTTTAGCTGCGAGAGGAAACGCCTTTTTTGACGATGTGCTGGAGGGAATTCGCGGTGCGGGACGTGAACTTTCTGATTATGGGGTTAGTGTGAATGTGCATACGATGAAGGGATATGACGTAAACCAACAGTGTAAGCTAATCCGAGAAATAGGACGTAATGTGAACGCTCTGATTGTCAATCCCATTAACGATCCAAAAGTTGCGTCAGAAATCAACCGACTGACAGAATGCGGTGTCTGTGTTATCACCCTTAATACCGATATTGAAGGCACGCAGCGCCTTTGTTATGTAGGCAGCGATTACATTCTTGGCGGTGAAACCGCCGGTGGCATGCTGGGCCTTCTCACACAGGGGCAGGCACAAGTGGGCATTGTGACGGGCTCGATTAAAATTTTGGGACATAATCAGCGCATTACAGGATTTCGAAATATCATCCGAAAGAAATATCCGAATATCAAGGTTGCCGATATTCAGCAGACAAATGATGATGACGACCAAGCGTTTATTAAGACAGAAGAAATGCTGCGAATACATCCGGAGATTGACACGATTTTTATCGTAGCGGCTGGAGTTATGGGTGTTTGCCGGGCGGCGCAGAAGTTTCATCCTAACAATGATATGACGATTGTGTGCTTTGATAAAACTCCCTCCTCTGAACAGATGCTGAAAGCGGGCATTGTAAAAGCAATTGTTTGTCAACAACCGTTCACACAAGGGAATAAAGCCGTTCATCTGGCCTATGATTATCTTGTAAGCGGAAAAAAGCCAGGACAAGATAGTTTCTTTATGAAAAGTGAAATAAAAATTGAAGAAAATTTATAACAGCAGAATATAGAACGAAATTTTTGGGGAGATCGATTATGAAACCTGTTTTTTTAGAGCCTAGCTGTAAAGACGCCATCTGGGGTGGAATGCGGCTAAAAAAAGAGTTCGGAAAAAAAGGCGGCGACCGCATTGCGGAGACATGGGAACTTTCCTGCCATGATAATGGACCATCCATTATCCGTACAGGGCCTTATGCGGGAAGAGCTTTGACAGAATATTTTAAAGAGAATCGTTCTGCGTTTGGAACGGCGTGTAAAAAATTTGATTCTTTTCCGCTCCTTGTCAAGCTGATTGACGCAAAGAAAGATCTTTCCATCCAAGTACATCCAGATAATGCCTATGCACTTAGCCACGAAGGACAGTATGGCAAAATGGAAATGTGGTATGTAATCGATTGCGAGCCGGGAGCCAAATTATTTTATGGTTTTTCAAAGAAAATGACAAAAGAGCAGTTTGTGCAGAAAATTCAGGATCATACGCTGCCGGATGCGCTTAACGCTGTTCCAGTAAAAAAAGGGGATGTCTTTTTTATTCCTGCGGGAACGGTTCATTCTATCGGCGGAGGAATTCTGTTAGCGGAGATTCAGCAAAATTCCGACGTTACCTATAGGATCTATGATTATGGCCGTCTGGGAACAGATGGAAAACCTCGCCCCTTACATATTGAAAAGGCTGCTCAGACGGCAAATTTAGATCCCGTTGTTCCTGATTCTCGTCCACAGGGAAAGCCCAGTCGAGAGGAAGGTGCAGTGCGTACTCTTCTTGCTTGCTGTGAATATTTTAAAACGGAACACATAGAATTAAATGGGGAAATTTCCCTTTTTGCTGGAGAAGCCAGCTTTCACTGTCTTCTTTTTTTAGATGGAGAGGCTGTGCTGCATACAGGCAGCGCAGAGGTTTTCCGCGCCGTTAAAGGAGATACGGTATTTCTGCCGGCGGGGATGGGGAGCTATTCGCTTTCCGGAAAAGCGGGGCTGCTTGTTGTTTCTCTGCCATAACGCGCATTATTTCATCGTATAGGAGGAATTTCCATGAAGCTGAAAGAGCTTTTACAAGGGCTGGAATACAAGTGTCCTATCGGATTGGAAACGGAAATCCGGGATATTGTGTACGATTCGCGTAAGGCTGCTGAGGGTACACTGTTTGTCTGCCTGAAAGGGTTCTCGTCAGACGGTCATCAGTACGCTCGTCAAGCGGCCGAAAATGGAGCTGCAGCCATAGTGGCGGAGCATGAAGTAGATGCTGCGGGAAAGCCAGTAGTAATCGTAGAAAATGCGCGAAAAGCGCTGGCATACCTGTCGGCGGCTTATTTCGGCCATCCGGCGGATCATATTCAGGTTATTGGTGTGACGGGTACGAAAGGGAAAACGACAACGGCCCATATGATTCGTGCTATTCTCCAAAAAGCCGGAATTCCTACGGGAATGATCGGCACAGTGGGTGTCTCTATCGGAGATAAAACGATCCCCACCGAAAATACTACGCCAGAATCGTATGAGGTGCAGAAATTTTTGCACGAAATGATTGTGGCAGGCTGCCGCTGCTGTGTATTGGAGGCTTCTTCCATTGGTCTGCGCGATTTCCGCCTTGCCGGTTTCACCTTTGCGATCGGCGTATTCACGAATTTTTCAGAGGATCATATCGGCGGAACGGAACACCAATCGATGCAGGAATATATGGAATGTAAAAGTTTGCTATTTCGTCAGTGTCGTTTGGGCATCGTCAATATAGATGATCCAAACTGGCAGGGAATTGTAAAAAATCACACCTGCAAGCTTGAAACATACGGCTTTTCTCCCGAATCCCAACTGCGTGCCCAGGGGGAGAGCCTTCTGGCAAAGTCGGGCTATGTGGGCGTACATTTCGATGTATGCGGCCGCGCAAATTTTCCGGTAGATGTGGATATTCCGGGTCATTTCAGCGTTTACAATGCGCTGGCGGCTATTGCCGTGTGCCTGCATTTCGATGTGCCGCCCAAGGCAATTCAGGAGGGGTTGCGTGAGGTAAAAGTGAAAGGCCGCGTGGAACCCTTGAAGGTGCCGGGGAACTATACGCTTCTTATCGATTACGCTCATAACGCTGTCAGCATGGAGAATATCTTGACTACTTTACGTGCCTATCATCCTCACCGATTGATCTGCATGTTCGGCGCAGGAGGAAACCGTTCCCGCACGCGCCGGTATGAAATGGGAGAGGTATGTGGAAAGCTGGCGGATCTGTCTGTTATTACGGCCGACAATTCCCGCTACGAAGACGTCAACGATATTATTGCTGATATTTTAATTGGAACGAAAAAGACAAACGGAAAATACATCGTGATTCCGGATCGGCGGGACGCTATGCGCTGGTGCATTGAAAATGCGCAGGACGGCGATATTATTGTGTTTGCCGGAAAGGGCCACGAAGATTATCAGGAAATCCGCGGAAAAAAATATCCCTTTGACGAGCGTGTGGTCACGGCGGAAATCTTAGAGGAGCTGGGACAGAAATCATGAAGATAACAGCAAAACAGATTGCAGAAATTTGCAGTGGACGGCTTCTGTGCGGCAGTGCGCAGACGGAGATCCGCTCCGTAACAACCGATAGCCGTGCTATAGGAGAAAAGGCGCTGTTTGTACCGATTCGAGGAGAGCGTATAGACGGACACAAGTTTCTCCGTCAGACGCTGGAGAACGGAGCCGCCGCTGTGTTGACCCAGGAACACGATCAAGCAGAAGACGAAAAGCCGTGGATCGCCGTTTCCGATACGAAAGAGGCGCTTCAAAAGCTGGCCGCGTGGTATCGGGCGAGATTTACGATGCCGGTGGTAGGCGTTACGGGCAGTGTTGGCAAGACAACCACAAAAGAGATGGTAGCTCTTGCGCTTTCGGCGGGTTTTTCTGTGATGAAAACGGAAGGAAACCTTAACAGCCAAATCGGCCTGCCGCTGACCGTATTCCGTCTTTCCGAGGAATACGAGGCCGCGGTTTTAGAAATGGGGATGAGCGAATTCGGAGAAATGGCGCGTCTGGCGGCTATTGCGGCGCCGCAGTTTGCCGTAATGACGAATATCGGCATCTCTCACATTGAGAACCTCAAAACGCAGGAAAATATCCGTACGGAAAAGCTTCATATTACCGACCGCTTTACATCGTCCTCTATACTTTTCCTCAACGGCGACGATCCGCTGCTTGCACCGCTGGCCGGAAATCTGCCGTACAAAACGGTCGCGTTTGGATTCGGAGAAAACAATGATTACCGTGCCTGCTGTGTGGAGCACGATGAAAAAGGCGGTATGAATTTTGTACTGTGTGCGCCGGATGGGGAGCGGCTTCCCGTATGGCTGCCATGTCTTGGAGATCATAACGTGCGCAACGCGCTGGCGGCAGTCGCCGTTGCCAGTGCTCTTGGTGTAGATAGAAAAGCTGCTGTAAAAGCGCTTGCAGGCTATCGGCCTTTAGCTATGCGCCAGCAGATAAAGCATGCAAATGGCTTGACGGTTCTGGACGATTCTTACAATGCAAGCCCCGATTCTGTAAAAAGCAGTCTGGAGGTGTTGCTGTCGCTTCCTTGCGAAGGCAGGCATGGCGCAGTGCTGGCCGATATGCTGGAGCTCGGCGAGCTTTCAGCGCGCGCGCATGAAGATACTGGTCGGGCGGCGGCGAAAGCAGGGATTGATTTTCTCGTCACAGTGGGTAAACGAGCCGAGGCCATCGCCCGGGCAGCTTTGCAGGAACGCCCCGAGATGACCTGCCTTGTATGTTCCTCAAATGAACAGGCTGTGCAGGAGCTGCATTCCCTTTTGAAGAAGGGAGACGCCGTGCTGGTGAAGGGTTCCCGCGGCATGAAAACGGATGAAATTGTCGCTGCTTTGATGAAAAGCAAGAATGCGTGAAAATAAAACTTAGGATGTGCAATATGATTTCAAAAAAATTGGAGCGTGTACTCCAGCGGGTGCAAAAGCCCGCGCGTTATGTAGGCGGAGAAGTGAACGCTGTCGTGAAGAAAAAAGAAGAAGTCGATGTGCGCTTCGCCTTTTGTTTTCCAGATGTATATGAAATAGGAATGTCGCATCTGGGAATGAAAATCCTGTACGGCCTGTTTAATGCGCAGCCGTATGTATGGTGCGAGAGAGTGTTTGCCCCATGGATCGATATGGAGCAGGAAATGCGGCAGGAAGGGATCCCCCTGTTTGCCCTAGAGAGCGGAGATCCAGTCCGGAAGTTTGATTTTATCGGGTTTACGCTTCAATATGAACTGAGTTTCACCAATGTGCTCAATATGCTGGATCTGGCGGGAATACCGCTGCGCAGTGAAGAGCGGACGGAATTGTCGCCGCTAGTAGTAGCAGGCGGACCGTGTGTTTGTAATGCAGAACCGCTGGCGGATTTTATCGATTTGATGTTCCTCGGAGAAGGGGAAGAAGTGGATCTTGAGGTCATTGAGCTTTATCGTAAGTTCCGTCAGGCCGGAAAAGGAAAGCAGGAGTTTCTGCGGGCCGCCGCACAGATTCCCGGAGTGTATGTTCCGTCGCTGTATGATGTGTCGTATCATGAGGATGGTACGGTGGCTGCCATTACAGCAAAAGACGGCGCTCCCGCGACAGTGCGCAAACGCGTAATGCTCTCGATGGATGAATCGTATTTTCCAAAGGATTTTGTCGTCCCATTTTTAGATGTTGTTCACGACAGGGCCGTGGCGGAGGTGTTCCGTGGCTGTATCCGCGGCTGTCGGTTCTGTCAAGCCGGTTTTATCTATCGTCCAGTGCGGGAAAAATCGGTAGAGACTGTCAGCTGTCAGTGCCGAGATCTCTGCCAAAATACGGGATATGACGAAGTTTCTCTCTCCTCTCTGAGCACCAGTGATTATTCGCAGCTCAATCCTCTGCTCGATGAGCTTCTTACATGGACGCCGGGAGAAAAGGTGAGCATCTCGCTGCCGTCGCTGCGAGTGGACGGATTTTCCAACGAATTGACAAAAAAAATCAAAACGGTGCGCCGCAGTGGGCTGACGTTTGCGCCGGAAGCGGGAACCCAGCGGCTGCGCGATGTGATCAATAAAAATGTTACAGAGGAAGAGCTGCTCAAAACGGTGCACACAGCGTTCTCTGGCGGATGGAACAAAGTAAAGCTGTATTTTATGATAGGCCTCCCGACCGAAACGTTCGATGATGTAGCGGGCATCGCAGAATTAGGACAGAAGGTTGTAGATGCTTATTACGATACTCCCGATAGGCCCAAAGGACGCGCCGTGAGCGTGACGCTCAGTGCTTCGTCGTTTGTGCCCAAGCCTTTTACTCCTTTTCAGTGGGAGCCGCAGGATACCGTGGAAACGCTGCGAAAAAAGCAGCGTCATCTGGTAGATTCGATCCATACGCGAAAAATTGAGGCTAACTGGCACGATGCTGAGACAAGTTTCTTAGAGGCCGTATTTGCGCGCGGTGATCGTCGCCTCTGCCGTGTGCTGGAAGAAGCGCAGCGGCGTGGATTCCGCTTTGACGGCTGGGCCGACTGCTTCTCGTTTGAGGCGTGGATGAAGCTCTTTTCGGATTTAGAGCTGGATCCAGCGTTTTACGCAAATCGCCGCCGCGATTTTAGTGAGATTCTTCCATGGGATCATCTTGACTACGGGATCCGAAAATCGTTCCTTGTGGAGGAATGCAAAAAGGCGTATCAGGATATGGCGTCACCTAATTGTCGAGAGAAATGTTCCGCCTGTGGCGCCGCCTGCTTCGGAGGAGGGATCTGCTTTGAAAACCGTTAGAATCTGGTTTTGCAAAGAAGGGGCCGCGCGATATATTTCTCATCTGGATCTAACGCGTTGTTTCTCCCGTGCGCTGCATAGGGCAAAGATTCCCCTTTGGTATACAGAAGGGTTTAGTCCGCGAGCATACATGGTGTTTGCCCTGCCGCTTTCTCTGGGGATCCGGGGAGAGCGCGAGTCGCTGGACATTCGGCTGGAGCAGGAGATCTCCCCAGAAGAAATTATCTCTCGCCTAAACGCTGTACTTCCGCCCGATTTGCCAGTTTATGCGGTAACAGAGCCGGTGATGAAGCCGGGGAAAATCGCGTTTGCCTCTTTTGAATTTGAACTGGAGACGGAAGATCTTTCTGCTCAAGAGGCTTTGGGCAGAGTAGAAGACCTCTTTAGTAAGCAAGAGATTTTAGTAGAAAAGCATACAAAGTCCGGTCCCAAAACCATCAACATCGCGCCTTTTTTAACGCACACGAAGGTGTGGGAAGAAAACGGAAGGCTGCGGCTGTCCTCTGTGCTTCCGGCTGGAAGTACAGAAAATGTCAATCCTTATCTTATCACCACGTCAATCCGCAATTATATGGGATTTGATTTTTATGAGAAAGTTGCCCGCACAAATTTGTACGACGCGCAAATGCATCCCTTTGTTTGACGGAACACCCGGGTTCTGGGAAAGAAGATCGGTCATATTTATAAAAAAAACTTGCAAGATTTGGGCGGGTATGCTATGCTATATAAGCATTTGAGATCCGCTGGCATAGACCAGTGGGGGTTGATGCCTTGCAAAGTCCAAGACATTAAAGCTGGACAGTCCTCTGCCCTCGAGAGGGTACGAATGTCTGCATAATCAAGGAGGAAAACAGAATGGATGCTTTGAAGCACATCGCGGAGGCTTCGCTGAAAAAAGAGGTTCCGCAGTTTGAAATCGGTGATACGGTTCGTATCGATGTAAACATCAAGGAAGGCGACAAGGAAAGAATACAGGCTTTCGAAGGCACTGTAATTGCCCGCAAAGGCAGCGGAATTTCCGAGACGTTTACTGTTCGCCGTGTTTCTTACGGCGTTGGTGTTGAGAGGGTTTTCCCGCTTCATTCTCCGAACGTAAAGAATGTAACGGTCGTTCGCAAAGGCCGCGTCCGCAGAGCAAAACTTTACTTCCTGCGTGATAGAGTGGGTAAGGCCGCTAAGGTAAAAGAGCAGATAAAGTAAGAGGGGAAAGGGACATTGCGGTGTCCCTTTTTTGCTTTTCTAAGGTTTTTCTTGCCCTTGCCATTTTTGTTTTGGCGGGTAAAGCAGCCGCCTAGGGATTGTCTGCAAATTTACAGCGTGAAGGTGAAGCAATTTGACAGAAGAAAGCAATAAGATTTCTATAGAAGAAGAAACATCATTAGAGAACGAAACAAAAAATCAGCCCGGACGTGGGGTACTGTCAGCGTTTGATTGGTTTGATTCCCTTACACTGGCTGTTATTGTGGTTGTACTGCTGTTTTCGGTAGTGTTTCGGATTCCGGAAGTATTTGGTACATCAATGATGCCAAACTTTGAGGAAAAAGATAGGGTGTTAATTTCGTGCTTGGAGCGCAATTTCCAGCAAAATGATGTTGTGGTGGTAGATGCAAGAGGTACCCAGCTGGGCGAACGCATCATTAAGCGTGTGATTGCCACAGAAGGTCAGACAGTGGATATCGACTTTTCAGCTGGCGTCGTTTATGTGGACGGTGAACCTCTGGATGAATCGGCGTATATTGAAAACGGAATCACTACCCATTTTGAGGATATGCAGTTCCCCCAAGTTGTTCCGGAGGGATGTGTGTTTGTGCTCGGAGACAACCGTGATGTTTCCATGGACAGCCGCAGCACACAGGTAGGAATGATCGATACACGTTATATTATAGGAAAAGTTCGTGCAATCGTTTTTCCTTTTGATCATTTCCAATTCTTTCTGTAAAAACCTGCCGTGCCTTTTGGCCTTTGGAAAAAGGAGAATGGGCTGAAAGAGAAAGGGGGAATCGATGGAAAGTTGAAAAAGAAAGGGAATGGAATCGGATTTTCAAAACTCCGTGTAGGCTGGTCCAGTCCGCCGGGGAGATATTTAAAAGAAGAACCGCCTGTTCCTAAAGCAGTTATGGCCTGCTTTGAGTGGATGGACTCTTTGAGCATGGCGGTCATTTGTGTGGTATTAATTTTCACTTTTTTTCTGCGAGTCATAACGGTAAGCGGCGCCTCTATGGAACCTACGCTGTATTCTGGCGATAAGCTTTTGGTTTCGAGCTTTTTCTACCAGCCACAGCAAGGAGACGTTGTTGTTTTAAGACGGACATCGGGACTAGAAAAGCCAATCGTCAAGCGCGTGGTAGCGCTGCCGGGTCAAATTGTGGATATAGACTATGAGTCCGGAACCGTCATGGTAGACGGCGAAGTGCTTGAGGAACCATATCTCAATGGTAATCTGACCCTGCGGCCGATGACGGATGATCCGCTTCTGGAATTTCCTCAGGTTGTTCCGCAAGGACATATTTTTGTTTTGGGGGATAACAGAAACGTCTCCGAAGATAGCCGGTTTGTTTCCGTAGGAATGGTGGATGAGAGATACATTTTTGGAAAAGCGGAATGGATCGTCTTTCCGTTTGACAGAATAGAAAGGATTGAATAGATGAGCGAGGCACAGTCAATACAATGGTTTCCCGGTCATATGACGAAAACGCGCAGGCAGATCGAAAAATCGCTCAAGCTTGTAGACGCTGTAGCGGAGATCGCAGACGCTAGAATTCCGATAAGCAGCCGGAATCCCGTGCTTGATAAAATTATCCAGAATAAACCGCGTATGATTCTGCTCAATAAATGCGATATGGCGGATCCCGTTCAAACGGCCCGCTGGCTGGAGTTTTACCGCGAAAAGGGAATTGCGGCGATCGCTGTGGACTGCCGGACGGGAAAGAATCTGCAAGGATTGATTCCGGCAGTGCGAGAGCTTCTCAAAGATCGTATCGCTTCTTGGAACGCCAAGGGCATGACAGGGCGCGTTATCCGGGTGATGGTTGTTGGCGTACCCAATGTGGGAAAATCGTCGCTAATCAATCGCCTGAGTAAGGGCAGTAAGGCCGATGTAGCCGACAGGCCCGGTGTCACACGTACCAACCAGTGGTTTACTATTGGAAAGGGTTTTGAGCTTCTCGATACGCCCGGCGTTCTTTGGCCCAAATTTGAAGATCCCGAAGTAGGCGAGCATCTCGCCTTTACAGGCGCTGTAAAGGATGATGTGGTGGATGTGGAACATCTGGCGTCACGTCTTTTGGAGATTCTTGCCGCAAAATACCCCGGCCCGCTCAAACAGAGGTATAAGATGGAAGATTCCGATCTGGAAGGAAAGCAGGGCTGGGAGATTTTAGAGACAATAGGCCGTAAGCGCGGGATGCTTATCTCGGGCGGAGAAATCAATACAGAGCGTGCCGCTGCTGCTGTTTTAGATGAATTCCGCAGTGCTAAAATTGGGCGTATTACATTGGAGGATGTTTGATGGCTGCACAAAAATATACGCCGCCGGGCGGTTGGTATGCTTACGAAAAATCGGCCGTCGAAAAGGGGTATGCCGTTGTCTGCGGTATCGATGAGGCAGGTCGCGGGCCGCTGGCAGGTCCGGTGTTTGCCGCAGCGGTGGTGTTGCCTATGGATGCGGAAATTGAAGGGATCAACGATTCCAAAAAACTGACCGAAAAAAAACGGGAAGAGCTTTTTGAAAAGATTCAAAAGACGGCCTGTGCCTATTCTATCGCTTTTGCTACAGAGCAGGAGATAGATGAGCATAACATTCTGCAAGCGACTTTTCTGGCTATGCGCCGGGCTTTTGACGGTCTGCACATACGCCCGGACTATGCTTTGGTGGACGGCAACCGTATGCCTCCGTTAAGTGTGCCCACACAGCTAATCGTAAAAGGCGATTCAGCCAGTGCAAGCATCGCAGCGGCTTCTATTTTGGCCAAAGTGAGCCGAGATCGTGTAATGAAAGAGATCGATAAGCTCTATCCGGAATATCAATTTGCAAAGCATAAGGGATACGGGACACAACTCCACCGTGAAATTCTTTTACGGCTTGGTCCCTGTCCAGTGCATCGGAAGACGTTTCTCAAGAAAATTTTGGCGGAGAAAGACGATGAATGATGGACGTGCCGGAGAGGACTATGCGGCTCAGCTTCTTACAGAAGCGGGTTTCCGAGTGGTAGAACGTAATTTTCACAGTCGTTTCGGAGAAATTGACATCATTGCTGAAAACGAGAAGTATATTATTTTCGTCGAGGTGAAAACGAGACGAGAGGGAAGTCTTGTAGAGCCGTTTGCATCTGTCACACCCGCAAAACAGCGGCGGCTTGTGCTTACGGCGCAGGTGTACCTGCAAAGCTATCCTACCAATCTGCAGCCACGTTTCGATGTATGTGGTATCATCCGAAAGTGGGATGGCCGCATGGAAGCTGATTATCTTGCAGATGCTTTTGATGCAGGAGGTTTGCTGTGAAATATTTTGATCTGCATTGCGATACTATTACGGAATGCTGGGAGCAGGATCAGCCGCTAGCAGAAAATAATCTTCAACTATCTCTAAAAGCGAGAAAGAGCTTTTTTCCATGGTTCCAGTGTTTTGCTGCATGGATTCCGGACACGTTGCGGGGGGATGCTGCGGTAGACAGGTTCAAGATCATTTATCGCCGCTTGTGTGCAGAGATTGAAAAAAATGCGGATATAATGGAGCAGTGCGTGGTGCCGAAAGACTTTGCCCACGCTGAGAGAGAAGGGAAAATCGGAGCTGTCTTTACGGTAGAAGGAGCAGCCGCTTTAGGCGGTAATTTAAACAATATTGCCCTTTTTTCAGAATTTGGTGTGAAAGCAGTCACATTGACGTGGAATGGAGAAAATGAGATCGGCAGCGGTGCCATGGCGCCGTCCCCCCACGGTCTGACTGCTTTTGGAAGAGAGGCGGTGCGCCGCCTTGAGGAGTCTGGAATTGTTTTGGATGTCTCTCACGCAAGCGACGCGCTTTTTTATGACGTAGCAAAGTTGGCGCACGGCCCGCTTATTGCAACGCATTCCAACTCCCGCTCCCTCTGTTGTCACCCGCGCAATCTTACCGATGATCAGTTTAAGGTGATCCGTTCTACGGGGGGATTGGTGGGACTGAATTTTTACCCGGATTTTTTGTGTGAATCGGGCAAAGCGAGCCGCAAGGATATCCTCGCTCATGCAGAGCATTTTCTCTCTCTTGGCGGTGAAGATACGCTTGCTATCGGCAGCGATTTTGACGGTGCATCTATGCCGGAGGATCTCCCCGGAGTGGGAGCGGTGAAAGGCTTGGCGGAATATTTTTTGGCGCATGGATATTCTGACTTTTTGGTAGAAAAAATTTTTTATGAAAATGCGCGGAAGTTTTTTGAAAATACTTTTTACAAAAATTGACAGGACAAATCTTCTATTATACAATATAGAAAGATCAGCAGACGGAGTGTCTTAACCCCGTCTGGAAGGAGGAACTGCTTTGCGTTATCATTGTACCCGCAATAAGCGGGAAACCGTCACAGCGGCCCAAGCGATCGCACAAGGAATCTCTGCTGACGGTGGTCTGTTTGTTCCAGAATCGTTTCCCCAGTATACCCATGCAGATCTAGAGGCGATGGCCGGCTGTACGTATCAGGAACGGGCGGTAAAAATTCTGGGAGATTTTCTGACGGATTTCTCGAAAGAAGAGATTGAAAGCTGTGTTTTCCAAGCCTATGCGTCGGAAAAGTTTTCGGGTGAAAATCCGGCTCCGTTGTCGCTTGTGCAAAATGGCGGTATGAATATGTACTTTTTAGAGCTGTGGCATGGCCCAACTTGCGCGTTCAAAGATATGGCGCTGCAGCTTTTGCCCCATTTGCTCACCCGTTCGATGATGAAAACGGGAAACGGTCGCACAGCGGTAATCCTGGTAGCTACCTCCGGAGATACGGGAAAGGCGGCTCTAGAAGGCTTTAAAGATGTTGCAGGCACACGGATTCTGACCTTTTATCCGGAACACGGTGTCTCGCCCATGCAAAAGCGTCAAATGTGTACCCAAGAGGGAAACAATGTAGGTGTATGTGCTATAGAAGGCAATTTTGACGATGCACAGACGGGTGTAAAACGCATTTTTACGGATCCCGAACTATGTAAAGTTTTAGATCTTCACGGAATGTCGTTTTCCAGCGCTAATTCCATCAACTGGGGCCGTCTGCTTCCGCAAATTGTTTACTACTTCTCTGCCTATTGCGATCTGATCCGTACAGGAGAGATCGATTATGCTGGAGAGCAAGTGAATATTACGGTGCCCACA
>CALWIX010000136.1 GCA_944380825.1 uncultured Clostridia bacterium | reverse complement strand
TCAAGGTGAAAAACCATCTGTCGCAGTGGGGCGGCAGAGGCACACTGCGCAGCAGCTTCGGAAGTTTGGGAAATTCTACGGATCAGGCGTATACATACGAAATTTTTGTACATAAGAAGGACGCCGTATATGCCCAAAAGCTCATTGGATAGTTTTTTGGGGAAAAAGGAAAAGAGCTCTCCTTTCGCAGGAGAGCTCTGAGACTGTCGAAAAAGGCAGCCGCGAAGCAAAGAGATGAGCAGATTTGGGAGCAAGGTTCCCTTTCTGCTCGTCTCTCGTAGGGCCGCTTCGCGGATTTTTCTTTTTTATGGGGGCGCCACCCCCATGCCCCCGCCGCCTTTTGTAAAAGGCGGGCGAAAACTTCACTTAGTTTTGAACGCGGGCACCTGAGCCTAATCATACTGCCGAGCCGGGCGACCGGAGGGAGCGTGCGCGATCTGCGTGCAGGCTTAGCCTGCCGGGCGAAACTTTTAGCGTTTTATTCCTGTTCCTTGGCAAGGGCGATTCCCAGCTCGGCGAGCTGCTTCTCGTCGACTTCGCCGGGAGCGCCGCTCATCAATTCGGCCGAACTTGCCACCTTCGGGAATGCAATCACATCGCGGATATTATCGGTATCTAAAAGCACCATAATGATGCGGTCGAAGCCCCAAGCCATGCCGCCGTGGGGCGGTGCTCCGTACTTAAACGCATCGATGAGGAACCCAAAGCGCTCCTGCGCCTGTTCTTTTGTAAAGCCAAGGGCTTCAAACATTTTTTCCTGCACCTCGGGGTCGTTAATACGGATGGAGCCGCCGCCGAGCTCGTAGCCATTGGCCACCATATCGTAGGCTTTGGCGTACACGTGTCCCGGATCGGTAAGCAGCTTGTCCACATCCTCATCGCGCGGGGCAGTGAAGGGATGGTGCATAGCCATGAAGCGGCCTTCCTCTTTGCTGTATTCAAACTGCGGGAAGTCTGTCACCCACAAAAGGCGCGGGTGCGATTTGTCGATGAGATCAAACCGGCGCGCCAGCTCGCAGCGCAGTGCACCCAGCGAGGCGAATACCACGCCGTTTTCATCGCTCGCGACTAAGAAGAGCACATCGCCGGGCTGTGCACCCATCTTTTCGCGGATGGCGGCGTTTTCCTCCGGCGTGAGGAATTTTTCGTAAGAAGACGTTTCCTTTTCGGCAAGGCGCGTCCAAGCAAGGCCCTTGGCGCCGTAAGCTTTGATCCATTCGGCCAGCTTATCGATCTCTTTGCGCGAGAGCTGCTCGGCCAGACCTTTCAGGTTGATGCCGCGCACAGAGCCGCCGCCCGCGAGGGCTCCGGCAAAGACGCGGAATTCGGTATTCGACAAAACGCCGCTTAAATCGCACAGCTCCATGCCAAAGCGCAGATCGGGTTTGTCGGAGCCGTAACGCGCCATCGCCTCGTCCCATGTCATGCGCGGCAGCGGGATCGGCACGTCGATGCCCATGGACTGATACACTTCGTGGATGAACCCTTCCCCGATGGCCATGACGTCGTCCTGATCCACAAAACTCATTTCAAAGTCTATTTGGGTAAATTCGGGCTGGCGGTCGGCGCGCAGATCTTCGTCGCGGAAGCAGCGGGCGATCTGCATATAGCGGTCAAAACCGGAGAGCATGAGCAGCTGTTTATAAAGCTGCGGCGACTGCGGCAGCGCGAAGAACGTGCCCGGAAATACGCGGGACGGCACGAGGTAGTCGCGTGCGCCCTCCGGCGTGGAGCGGATGAGGTTGGGCGTTTCGATCTCCAAAAAACCGTTGCGGTCGAAATAGTCGTGGGCGATTTTGGCGACGCGGTGGCGCAGCATAAGATTGCGCTGCAGATCGGGGCGGCGCAGATCGAGGTAGCGGTACTTCAGGCGCGTATCCTCTTTGACGTTGGAGTTTTCGGTGATCTCGAAGGGCGGCGTTTCCGCTTTGGCCAAGATGCGCAGCTCTTTGACTTCGATTTCAATTTCGCCGGTAGGAATTTCAAAATTTTTCGACGAGCGCTCGCGCACAATGCCGCGCGCCGCCAAGACGTATTCCGCACGGATCGAGAAAGCTTTCTCGAAGATAGAGCGGTCGGTATTGTCGTCGAACGCCAGCTGCACGATGCCGGTGCGGTCGCGCAGATCGATGAAGATAAGCTGTCCCAGATCTCTCTGGCGCTGTACCCATCCGCAAACGATGACTTCTTTGCCTTCATCACACGGTCTCAAAACGCCGCAGTAATGCGTGCGCTTCATCCCTTTCATTGTTTCAGCCATACTTATTTAATCCTTTCTGATAAATCTGAAAACGCCTTCCGCCGGGGAAAACGGCGGATCCACAGGGCGCTGTATTTTTTGAGGAAACAGTCCCTCCATGCCGCATAAACAGACAGGAGGCTGCAGCCTATTAAAAGCTCAAATCTTCCGCAGCGGCGGTGATGGCGGCAAACTGGGTGGAGATGTCCTCATCCAAACGGATTTTTACCTGTTCTTTTGTTTTCATGTTCTTGAGCACAGCCACGCCGCTTTCGAGCTCGTCGTCGCCCAGCACCATTGTATAACCGGCGCCTATCTTGTCGGCATACTTCATCTGGGCTTTCAGGCTGCGCCCGCAGACGTCGCACTCCGCCATCACGGAACATTTCTGCAGTTCCCTTGTAATTTCAAATGCTCTCATAAGCGCTTTCGGCCCCATCGACGCGATGAACAATTCGCAGTGCGGATGGGCCGGAAGCTCGATGTTCTGCGCCTTGAGCAAGAGCATCAGCCGCTCCATTCCCAAACCGAAGCCAAGCCCCGGCGTGGGCTTGCCTCCCAGCTCCTCAATAAGCCCGTTGTAGCGGCCGCCGCCGCACACGGTTCCCTGGGCACCCAAATCGTTCGAGACAAATTCAAATACGGTATTGGTATAATAATCGAGGCCGCGCACGATGGTCGGATTGACGGTATATTCCACCCCAGCGGCATCGAGATATTGTTTCAGTCCGTCGAAATGTTCGCGGCAGTCGTCGCACAGATAATCGAGAATGTGCGGTGCGCCCTTGGCAATCTCGGAGCAGACAGGGCTCTTGCAGTCGAGAATGCGCCTGGGGTTTCTCTCCAAACGGCCAAGGCACGTTTCACACAGCTGTGAGTGATGTGACGCAAAATAAGTGCGCAGAGCGTCTTGGAATTTAGCGCGGCATGTAGGGCAGCCAATGGAATTGATCTGCAAAGAAAGATTTTTTACCCCCAAGCGGTCAAAAATCGATTTGGCAAGGCAAATAACCTGTGCATCCGCAATGGGATCCTGCGCGCCGAACATTTCCACGCCGAACTGATGGAATTCGCGGTAACGCCCCGCCTGCGGCTTTTCATAGCGGTAGCAGGAGGTAAAATAGAACAACCGAATGGGAAAACCCTCGTTATACAGAGCGTGTTCCAGCATCGCGCGGGCTGCGCCGGCGGTGCCTTCGGGGCGCAAAGTGACCGAGCGGTCTCCTTTATCGGTAAAGGTATACATTTCTTTCTGTACCACGTCGGTGGTTTCGCCTACGGACCTTTGAAACAGCTCCGTATGCTCAAAAACAGGAGTGCGAATCTCTCCAAACCCATGAATGATAGCTTCCTCCCGAAGTACCTTTTCGATTGTCTGCCAGTCGAACGTATCCGGCGGCAGAAAGTCCTGCGTGCCCTTAGGGGCTTTTGTCAGCAGTGCCATAGAATTGACTCTCCTTAAAAAATAATAAAAATCGGTATAAAAATGGAAAAGGATCTCCCAGTCCCCTTCTTCATGCAAAGGGGCGAGAAATCCTCGCTGTGCCACCCTTTTTCAGAAGATCCCTGCAAACGGATCTTCCCTTTTCCCCATAACGCGGGGCAGACGGATGCGGGCGCATCCAGACTCCCAGGGCGTCTTTCTCTTCCCAGTTCCCGCAGGCCCGCTTGCAGCTCCCACAAAAGGGGAACAGGCCCTCTCTGTCCGGTTTTGGAAGATACTCTTCCCTGTTCACAGTCCTATCTATTCCCAGCCGGCGCACCGGCTATGCCATTTTATAAAAAGCGGGATATGCTTTGTCCAAGAGCGTCCCGGTACGGCTTATCTTCATTTATGAACACCGGTGCGTACGGTTCCGATGCTCACAAATTAGGATTTACAATATTCCTCCAGTCGAGGTCACCACGTTCCAATCCGTGGATAAGCACCTCAGCCGTTGCGATATTCGTAGCCACCGGGATGTTGTGCATGTCGCAAAGGCGGAGAAGGTTCATGTCGTTAGGCTCATGCGGCTTTGGATTGAGCGGATCACGGAAAAATAAAAGCAGATCCACTTCGTTGCAGGCGATGCGCGCGGCAATCTGCTGATCCCCGCCCTGGGATCCCGCCAGAAAGCGCTGAATATCCAGACCGATTGCTTCCGAGACCAATTTTCCCGTTGTGCCGGTAGCGCAAAGATGATGCCTGCTCAAGACGCCGCAATAAGCGATACAGAATTGAACCATCAATTCCTTTTTGGCGTCGTGTGCGATAAGTGCAATGTTCATCAGATAAATTCCTCCCTTGTCAGAATGATATGTATCAACTGGGCGGTTTCTTTTTTTCTTCGATGAATAAATTAGCTACATACGGCTCAGCACGAGGGGAACCTGTTCGCCCTCTAAACGTGCTGCCAGCCGGCCCAGCGCCTGAGCACCGGGAGTTTTCAGAGGAACGGGGCTGCCGTTTGCCGTAGAGACGGCTAAATGGATATCTTCTGGGACAACGGCGATTAAACGGATTCCCGCCGAGTCGATCACACTATCGAGATCCGTGTAACAATTCATTTTAACGAAAGAAGAATATTCAAAACGATTGATAATCAGCCTCTGGGAAGAAATTCCCTGTTTGGTAAGAAGAAGGCGAACCTTATCGCAGTCCCGCAGACAGACGGGATCCGGTGTAGCCACCACCAGCGCACGATCCGCCGCTGAAATCGCTGAATAAAACGTCAGCCCAATTCCCGCAGGACAATCGATAAGCACGTGATCGTAATAACGTGCCAGAATAGGTACCAGACGACGCATAACGGCAGGGCGCACAGTGTCTTCCTCCCGGCTTGGCGCCGGAAGAAGAAAAAGCCCCGGCTCTTGCTCACATGGATATATAGCTCGAATAGGTTCGCAGTTGCCTGCAATAACGTCAGAAATGTCAAACACAAGCTGCTCGCTGACAGACAGCATATGATCAAGGCTACGCAGGCCGGCGTCCCCGTCGATAAGCAAAACGCGGCGGCCCCGTCTTGCCAAAGCCGAACCGAGCCCGGCACTAATAGTGGACTTTCCCACTCCGCCTTTTCCGGAAGTGATAACAGTAACAGCGCCCATGAAAAAAATCCCCTTTTATAAGCGGAAAATCTGCGCGATTTAAAAGCGGCGGGAAACTTCCCACCTCCCTGAAAAGACGCAACAGTTCCGCACAGGATAATTCCCGGCGGCGCGCCGCGATTTTCTAAACAAGTAAAGCGGTCTCTCTGCCCGCGCACTCCTCTTTCGGTATAAAACCGTCGATTAGGCGCGGGATTAGAGAACCCCTCAAGCATTATATTACCACAAAATTTATGATACGTCAAAATATTTTTCTATATTTTTAGGAAAAATGGCAGATTTAATGGATTTTTCACAAAACGCCCTCATGGAAATAGACGCCCCCTAAAAACATAGACAAAAATCTCAAGGCTGCGCCTTACTAGGGTTCTGGCACCCAGTCAAAAACCGGTAGAAAACGGACGATAGCCGTCTGTGCTGACGCGGGCAATCCATCGGGAAAAATAGTGCAAAGCAGTCGAAAGGGATGGCCGCTGCGGCAGAAAGCTTACAGCCCGCGCTCCTCTTTAGTCGGGCGGGGGCACAATGTTGCCTTCGGTGTCTACGGTATAATCAAAAAAGTAAGCGTTGAAAAGATCCTGCGCCACGCTGTTGGAGAATTGGCTCTTTGCGCCGTATTGAAGCACTACAGCGATCACGATTTCGGGATCGTCATAAGGGGCAAAGCCCACGAACGTCACGTTGTCGGAGTGCGGCGGCACCTGAGCGGTTCCCGTTTTACCGGCGACGGCGATGGGGTAATTATTAAACAGCGAGGCTGTGCCGCCCGTTTGGCAGACGGCGCGCATCCCCTGTTTCACAAGGTCCAAATTTTCCTGCGAGATACCCGTATCGGCCACTACTTCATTTTGGTGCTCGAAAAGGATATTTTCACGGCTGTAATCGGTGATTTTGTCGACGACGCTCGTGCGCAGGCGCTGGCCGCCGTTGCAGAGTGTGGCTACATAAGTAGCCAGCTGAATGGGTGTGACGGCGTTGTCCGACTGTCCAATCGCCGCCTGTACCACGTCGCCGCCTACCCAAACGCCGCCGCGCTCCTCGCGCTCCTCCGGCGTGGCAAGAAGGCCCGTTCCCTCGGTGACCTCCACGCCGGTGCGCCCGCCGAAACCGAAGCTGCGGGCGTACGATTCCATCGCGTCGATGCCCAGATTATAGCCCGTTTCGTAAAAGAAAATGTTGCACGATTTCTGCAGCGCGGTGGTCAAATTGATGCTGCCGTGCCAGCCCATACACTGAGGGCGGTAGTCGTCCCAGCGGGTGTAAACGTGGTTGCAGGTGATATGCGTAGAAGAATTGATCACACCTTCCTGCAGCGCGGCGCACGCCACCATCGGCTTGTAAGCGGAGCCGGGCATGAAATTCCCTTGGAAGGCATTGTTGTAAAGGGGCTGCGAGTCGGTGCTTGTCAGCAAAGAGCGGCGGTAGTCCGAATCCTCCATATATTTTTTGAGGTCATAGTTCGGGTAGTTGGCGGCCGCAATGATCGTGAAATCTTTGGCGTCCATCACAATCGCCGCGCCTACGGTGCAGTCGGCTCCCTCCCCGTTGTGAGAAGCGCCGTATTCTTGGGCAGCTTTCACGTTTTTCTCGAGCGATGCCTGCGCCACCGCTTGGATGCGGCTGTCAATGGAGAGATATACGGTATTGCCGGGGGTGGGATTTTCCGTCACCGTTTCAGAAGCGAGTGAGCCGGAGCGCGTCGTTTCGATGACACGTTTGCCGTTTTCACCGCGCAGCTCGGATTCAAAGGCCGATTCAATGCCCGATTTACCCAGCCAATCGTTGTAGCCGTAGCCGCTGATATTCGACAGCGAGTACGTTTGTCCCTCACTTTTAAACGCGCTGTATTCCTCTTGGGTGATAGCTCCCATCGTACCGACAATATGGGGAGCAATGGTTCCGTTGGGATATTCGCGCTGCGTCGTCACCTGTACGACGGCTCCCGGCAGAAGCTGGCGGTTTTCGCTGATAATCCCCACCGTGTCGATAGAAATGTCTGGGGCGAAGGTGTAGGGATTGGAGGCAGAAAAGGCGTTATATGTCATATTATAGCGCACAGAGACAATATCGCGGGTATCCTGCGCGCTGTAGCCGTCGCATTCATAATACTCGATAAGGGCCTTCATACATTCGTCGGCGGTAGCATAAGGGTTGACGTTGACAGGGTCGCTCTCTTTCAGCTCGGCGATCTCGTCGTCCATGCCTTCAACGAACGTGTACGTTCCGGCAGCGGTAGCCTCGATGGGCAGCACATCAATCCACTCTTCTCCCCGCTCGTCGAGCAAATGGACAAGGCGCAGGATCGTGTTGTTCTGCGTTTCGGAGGTCATGTATGCGCGGTCAAAGCGGATGCTGTACCCGGTGCGGTTGACAGCCAGCCCCGCGCCGTTGCAGTCCAGAATCTCGCCGCGGGCGGCTTCGATTTTTACGACCGAGGTGTTCGTGTTGGAGGATTCTTCCAAGAGCTCCTCGCCGTTGACGATCTGCCAGTCCACCAGACGCACCCCAAACAAGCAAAAAACGGCGGTCAGAAGCGCAGCGCACGTCACGTAACGTCCCATTCCCTTAAATTTTTCCAAAATAGAAACCATCTCCTTTCCTTCCCGTTTTCGGCCGCAAAGGGCCCGCCTCCTCCCAAAGGCAGGGCTCCCCCAAAAAGAACGGCGCCCGCGGCGGTTATTCGGCCGGCGGGCGTATCAAAAGGGCAAAAGCCCGGTTAAACAGGTACAAAATGGGCATAAAGGCCAAAGTATAGACGAACCGCGGAAAATAGCGGCTTGTCAGTGCATACCACGGCGCGGTGTTGTGGGGGTTGAACACATAGAAAAACAGCCACTGAAAAAAGAAGACAAACGCAAGAATTCCCGCCCCCAGCAGCAGCGCAGTAAGCAGATTGGTTTGGATCAGATTTTTGGCCATCACGCCCACGGCATAGCAGAAAACGGCCGCTAACAGGGCGTGAAAACCCAGTGTATTGCCCATGCCAAGGTCGGTGAGCAGTCCGGCGAGCAAACCGAAAGCCATCCCCGCCGTCTCGCTTTCAAACATAGCCACGGCAATGGCCGCCGTCAGTACGGGTACAGGGCGCGCTCCGAACAATTCCGGAAACAAGCCGGGGGTCTGTTCGACGACGTACAGGACAAGGATCTCCACCGTGTAGGCGAAATACCGGATGATTTTAAATTTGTCCGGCATTTTATTCCTCCTCCCCGGCGGAAGCGGCGTCCAGATCGTCCAGAACCTCGCCCTGCCCCTCAAAATCGGTGATCACAAACACATCCCGCACCGTTTTTACATCCACAAGCGGCTCCACTGTGGCGTAATAGGTGACGTCGGATTCTTCGGGAAACACCTCCAAGACCTTGCCGATAGGCAGGTTGCGGGGATACAAGCCTCCCAGACCGCTGGTAACGACGATATCGCCCTCCTGCACGGCGTCGCGGGAGGGCAGGTACCCCATCTTTATAACGCCCTGCTCGGCAAACTCGATATTGCTGCTGATGACGCCCGTTTGGCGGTTGACTTTATCGAGGGCGGAGATGCTCGTGTCGGCCGAAAGGATCGTTGTGACGCGGGCATATGAGGTGGTGACGCTGGAGATCCATCCGGCTACACCGCTGTTTGTAATGACAGGATCGTTGACGGAAATGCCCGCAGAACTCCCCTTATCGATTTGGAATGTATAGAACACATCGTTGGGGTCGCGTCCAATGACAGCGGCCGAAACGAACTGAAAATCCTGATTATCGTTTTTGAGTTCCAGCACCGAACGGAACTGCTCGTTTTCCAGCTTGAGCTGATAGTAATCGATGAGCTGTGTATGGAGCTCGTCAATCTGCCGGCGTAGCTGCTGATTTTCGGCAATAAGCTGCTCACGGGAGCGAGTCGCGTCCTCGGCGGCAACGGCCGCGTTGTTGGAGATAACGGTGGATACCTTCTGCATCGGCGCCGTGACGAGTCCCAAAAGATCAGAGATCGCCGAACCTCCGGCGCTGGCAGTGTAAAGCAGCACCCCAAATAGGACGAAAACAACGCCCAGCAGGAGCTTAAAGCCGGTGCTGTGGAAAAAATCCTTCATGAAACGCCTCCCTTAGCGCAGGGATCGCCCCCACCGCTTAGCGGCGGCGGTTCTTATAATATTCAGAGGGCATCGAGAGCTCCAGCCGTTTTCCTGTGCCGGCTACAACACAGTCGAGCGGCGTTTCAGCCACATGCACAGGCATGCTCGTCTCCCTTGCCACCAGCAGGTCGAGCCCCTTGAGTAGCGCGCCGCCGCCGGTGAGCATAATACCGTGGTCGATGATGTCGGCGGCAAGCTCGGGAGGCGTTTTTTCCAGCGTGCTCTTGATGGCGTCTACAATCAGCGAGAGCGGATCGGACAGGGCGTCGCGCACCTCGTCGGCGCTGATGCGTACATTTTTGGGCAGCCCGTCCACTAAATTGCGGCCCTTAATCTCCACGCTGACGTTCTCGGTCTCGTCGGTGGGGAATGCCGAGCCAATCGAAATTTTAATTTCCTCGGCGGTGCGTTCGCCGATGAGCAGGTTGTACTTTTTCTTGACGTAGGAGATAATGGCCTCGTCAAATTTATCGCCCGCTACGCGCACCGAGCAGGAAGTGACGATATCACCCAAAGAAATAACGGCTACCTCGGCCGTGCCGCCGCCAATATCGACAACCATGCTGCCCGTAGGATCGGCTACAGGCAGACCCGCGCCGATAGCCGCTGCCATGGGCTCTTCAATCAGTTCCACAGAGGAAGCTCCTGCCTGCCGGGCGGCATCCTCCACAGCGCGGCGCTCCACCTCTGTCACGCCCGACGGGATGCACACCACGATATGCGGCCGGCTGAAGGAATGGCCCTTCATGGCCTTTTTAATGAAATGTTTGAGCATGGTGGCGGTGATGTCAAAGTCGGCGATGACGCCGTCTTTCAGCGGACGTACTGCCACAATAGAACCGGGCGTACGGCCGATCATCTCTTTTGCCTGGGTACCTACGGCAAGCACCGTATCGGAGCGAACGTCTACCGCCACAACCGACGGCTCCCGCATGACGATCCCCTTGCCTTTCATAAATACCAGCGTGTTCGCCGTGCCCAGATCAATACCAATATCCTTAGAAAACATTCTGTCATTTTCCCCTTTCCACCACAGAGCGATTTTATTTTATTCCTACTTATTTTTGCTCAATATAACACGCAAAGTCATTGAAAAAGCCTTATGAGGACTCTTTCAAAAGTCTGCGTTCGTATATAGGCAACGCTTCCTTCCCAAAGAAGGCTGCGTCCAGCCCTATCTCAGATATTATAACCTGACGCGTTCTATTTCTCAACAATTATCTCAGAAATGTAAAAAAAATTTCAAAAATACGGCTTTTCAGCGCGGTTTAGGGCATGAAACACCCCTAATCATGGATGCGTATCGCGCTGTATATCAGGATCGCCGCCAAAAGCAGAATCCCTTGGGCCACGTTGATATTGACGAGAATGCCGAATGTGATCGTCACAACGGACAAATCGATGGGTACCGACGGAAATCCGAAGCTGGCGCTGATCCCCAGCCACTGCAAAAACGGCACGCCCTGCACCGCCAGACCAATGAGTTTGCCCAGCACCACCGCTAGGATAAACAGGACGATGAGCAGCAGGTTTTTCAACAGGTTCCTTTTCATAAGCCATCCACTCCTTTCCGCCGGGAGGCTCCGCCTCTCTGCATTACTAAAAAGACCGCCGGTTATGCAAGCCGTCCCGTAGAGCCAAAGCCGCCTTCGCCGCGCTGTGTTGTGCCAAGGCAGTCGGTCTCCACAAGGCGGGCGGCCAACACCGGAGCTGCCACCATCTGCGCTACGCGTTCTCCGGGGTGCACCGTATAGGGCGCATCGCCTAAATTACACAGCCCCACGCACACCTCGCCGCGGTAGTCGCTGTCAATAACGCCCACGCCGTTAGACAGGGCAATCCCATGTTTCACGCCAAGCCCGCTGCGAGCATAGAGAAAGAGGGCGCATCCGGGGTCCGGAATTTCAAACGCCAGACCGGTAGGAATCAGGGTCCGCGCTCTCGGGGCTATTGTCACGGGGGAATCAATACAGGCGCACAGGTCCATCCCCGCAGAGCCGGCAGTGGCCCGCGCCGGGATAACAGCCTCCGGACGCACCTTTTTTACGGCAATCGTAAGTTCCATAAAAAACATCCTTTATAGATTGGTTAAGTAGATCTTCAGTATACCATCCCTGCCTGAGCGAGTAAAGGGGAAAAAAACGCGGCGCCATGGTTTTTGAAAGCGCAAGGGTTCTCGCAGCTGCAGCGGGCTGGTGTAGAAAATTATAGAAGAAACAGAGCAGTAAACGAAGCGGTATAAATATACAGTTATATTTTTGCAAAGAGAGCAAATTTCTCAATTAGAAAAAATAATACAGTGGAAAACGTAGAGCAAGAAAAAAATAGTTGGCGTATTTAAAAATCACTAAAAAAGTAGAAAAACGGCTTTCCCCAGCAGATCCACAGGATATTCACGAGTTTTCCACATTCTCCACAGAGTTTTCAACAGCAATTCACGAGCTTTCCAAAATAATCCACAACACCATGTGAATTATTCCACACCTCGGTAATAAAGTGCCCGGGTAAAGCTAAAATCGGGTTTTTCAGCGTGAAAAGGATCAAGATAAGAAGAAAGGATTTTAACAATTTCCACATAGTTTTCCACTGTAAAACGTAAAGTGAGAAAATCCTGTCCATGAATTTCCACAAAACGATCGGCAAGATACAGCGGTACACTGTTGAGAACTTCAACGCCGGATTTTCCACATTCAATGGGGAAAGTCACGCCGCGCCGATCGGTAAGCACAGGAGGATTTATACAGTGCAGGCATCCTTTTTCGGAGTTGGCAGCGGGGCAGTTGCGGCACAGCATCAGCGGCAAACGGCCGTAAGCGACGATACCCCGGGGCAAATCGCCGCCGAGAGCGGCGGCCTGCGCCAGTGTCAGCTCGAAGGAGAGTTCGGCGTCGGCAAGGCCCAGCTGCTGGTACCACAAAAGTGCAGGTGTATTCATAATATTAAGCGAAAAGCCCCCGTGCACTCGCATTCCCAGCGAGACAGCCAGTGCCGCCGCGCCCAAATTTCCGGCCCAGCAGTCGCCAAATCCCGCCTCTGCCAAAAGGCCCAGCCTGCGCTTGACAGCTTCCTCCATGCCGAACAAGGCCCGCGGGATCTCCGCGGCCACGGCAATCCCCCGTCGGCGCAGCGTTTCGAAAGTTTCGAGCGGCGAAAACAGAGGAATGTAGACAAGTTCGCACTGGGCCGCTAGATCCGGAACATCCTGCGCATTGGCAAAGCGGGCACGCAGCTTTGGGGGAGCAGCGGGGCAGTGAATCCCGCCCGGAATTTCCGCGGCAGAGAAGGGGATCGGCGCGCGGCGGCCGCGCTGGTTTTCTAAATCCGTCAGGCATTCCCGGCGCAGGCTGTTGAGCGCCGAAGCGGCAACCGACAGCCCCTCCCCTATGGAGCAGGAAACGCGGCGAGCGTAAAACGGCGTGCCGCCCGTTTTAGCGATTTGTTCCTGACAGCGCTGCTTGTCGATAGCACGGTGCAGGGCGGGCTCGGGCGGTTCCCCTAAAGCGCGGGCGGTATGGCCGGCCGAATCGGAAGCCTTTAAAGAGACAGGGGCTCCCGCCTGTATTTCTATATGAAAATCCACCGGCACGGCGGGGCGCTCTTTTTGATAAAGGGCATGCAAGTGGGAGAAGACTTCGCTGGTCGCGCCGGTCACATCCTCTTTGGAGCGCACGCCGAACATCTCCCGGCCGCGTTTTCCGTCGGGATAGCCGGTGGTAAAGCCGGAGCGTGAGAACACAGCGGAGAGATCGTGCAGAAGCTGGGGAGGAATTTCTTCACCGTCGGCTTCATGGCGGCAGGCCGAGACAGCAGCGGCAACGTATTCGGGGCGTTTCATCCGGCCCTCTATCTTGGCGCTACATACCCCCGCCCGCACCAAATCGTCCAGCCGGGAGATCAGCGAGAGATCTTTCAGGCTTAAATCGTGGCCTGTGCCGCCCGGCACAGAAAACGGCAGGCGGCAGGTCTGGGCGCAAAGGCCGCGGTTGCCACTGCGTGAGCCGAGCATCGCGCTGAAATAACATTGTCCCGAAACGGACATACACAGCGCCCCGTGCACAAAGCTTTCCAACTCGATGGGAGCGTCGGCCGTTTTTTCGGAAATTTCGTGAATTTCGGCAAGGGACAGTTCCCGTGCTAAAACGACGCGGGAAAAGCCCAGCTTTTGCAGGGTGCGCACACCTTGGGGTGTGTGGATAGACATTTGTGTGGACGCGTTGAGCCGTAGCTGCGGACAGCAGATCCGTGCCATGCAGATAAGCCCCGGATCTTGGATGATCACCGCGTCTACAGGCAGCGAGCACGCATACTGCAAAAGTTCCAGCGCGGCGGGAAGTTCCTCCTGCCGCAGCAGCGTATTAAGCGCAAGATAGAGTTTTACCCCACGGGCGTGGCAGTATTCGGCAGCCTGCCGCAGCTCGTCGGGTCCGAAGTTTTTGGCGTTTGCGCGTGCAGAAAAGGAGCTTGCGCCTAGATATACGGCGTCAGCTCCTGCCCTTACCGCGGCGATCAGCGATTCAAAGCTTCCTGCCGGCGCAAGTATTTCCAGATTGTGTTTTGTATCTTCCATTCTTACCTCCTGTTTTTGGCAGCGCCTCCCCAAACCCGCAGATTTTTTGCTGGGGCGACACTCTAATCGCTCCAGTGCAGGCACAGGCACGCCGCCCTGCCTCCCAGACAGGCTGCAATAGCCCGTCCTCCATTTTGCGGCTGGACAGCATTTCTCTAAAATTATTTCTAGAAAATTTTTCCGGCTTATAGGGAAGATTCCCAGCACCATCGCTTTTGGGGATTAGCTGAAAAGGAACAAAAGGATTATTCCAAATAGAAAACAGGCTTTAGATCCTTGCTCACCGGGCTGTTATCCGGGTTTGTTTCCATAATATCGGCCATATAATCCCACCAGCGGCGGCAAACCTCCGTCTGGGCGAGAAGATCCCATTTTTCTTCGCTTTCTATTTCTAAATAGCCAATGAGATAAAGTGTATCCGGATCGAGAAAGATCGAGTAGTTATGGCCGCCGTGGGCATGAATTGCCTCTTTCATTTCCGGCCAAAGCAGGTTGTGACGGCGCTCGTATTCCTTCTCATTTCCGGCGAAAAGCTTCATTTTTATCATTTTTCGGATCATGGAAACTACCTCCCAGCAAAAAATGGGATCAGCCTGCGGCGGGCGGCTCAATCCTTCTTTTCAAAAAATTCCATAAAATGGCTTCCTTCCGGTTCCGGGGGTTCCTTTTGGGGGCGGGTATAGCTACCTACCTGCATCGAAGGAGCAGACGGCTGCTGCGGGCTGCGCACCGCTTGTTTAGCGGGATATGTACCCCCTGCTGCCCCATCGGCAGAAGAAGGCGCAGCCTCGGCGGGGGTTTCTCCCGAACCGGAGAGCCGGGCGCGCAGCGTTTGGATCTCGCGTTTCATGCGTTCAATTTCGCGCCGGGCTTCCTCGGCTTCCAGCCGCGCGCGGGACGATTCCTCCAAATAATCGCGGATCTGGCCGCGCAGATTGTCGGCATCGTCGAGCGCATGTTTCTTTTCGTCGCACAGCCGCAGCGCGGCCAGCAGGGCGGCCAGCGTGACGGATATGCGCGGGTTTTGCTCCAAAAATTCGTTGACGGCCTTTTCAACCTCGTCGCCCATAGCGCGGACATAGCTCTCTGGATCGTCTGTGGAGAGCAGGCAATCGTTATTACAGATCGTAAGTTTAATCACATTCTTATCCAAGATTAAGTTTCATCCTTTCAGAAACGCCGGACGGCGAGATTTTTTGTATTTATGTTTTTCAACAGACAGTAAAAAATAATGATGTTTATTTCTTTTATTATAAAGCATTTCAAGCTATTTAGAAAGGGATTTTTAAAAAATTTATCCTTCTTCCAAACTGTCTTGATTGTCTTTTTTTATAGTAACCTAAAAGATTCCTGCTGCTGGAAATATTAACAGAACGTTTTTATGCAAAATGATAGAATTATACCGGGTAGACCACCGATAAAAAAAGAATGTTTTTCTCACCATGGTTGGGCAAAAATACGATTTTGTCAATGGTTTTGTACAGTCTGCCAATTTTTTTTTGAGACAGCACTATGAATTGAAAATGGGGAAAAATTGGTATATAATAAACATAAGCGATTCTATGGAAAAAAGTGTACAGAATGTTTCTCTGGTATATGGAAGCTTTGATTTTGGAGGTTATGCAATGAGTGATAAACAGACCGTCAAAAAATTACAAGAACAAATCGAAGAAAAGCTGACCCATAATTTCGGGGTCGTCCCCAGCAACGCTACGGATGAACAGTATTACAAAGCAGTAGCGCTTATTGTGCGCGAGATGCTCAACCGGGGCCGCAAAGGGACAAAAGAAGAAGCTGAAAAAACAAATACCAAAACGGTTTATTATCTGTGCATGGAATTTTTGCTGGGCCGTTCTCTGAAAAACAACCTGTATAATCTGGGGCTTGAGGAAGATTTCCGCAAGGCACTGGAGGGAATGGATGTAAAGCTTGACAACCTCTATGAACAGGAACCGGATGCCGGTCTGGGCAACGGCGGCTTAGGGCGTTTGGCCGCTTGCTTTATGGATGCGCTCTCTACGTTGGGGTATCCGGCTATGGGTTACTCGCTGCGGTATGAATACGGCCTGTTCCGCCAAAAGCTGGTGGACGGCTGGCAGACGGAACTGCCCGATTTCTGGCTTCCGGGCGGCAGCATTTGGCTTCAGCCGGCAGCCGATCGATCGGTCGAAATCCACTTTGATGGTCATATTGAAGAATACTGGAACAACCAGTACCATATTGTAAACCACAAAGATTACAGCAAGGTTATCGCCGTGCCGTATGATATTTATATTTCGGGAAAAGACGGCAAGGCCGTCAGCGATCTGCGCGTATGGGCGGCGGCTCCGGCCGATTTCGATATGCGCCTGTTTAACAGCGGCGATTATATCCGTGCGATCGAGCAGAACGCCCTCGCTGAAACGATTACTAAGGTGCTTTATCCCGAAGATAACCACATCGAAGGCAAATCGCTGCGCCTGAGCCAGCAGTACTTCCTCGTATCAGCTACCATTCAGGATATTATCCGCCGCCACCTGTTTAAATACAGCACCCTCGATAATCTGCCGGATGTAGCGGCGATCCACCTCAACGATACCCACCCCGTGCTGGCTATCCCCGAGATGATGCGTGTAATGCTCGACGAATGCGGCTATGGCTGGGACGAAGCGTGGGACATCGTCACCCGCACCGTCTCTTATACGAACCATACCGTCATGTCCGAAGCGCTCGAATGCTGGGGTGTGGATATGTTCCGTCTGCGCCTGCCGCGTATTTATCAAATTATTGAGGAGATTAACCGCCGCTTCTGTGCCCAGATGCACGCCCGCGGCGTAGACGGCTATAAAGTGGGACGCATGGCTCCGCTCAACGACGGATATGTCAAGATGGCCAACCTCGCCGTAGTGACGAGCCACTCGGTCAACGGCGTGTCGCAGCTGCACACCGATATTCTCAAAAATACCGTGTTCCACGATTTCTATACCGAGATGCCCGAAAAGTTTAAGAACGTTACAAACGGTATCGCACACCGCCGCTGGCTCAATCAGTCGAATCCCGAACTGGCTGCCAGCCTTAAAGAGTGGATCGGTGACGGTTATGTGATGGATGCCTCCAAGCTGACGGATCTTCTCCAGTATAAAGACGACAAGCAGGTGCACGAGCGTCTGGCTAAAATTAAGTACAGCAACAAGGTGCGTTTTGCAGAGTACCTGAAAAAGACGCAGAATATTTCCATCGATCCCAGCACCATCTTTGACGTGCAGGGCAAGCGGATGCACGAATATAAGCGCCAGCACCTCAATGCGCTGCACATTCTCTCGCTGTATCAGTGGCTGCGCGACAATCCCAACGCCGATTTTGCGCCTCATACCTTTATCTTTGGTGCGAAAGCGGCGGCCGGGTATTATTTTGCCAAGCAGATGATCCGCTTTATCGTATCGCTTGCCAACGTCATCAACAACGATCCGCGCGTCAATCAAAAGCTGCGTGTGGTGTATGTAGAGGATTACCGTGTGACCGTGGCCGAACAGCTGATTCCGGCGGCTGAAATCAGCGAGCAGATCTCCCTTGCCGGTACAGAGGCCAGCGGTACCAGTAATATGAAATTTATGATCAACGGCGCTGTCACACTCGGTACTTTGGACGGCGCGAACGTCGAGATGCACGAGGCGGTGGGCGACGAAAACCTCATCCTCTTCGGTATGACGACACCGGAAGTCAACGCCCTCAAGCGCAGCGGATATCATCCGGAACTGTTCTACCGCAACAATGCGAAAATTCGCATGGCGATTGATGAAATGCGCCGTGGTTTTGGTGGCTTCAGCTTTAATGATATTGCCGATTCCTTCGTAAAGTCGGATCCTTATATGGTTCTGGCCGATTTCGATTCCTATGCGGCTGCGCAGAAAAAGATCGTCTCTCTGTATCACGATGCCGATTTGTGGAACCGCATGGCGCTGATCAATATTGCCAACTCCGGCCGTTTCTCTGCCGATCGCTCGATCCGCGAGTATGCAGAAAATATTTGGCACGCGGCTCCCCTTGCCGAAAAGGATCAGAAAGACTGAGCCGGTGTAGGAGTGTAGGTACTCGGGATAGATGTCTCGGGCAATAAACGAAGCCAATGTGCCAGTGCAAAACGCATTTGTAGCCTGCCCGACGCGGCACAGCGCCGATGTTTATCGGCGTTCCTGCCCATTGGAAGGAAGTGCGGCGCGATGAAGGTGTAGGCTTAGCCTGTGGGCCGTGGCAGAAAGAAGGTGCTAAAAAGCGTCTTCTTTCCCGCGGTCCTCTTTGTTATGCTTTTTGAGGCAGAATGCTTTTTTGTGAGGAAAACCCCAGAGAGATGGTTTAATGATTGCATAAAAGAGGAGATAGAAAAGTTATGTTTCATTCACGCAATCCCGTGTACCGCAGTCCGCTGGGCGCGGTCGAAGAAGGGACGCCGGTCCATTTTAAAGTATCGATGGCCCGTGATCTGCATTGTTCGGCCATGTATTTGTGCGTGATAGACGATTCTACATCCCAAGAAGAGCGGTACGGGATGTTTTGGTGCGGTATGAACGGCGAAAACGAAGAGTATTGGGAGTGTGATTATGCGCCGCCGCGCGCCGGCCTGTATTTTTATCACTTCGAGGCCGATACATGGCGCGGCCGCCAAAAATATATGCGCGGCATGTATGGTCAGGATCAGCTCGGCGGCAACAAAAGCTGGCAGTTGACTGCCTATCGCAAGGGCTTTGAGACCCCCGGCTGGCTCGCCGGCGGCGTGATGTATCAAATTTTTCCCGATCGATTTTTCTATTCAGGCCAAGAAAAAGCAGATGTGCCGCCTGACAGACGTTACCATCAAAGCTGGAGTGAACAGCCCCAGTGGGAGCCGGATCCTGACGGTGAAATCCGCAATAAAGATTATTTTCGAGGCGATCTCGATGGGATCCGTCAGAAGCTCGATTATTTGCAGTCATTGGGTGTAACCTGTATTTACCTCAATCCGATTTTCGAATCCCATTCCAACCACCGCTACGACACAGCCGATTATTCCAAAATTGATCCTTTGCTGGGCACACAGCAAGATTTCCGGCGCTTGTGTTCCGAAGCGGCTAAATACGGAATTTCGGTTGTTCTCGACGGCGTGTTCAACCACACCGGCAGCGACAGCGTATATTTTAACCGCGAAGGCCGTTACAAAGAACCGGGAGCCTATCAATCCCAACAGTCGCCGTATTATCCGTGGTACAACTTCCGTAAATGGCCCGAGGAATACGCCTGCTGGTGGAATTTTAAAACGCTGCCCGATGTAATGGAGGAAAATCCCCAGTATAAGGAGTATATCACTGGGGAAAACGGAATTATCGAAAAGTGGCTCAAAGAAGGGGCCTGCGGTTGGCGGCTGGATGTTGCCGACGAGCTTCCCGATTCATTTTTAGACAGCATCACCGCGGCAGCCCGTCGGGCGAATCCGGAGGCGCTCGTGCTGGGAGAAGTGTGGGAGGATGCGTCGAATAAGTGTGCGTATGGCAAGCGCCGCCGTTATCTTTTGGGCGGCCAGCTTGACAGCGTGATGAATTACCCGTTCCGCAACGCCATTTTAAGCTTTCTCACCGGCGGCGATCCCAGCGTGCAGATGGAAATTATTTTGGATATTCTAGAGAACTATCCTCCCCAGGTAATTTGCAATTTGATGAACCATATCGGTACGCACGATACGGAACGCGCCTTGACGATGCTTGCCGGAGAACCTGTGCGCGGCCACGGCCGCAAGTGGCAGAGCACCACGCATCTAACGAGAGAACGCCGCGCCCGCGGATTGCGCCTGCTTCGGCTGGCAGCTCTCATGCAGTATACACTGCCGGGAGTGCCGTGTGTTTATTACGGCGACGAGGCGGGTATGGAGGGCTATCGCGATCCATTCAACCGCGGTGCGTATCCTTGGGGCAGCGAGGATCGGGAGCTGCTGGGTTGGTACCGCCGGCTGGGCATACTGCGTAAGAAATATAAAGATATTTTAGCTCATGGCGATTTTTTCCCGGTGCATGCGGGAAATAACTGCATCGCCTATATCCGGCAGTCGGCGTCTGGTTCGCTTCTGGCGGCCTTTAACGCGTGTGCCGAGCAGCGTGTGCTGCATATTCCTTCCGAGTGGCAGGACGCCCGCGCCGAACTAGGAGATCTTCCCGCGCCGGATCTTGTCCTTCCCCCCTACGGCTGTGCGCTGCTTGTCGTTTAGATTTTAAAGAAAGGCCGTGTTGTTTGCAAGAAAGCGTTTTTCTGCAAATGGCACGGACTATAAAAAGGCTTCGCTTCTCCAAATCTCGCCAGAGCGTCTTTGTACGTGCTGGGCGAGGATGGGAGCGAAGCCTTTTTATGATGGCAGTGTATACGTGTATACGAGAATATTTGCGCGGTTTGCGTCAAGTTTCGGTATTGGATCGGTACTGACCGGGGGTGAGGGAATAATATTTTTTGAACATACGGATAAAATGGCCTGCATCCGTATAACCGACTTTATGAGCAATTTCTTGTACAGAATCATCCGTATTTTTAAGAAGCTCCAAAGCATGGCGCAGGCGGTACTGGGTAATGTATTCAATATAATTCTGACCCATGTGCGATTTAAAAAAGCTGCTTAAATACTGAGAAGAAATATTAAAGGTACGGGCGATCATATTGAGAGAAAGATCCGGGTTGCTGTAATTTTCGTGAATATAAGTGAGAAGCTTTTCCTGCATGGTATTCGTGTGTGCCGTAGCAGAAGCTCCCATGCCCGTGTAAATTTTTTCGGCCAGATCTTCCAAAGCACGAATACGAGCTTCACCGGAAGCGCGGCTGAATTTTTCTTCCTGCTCCTCCGGCCAAAGATCCGCCGGATTGAGTCCAAGACCGGATGCGGTACGTAAAAGCAGGGCTAGAAGGTCATAATAGAATACTTTTAAGAATTTTACAGAACTCTGGCCGTATTTTGTGCTCTCTTCCAAAAGATTGGTGAGCATCGTATGAACAAGATCAGGCCTGCGTTCTTTTATATATCCCGAGAGAGCGGCTTCTTGCTCCACCGTAAGAGAGAAAAACTTTTTTCGTCCCGTTTCGCGATAGAACGAAAGCAGTGATTCTTCGGCAAAGCAGCCGCCTAAAGCATCTACAGCCTGTGTGTAGCATCGGTGCAGGTCCGCTGCTCCCTGAGAGGAAGCCATACTGCATCCAAGCAGTATATATGTAGGCAGCATACGGCGCAGTCGTTTAACGATTTCTTCCAAAGGTTCCTTAGAGGGATCGAAATTGATGATAATAGAAATACCATTGTTTACGTCCTCTGCTGTATAAATATTGCAGGAAGGCGACCGCTGCGAAATGACGGTAGAAACGAGGGAACGCACCACATCGGACGCCAGTGCAGAAGTACCCTGAAAGCTCCCCTGTACTACGGCAAAGGACGGCAGCGAAAAATCTAATCCATAAAAATCCATATCTTCCGGCTGTTTGCCCTCGGAAGCAGGATCTTTAAGAAGCCGAGAGAGGAATGATTGCTGCAGTGACGGCAATTTTTCGCGGATTTGTGTTTGCAGCTGGGAGTTATTCGCTATCAGTGTTTTAATCGTATCGCTGATCTGTTCCTCTTCGTTGCGTCCGCGGGGATGAGGATCGTCAGGCGGGGTTTGGGGCCGGTAAGGATCAATAATGTGAAGGATCCGATCGATGGGCTTATAATTATATTTAGATAGGTACCAGCTTACCGTGCCTCCTAAAGCTGCCACCGCGAATACGGCCAGAATAAGGATGAAATAGATGTTCCAAAGTTCGCCCTGTACCCGCTGGGAATCCAAAAACATGGTGCAGGTAAGGGGAACAGAAGGGATTTTTTGAGTAAATTGGTAGTACTTTTTGCTGTAAAGACGGTTCTCTGTCTGAGGAAGCAGCGTCAGCGTCTCTTCACTTTCGACAACGGGCTGGTTTGTCAGCAAAATTCCATCTTCAGTGCGGATGACCCAAGGCACATCCTCTAATCCAGAAGAAAGCGTCTCAAAAATAGGAATGGTGGCGATGACATAGGTGGAAGAATTATTGGAAAACGACGCCATAGACACGATATAAGTTAGTTTTTGGCCGTTTGAAGAGGATAAAACGAGAGGCGTCCCGTTTACATCAAAATAGCTTTGAAAAAATGCAAGTTGTGTATACGCCCCTTCCGCAGATAAAATATCTTTCATATAGTTTTCGTATGAATATTTTCCGTCAGGCGTGACGACAACGCTGTTTTTGTCAAAATAGACGGCGATGTCGGCCGAATTTGTCTGAAAAATGCGGCTGCCGCTGATACGCAGACTAGACATTACATCTTTTATCTCAAAGTTTCGTTCAATTTTGTCTTGGTAAGTGTTAGAATTAAGGTTTTTTACGGCGCTTTCTGTCGAAAGCCGAAAAGCGGTGTTATAAATTTCGCGAATCGTATCTTCAAAATTTTGAATATTTGCTTCTTGTATCGTGGAATAGGTTTTCACGGCATTTTGATGGATATTGGTCTGCGCATAAATTATAATAATTGTTACGAATACCGCCAGCGGAACAAGAATGCAAGCCATATAAGATACAAAAAGGCGGACAAACAGGCGGGAATTGATTTTGAAATCAAGCTTTTTCATAAAATTTCGCCCCCCCAATAAAAACAAAAATGACAAGGCCGTGCGATCCGAAACCCTTTTCGGAATGAGCGCGGCCATTGATTATTTATTAAAACACTTTGTTGTCTTTCTATTGCCGCACAAAGTGTCGAATTTTTTTCATGTATTACTTATATTTTAAGTTTTTTTGAGTTTTTTTCAATAAGCTTTTTTAAAAGTATATAGTGTATTTTTCATGATTTTGGCCTTTTTCACAAATTTATTCATTAAATATGAAAAATTTTCAATTTACTTTATGAAATATGACCAGTATAATGAAGTCACCACAAAAGGGAGGCGAACACCAAAGCATGAGTACCAAAACATTGGCGGGACGAGCAAATGCGCCCGCCGTTCCCAAAAAAGGAGCATGGCAGACGTTTCTTCGTTATAAAGCGTTGTACCTTATGTTCCTACCTGTTGCCGCTTACTACATCATATTTCATTTTATTCCCATGGCTGGTGTCGTAATTGCTTTTCAGGATTACAGCCCGTCCTCTGGAATTAGCGGAAGCGACTGGATTGGATTTGAAAACTTCCAATATTTTTTCCAGAGTGTTTATTTTTTCCGTCTGCTGCGCAACACATTGATGATCAGCGTTTACCAGCTTCTATTCAAATTCCCCGCGTCGATTATTCTTGCGCTTTTGATTAATGAAGTAAAAAATATGTGGTTCAAACGCAGCGTACAGACCATCACCTATCTGCCGCACTTCATTTCAGCTGTTATTGCCGCAGGCATCATTCTGGATTTCTTTTCGTTTGACGGCATCATCAATTCGGCTATTACAGCTATGGGCTTTCAGCCGCAGATGTTCATGATCGATCCCAACAATTTTTATCCTATTTATGTAGGCTCTGAAATTTGGCAGCACTGCGGCTGGGACAGCATCATCTATCTGTCGGCGCTCAGTGCCATCGATCCCACTCTCTACGAAGCGGCCGTAGTAGATGGCGCCAAGCGGTGGTCTAAAATTTGGCACATCACGCTGCCGGGGATTCTGCCGGTTATCATCATTATGCTGATTCTGCAAATCGGCAGCATGCTCAGCGTAGGCTACGAAAAGATTTTGCTGCTGTACAATCCCTCTTTGTATGAGACGGCCGACGTTATTTCTACCTACGTTTACCGCAAAGGCCTTTTGGAAAACGATTACAGCTTTTCGACGGCCATCGGCCTGTTTAATTCGGTTGTAAACTTCGGCCTGCTTGTGGGAGCGAACTATGTCAGCCGCAAGCTGGGCGACAACAGCCTTTGGTAAGAGGGAGGAATGTATTTATGAGAAGATCGAAAAGTCCGCTCGAACGTGAAACCCTTGGCGGTCATATCTTCCAGATCTGCAACACGCTGATCCTCACGCTTGTGTTGATCGTCACGCTGTATCCATGCCTGTATGTTCTGTTCGCGTCATTTTCCGACGGCGTTCTGCTCACAAAAGGCAACCGCCTGCTGCTGTGGCCCAAAGGGTTCCAGCTTGGGTCGTATGAAATCGCGTTTAACAACCCGAACCTATGGAACAGCTATCTTAATACGATTTTATATACGTTCGTAGGCACGGCGCTCAACATTGTGATGACCTGCATCGCCGCCTATGTGCTTTCGCGCAAATACCTTCCGGGACACAAGATCATGATGCGTCTGGTCGTATTCACCATGTATTTCTCCGGCGGCATGATCCCCACCTATCTGTGGCTCAACAACCTGCACCTTATCGATACCTTTCTTGTCATGATTCTTCCGGGAGCTGTGAGCACATGGAATTTGATTATTCTGCGTACTGCTTTTATCTCGTTGTCTCCCAGTATGGAGGAATCGGCCAAAATAGACGGCGCGAGCGATATGGTAATCTTGTTTAAAATTATCGTACCATTGTGCCTGCCTTCCATCGCGGTTATTCTTTTGTATTATGCGGTGGGCCACTGGAATGAGTATTTTAACGCTCTGATTTACCTGCGCCAGCGCAGCAAGTTCCCGCTGCAGATGATTCTGCGCGAGCTGGTGGTGCTCAATAACACAGACAGCGCCCTCATCGGTGCCAACAGTACCGCCGAAAACCTTAGCGTGACCGTACCGGTTAAATATGCGGTTATTGTCATTTCAACACTCCCTATTCTGTTCTTATATCCCTTCCTGCAAAAGTATTTTGTCAAAGGGATGATGGTAGGGGCTGTGAAAGAATAAAGTTAATTTTTATCTAAATAGGAGGTTTAGACATGAAAGCAAAACGAGCCATATCCGCTATGTTAGCAGTGCTGCTGTCGGTATCAGCGCTCACAGCGTGCAGCGGAGACACATCTTCCTCTGCGGTAGAGGAATCGTCCGGCGCCTCGTCTTCCGTCTCGGAATCTTCTTCCGAAAGCGGAGAAGCTTCGCAAGAAGGGAAACTCACAGAGATCAGCATCTTTGCTACCATGTGGGGCAACGCCGCGCAGAACCTGAAGGATTACAACGAGAACCTCACGTTCCAAGAACTGGAGAAACGCACCGGCGTACATGTCAACTGGATCCATCCGCCAGCAGGACAGGATGTGGAGCAGTTTAACCTGATGATTGCTTCTCAGAATCTGCCGGACGTAATCGCGTACGACTGGTTTGACACCAATAAGATCACCGGCGGTATGAATCGTTATTATCAAGATGGCATCATCATCGACTTGACTTCTATGATGGACGAGCATGCTCCCAACTTTATGGCCTTGATGGAAGCGAATCCCGAAGCGCGCCGTCAAGCCGTAGACGACGAAGGCCGGTATTTTGCGATGCCCATGCTTCGTCTTGACGACCGTCTGCGCGTTACCGGAGGCCCGCAGATCCGCCTCGATTGGCTCGAGAAACTGGGTCTTGAGGTTCCTACCACAGTCGATGAGCTGCACGATGTGCTCTATGCTATCCGCACTCAAGATCCGAACGGCAACGGCCAGCAGGATGAAATCCCGTTCACAGCTGTCAGCTTCCGAGGCGGCAACGGCGTAGGCATGCTCTGCTCCATGTGGCGCACCTCGTACGATTTCTATGTAGATAACGGCACCGTGAAATTTGGTCCTATCCAGCCCGAATTCAAGGAAGCCATCACCACCATTGCGCAGTGGTTCTCCGAAGGATTGATTGACCCCGACTATATGCTCAACGACGGTGCGGCTATGAACGCTCGCTTTACCGACGACATCTCTGCCATGCGCATCGCCGGCCAGCCGACCAGTCTGATGCAGACCATGGCGGAGTCCGGTGTGGAACCGGATTTCAATGTGGTAGGTATGGATTACATAGCCGCATCCGACGGAGTTGCGTACTCCGTAGACCCCATGTACAATCAGTTCGTTACCAACCCGGGCCTCGCCATTACCACAAAGGCCGAAATGCCCGAGCAGATTCTTGAGTGGATTGACTATGCTTACGGCGAGGAAGGCAACATCCTCTTTAACCTTGGCGTCGAAGGCGACAGCTACACCATGGTAGACGGCAAACCGAAGTACACCGAAAAGGTGACCGAGAACAACAACGCCGGCTATGCCATTTATCACATGGCGCTCAACGGCTGGGCAATGTCTCAGGACGTTATGTACCATGAGCAGCTGATGGAGAAATACGGCTATCCGGCCGCGGAACATTGGAGAAAGGCAGACCGCAGCTTGGTGCTGCCGCCGCTTTCCTTCACCGAGGAAGAGACCGATACCGTCTCCCGCCTCGAGACCGATATCGATACTTATGTCGATGAGATGTGCGACAAGTTCACCACCGGCCAAATCCCGCTCGATCAGTTTGATTCCTATGTGCAAACCGTCAACGGGATGGGTATTGAAGAGCTCACCGCTATCTATCAGGCCGCCTACGATCGCTACATGGCCCGCTAACCCCTGCTGAAAAAAGGGACGTCCTGCCTGCTGTGGGACGTCCTTTTTTGCGGAGTATTGGTTAAGAATTGTCCGCAGCGGCGGGCTGGACTGCCGCTGCAGCAGGTTAAGACCCATCGTCTTTCCGGCCAGCACCGGAAAGGAATGATTAGGAGTGGTTATTTTGGAATGGAATTTTCTCCCGATTGAAGAAAGAAATCTGCCTCCCCTCTTTTCACCGGGGATGGATCACAAAGAATGGGAAATCTCTCGCCGCGACCAGATCCTGAGCGTGTTTCAAAAAGAGGTGTTCGGCCAAACCCCCACCGATTTTACCACACGTTTTGTCCTTTTAGAAGAGGATCCTTCCGCCTGCGGCGGCAAAGCGGTGCGCCGCCGGGTGCGCGCCGATATTTTTGCGCCGCTGGGGGTGCACTCGTTCCCATTTGTAGTGTATATTCCGAAAGCGAAGAAGCCCTGTCCGGCGTTTGTGCTGGTGTGCGGTGCCGATCCGGACGAACTGCCCCGGATACGTCCGGGATTTTTTCCGGCGGATCAAATTGTCTCACGCGGGTATGCGTGTGCGGCGTTCTCCAGCACCGGCCTTGATACAGACGAAGACGACGGCTTTGTGAGCAGTGTGGCTGCTAAGTTTGAGAAGGATCTGAAAAATAGAGACGCCAGCGCATGGGGTACCATCGGCATGTGGGCGTTTGGTATGTCACGCGTGGCGGATTACCTTTTCGCGCAGCCGGAGATCGATCCCCATAGCGTTTCCGTGGTAGGACACTCCCGCGGCGGAAAGACGGCTCTGTGGTGCGGTGTGCAGGATAAGCGCATCCGCTGTGCCTTCTCCAACGATTCCGGCTGCACCGGCGCGGCTCTTTCCCGGGGAAATAACGGCGAGCAGATCACCGACATCAATACGGTATTTCCCTATTGGCTTTGTAAAAACTATCACCGCTACAACGGACATCCCGAACGCCTTCCCATTGATCAGCATATGCTCATCGCTCTGATGGCGCCGCGGCTGGCGTACATCGCTAGCGCCTCGAGCGACGACTGGGCGGATCCCGGCTCGGAGTTTCTGGGCGCTGTGGCGGCCAGCCCCGTTTGGGAGCAGATTTACGGCGTAAAGGGGCTGGAAACGAGTGAACACCCGGGCATCGAGCATCCGCTGCATGCGGGGCGCGTAGGGTATCATATGCACCTAGGCGGCCATGGACTTACCCCCTACGACTGGAACCGCTATATGGACTTTTTGGAAAAACACGAACAGGAGAAAGCAGAAGATCTTTTTCTCCCGCGCGTGCAGTGAGCCGAACAACGACTATCCCCGCTGGAGCTTTGACCGAATCTGTGCCGAAGCGTGGGAGATGCTGTGCAAAGGCTGGTTTCACTGCGAAAATATTATTTTCCCTGTGGTCGATTTTGATCACTGTGACCAGCACTACATCCACTATATTATGGAGAATCCCTCGGAAAGCATTAAAATGGGCGTAGCGTTTTAATCGTTTTTATGGAGTACTGCGCGGCAGGCTTTCATCAATCCGAAAGGTTTTGATCAAGTTTTTCAAAAGATTGCGGGAGCCCGGGCGCAGCACCCCTAAAAACAAAAACCGCGAAGCGTCCCTAAAAAGGCAAGCACAATGGGGAACCCTCCTCCCTATTGTGCGATCCCTTTACCTTTGCGATTCCCTTTTTTTGCAGTCTGGCAGCCCGGTATCCGGGCTGTTTTTTTGTGCTCGTTTCTTGACAGGAACGGCGGGGTACGGTATAACAAAAGAGAATAGAAAACCCGGAAATCGTCTCCATTTTGGGAGACGGGGAGAGGGAAAAAGGAGGAGTTGTTCTGTATATGCTTTGGAAACTGACGAAGGAGGCTTCCCGATATAAAGGGCTGTATCTGGCGGCCATCCTCTCCACTTTCATGCTCACGCTCGTCAATCTGGCGGCGCCCAAGCTGCTTTCCGCCATGACGGGCATCGTGGAAGAAGGGGTAACGGAAAGTTCGATTACGATTATCTTCTGGCTTTCAGGAGCGCTGCTTTCGCTGTACTGTGTACGCATTCTGTTTCGTTTTTTCAGCAGCTATCTGGCGCATAAGGCGGCATGGTATCTCGTGGGTGATCTGCGCAGCAGGCTTTACGCAAAGCTGCAAACGCTCGATATGAATTTTTTTCATGATAAACAGACGGGGGATCTGATGAGCCGTGTCATCAACGATACGCGCGATTTTGAGCTGCTCTATGCCCACATCATCCCAGAAATGATTACGAATGTGGTCACGTTCAGCGGTGTGCTTCTCATTTTGCTCACCATAAACTGGAAACTCGCACTCATCACCTGCTGTCCCATTCCGCTGATCCTGCTCTCCGGCGTTGTGTTTGCCAAGAAAGTCCGTCCGTATTTCAAAGCCTCGCAGCGCTGCATGGGCGAACTCAATGCTAAGCTGCAGGATAATCTCTCCGGATTGCATGAGATTCAGTCCTTCTGCCAAGAAGATTGGGAAAACACCCGTGTGGCAGAAAAGAATTTTCAGCAGGTGCGCGCCATGCTGCGGGCGCTGCGTGCCAGCGCCGCCTTCCATCCGAGCGTAGAATTTCTCTCCTCGGCTGGTACGGTGCTTGTTGTTCTGTTCGGCGGGCTGTTTGCATGGAAGGGAGAGATCTCGGTAGCGGACATTGTCGCCTTTGTGCTGTATTTGTCGCTGTTTTACACGCCTGTTTCCGGTATGGCGACTTTGCTGGAAAACTTCCAGCAGTCGCTTGCCGGTGCGGAGCGCGTGGCGCTGATTCTGGAAACAAAGCCCTCCATTGCGGATCTGCCGAATGCGCGCGATCTCGGCAAAGCGCAGGGCGCCATCACATTTGAAGACGTGAGCTTTTCCTACACCCCATGCGTGCCGGTGCTGCGCCATGTATCGTTCTCCTGCAAGCCCGGCATGATGATAGCGCTTGTGGGCCCGACAGGTGTCGGCAAAACAACCGTCACCCAGCTCATTTCGCGTTTTTATGAACCGGAATCCGGCCGTGTTCTGATCGACGGGAAAGACATCCGCACCCTCACACTCGAAAGCCTGCGCCGCAATATTTCCCCTGTTCTTCAAGATACGTTCCTCTTCAACGGCAGCATCGCCGAAAATATCGGGTATGCCAACCCGCAGGCGACCCGTACGGAGATCGAGCAGGCAGCCTTGGCCGCCGGCATTCATGAGGACATTATGGCTATGCCGGATCGCTACGATACCCAAGTCGGAGAGCGCGGGCTGCGCCTTTCCGGCGGACAAAAGCAGCGCGTGGCGATTGCGCGGGCCATTCTGCGCCGTTCACCCATCATCATTCTCGACGAAGCGACGGCCTCCGTCGATGTGGAAACGGAGCGTCAAATTCAGAACGCCATCCACCGTCTAGCTGGTACACGCACCATTGTGGCCATTGCACACCGTCTTTCCACCATCCGCGACGCCGATCTCATTCTGCTGCTCAAGAACGGGGAGATCGCGGAACGCGGCACCCATGAGCAGCTTATGGCATTGCACGGCGAATATTACAAAATGCAGATCGTGCAGGCCGGCACCGAGGCGGAAGGCCTCGCCTGACGCCTTTCCCGCTGGGCGGGCAAACGGCCGGCGGCCAAAAGGGAAAAAAGAAAAAGGCTCCGTTTTCTGCCCTCTTCGCACTGCGGAGGAACCTATGGGGCGCAAACGGAGCTTTTTGATAAAATAAAAAAGAAGAAGTCCGAAATACTTTTACATTTCGGACTTCTTCTGGCGCGCCGGAAGGGACTCGAACCCCCGACCTCTTGATTCGTAGTCAAGCACTCTATCCAGCTGAGCTACCGGCGCATTTTCTATTTTTACAGCCTCTCTCAAAACTGCTAGATTATTATAGCACGCTTGTAGATAAAAAGCAAGTATTTTTCAAAATTTTTTAGGTTTCGAACTTTTCTCAAATGAATCCGCCAAATTTCTCTCCTGCAAAGCAGCGCGCGCAGCAGCCTTTGTTTCCCGCAGGCGGCGAAAGAAATCTTTCAGTACAGCAGCGCATTCTTCCTCCATCACACCGCGGATTACTTCTGGCTTGTGGTTATACGGCAGAGAAAATAGATCGATTACGGAACCGCAGGAGCCCGCTTTGGGATCGGAAGCGCCGAAATACACCCGAGGAATCCGTGCGTTGATAATGGCGCCTGCGCACATAGGGCACGGCTCCAAGGTGACATAAAGTTCGCACTGCCACAGGCGCCACCCACCCAAGTACCGGCAGGCGGCGTCGATGGCTTCCACTTCGGCGTGGCACAAAGCGTTTTTCTCCGTTTCGCGGCGGTTGCGTCCGCGGGCAATAATTTCCCCCTGATATACAATCACCGCGCCCACCGGCGTTTCACCCTCATCGGCAGCCTGCCGCGCCAGAGCGAGCGCCTCACACATAAATTGGTTTTGATTCTGCATGCCTCATCCCATCTCCCAAAGGGTTGCAATGGCTTGGCCAATAGACACGAGGATGCACAGAATCATCCCCGGCGAGAGGAAGAAAGCGCCTATCCTGCGGGAAAGAGGAATCTGCACATCGCCCGTGTTTGGCGCCTTGTGCTTTTTACGCGTAACAATTAGGTAGATCATGGCAATAAACGCGACGGCAAAAATAATCAAGCTCGCATATAAAACGTACAGGCCGGCGGCATCAGAATTGTCGACATAGCGGTAATAAAATTCCTGCGTAACAGAAAAGGAGTTGTTCAAGAAATGCACGGCGATGCTCGCCCATAAAGAGCCGGTGCGCACGACGACGTAACCAAGCGCCAGCCCGCACAGAAACGCAAAGGGAATTTGGATGAAGTTTCCGTGAAACAGCCCAAACAATACCGCCGATCCAAAAATGGCAACACCGTTGCCGAAGCGGCGCAGTTTGCCTAGAATGATGCCGCGGAAAACGAATTCCTCAAATAAAGGAGCAAGCACCGCGATCAATACAGCGTACAGTATATTGGCCGCAGCGCTGTCCGTCTGCGGATAGGAGGGCGTATCGCCCGAAAAGCCGAGCGACTGGAGAAACGCCACCACGATATTGGCAGGAATGTTGGAGGCAAGGCATATTCCAAAGCCAAACAGCACACAGAAGATGAAATCCAGCGGCCGTATGCGTCCAAGGGCTAAAAGGCTCTCCATCGGTTCGCGTGACGCAGCGCCTAAAATTAAAAACGGCACAAACAGAGACACAATATAAATCACGCCGATCATCCAGTAATACTGTACCGGCGTATAACCGCTGAACGCTGCATATTCTTCAGAATATGGTACTCCGATAAGGGTGACGCACAGTGAGATGAGAAGAGAAGCAATAAATGAAAAAACAGTAAAGCCGCACAGCGTCCACCCTACAACATTAGAGCATTTGCGTAGCTGACGCACTGGTTCGCGGAAGGGATCGGGCGGAGTGACCGCATAGTTTGGATAATAAGGCGGCGGATACCCGCCGGGATTCGTATGCATGTCCATGTTCTAATACCTCTGGTAAATGATTTAGTAGGAAATGAGTGAAAACCAAGCAATGCCTAAACGGAGCGTCAGCGCGCTGCGTCCAGCAAAGAATAGGCCGAATCGGTCAAAGATTATACAGCTGGCACAGCAAAGTTTTGCTGCTGCGCAGCTATGGTCATATCTCTTTCGCTATTATAGCACATATTGCGCCAAATTCCATGAAATAAACGTGAATAATTTTCTAGCCTATTATCGTCTATCTTCCCACATAGCGCAGGATGGGTTCGATTCTGGCTTTGGCCCGCGTTAAGTGGCGCGATACCGCCGAAACGGAGATGCCCAGCTTCCGAGCAATTTCACTCTGGGGTATTCTTTCAAAATAATACATCTGCACGCATTCACGCTGTCGGCTCGTCAGTTCGCGGGAGATAACGTCGTTTAAAACACGAGAAATCCGGCGCTGAGTTGCGGGAGAGCCGGTAGGATCCTGTGGATATGGAAAACTTTCGGAATCTAAAAAATCGAGACTTAAAATTCCTTTGGTCATGCACGCTTCTCCCCTCTTTCCTGTAAAAGACGTCCCGTATGGCGGCACTCCAAATACATGGAATATAAAATAGCGATATTCCTTTGGAGGGAAGCATCGGGTCTGCGCTTGGCATATTTTTCACGCTTCTTTAAGGCTTCCAGCTTTTCGTAAAGAATATTTGCTTGATCGAGATATTCCTGTCCCCATGCAATATAATCCATAAGAAATCCCCCTCTCATATACACGATTTGTGGTTTTGAAAGCTTAAAAATAAGAAGGGATTTTCCACCGCGGCAAAATAAAAGAGTGGAGTTTTCCACAAAAATAAAAACTTTGTGGAATATTTTACCGCAAAACAAAAATTTTCCTTCTTACTTTTTATTATACAACACAAATTCTGTAAACTCAAGGAAAATCAAACAAATGTTCTAAAAAATATTAGAGTTTTCTCACAAGCTTCCCTTGTTTGAAAACACAAAATGTGTTATTATAAAAAAAAAGAGAAGGAGAAAGGCTATGTTTTCGGATAAGCTTCGAGAGCTGCGCAGGGATCATCATTTGACACAGGCGCAGCTTGCTGAGGAATTGGGGATTTCGCCCTCTGCTGTTGGTATGTATGAACAGGGACGGCGGGAGCCGGATAATGCGTTTTTGGTGAAGCTTTCCTCCTATTTTGGCATCAGTACCGATTATCTTTTGGATCTTCCCAGCCAGCAGGAGGTTACAAGCATGATCGATAGCTTTACACGCCTTTTAGAGAGCCATAAGGAGTTGTTTTATAATGGCCATCCCCTCACCC
>CALWIX010000135.1 GCA_944380825.1 uncultured Clostridia bacterium | reverse complement strand
GGGTCATACCGTTACGCCTTTGCTGCCGTAGCTGGTTCCGGTACGCACAGCGCCGGAGCGTGTGCGGTCGTTAAAGGGGATGCGCAGCCGCGCTAACGTCTGCCTTGTGGTGGGAGGAAAAGTATGGAAAAAGGAGATGGGAGAAGTCCAGTTTACAGAAAACGCTCTCTCCGGAATCTGTGTATTCCAACTTTCACGTGTTGTGGCGGAGCTGGCCGCTCGTCGAGGCGGAATGTTAGAGCTTGGAGTGGCGGAGCTTTCGCTGGATTTGCTGCCGGAATTTACCCAAAAAGAAGTAGAACAGCAGGTGCTTGCGCGGCGCTCGGTTTTTTCCCATCTTCCGGCAGCAGAACTGCTTACAGGTCTTGTCAATAAAAGGGTAGGGCAGGAAGCCGTGAAGTATGCGCTTGGCCAAAAACTGCCGTCTTTAGCAGGTGATATTTCAGAAGGAATGTGTATGAAAATTGCACAAACACTCAAAGATTTTCGGTTTCCGTGTTTAGGGGTTCTCTCGTGGCAAAATGCACAGATAACGGCAGGTGGGATTCCGCTGCGGGAGGTTGATCCGGATACGATGCAGTCGAAAGTGTGTCCCGGGCTGTATCTGGCTGGAGAGATTTTAAATCTCGACGGCCCTTGCGGCGGATATAATCTGCACTGGGCATGGGCCTCTGCCATGGCAATTCGAATGTTTCCGCCGAAAAAGGAGGCTTACCGGGGCACAGCGCAAAAGGCTGAGCGAACCGCCAAAGCCGAAAAAAATGCTGACAGGAAAGAATAGGAGAGAAAAGCATGCTGAAAATTTCAGAAATCGTCCTTCCGCTGGATGGCGGAGAGGAACAGCTGCGGCGGTTAGCGGCCAAGCGGCTGAAGGTTGCGCCGGAGAAGATTATAAAGCTGGAACTGGTAAAAAAGTCTGTGGATGCGCGCAAAAAAAACGACGTACATTTTATGTGCGCCGTTGAGGTGGAGTTGGATCTGCCGGAGAAAAAAGTGCTTGCGAAATGCCGCGATCCGAAGATAAAACAATCGTCGCCTTATCAGTATCAGATCCCCCGGTGCGCGCCGCGTCCGCTTAGACCCATCGTCGTAGGATTTGGTCCCGCGGGAATGTTTGCGGGTCTGCTTCTGGCGCAGGCGGGTCAAAGGCCTATTGTGTTGGAGCGGGGGGCTTGTGTGGAAGAACGCGAGAAGGATGTGAATGCTTTCTGGAGCGGCGGGAAGCTCGATGTGGAATCGAATGTGCAGTTCGGCGAGGGCGGCGCAGGTACCTTCTCCGACGGAAAGCTCAACACAGGCACGAAAGATCCACGTTCCGCTAAAGTGCTTCATGAGCTGGTGGATGCCGGCGCACCCGCCGAAATCCTCTACCAAGCCAAGCCCCATATCGGCACGGATAAACTGCCGGGTGTAGTGCGAACGATCCGGGAGAAAATCCGATCGTTGGGGGGTGAAGTACATTTTCACACGCGTCTGACGGAGCTGCTGATTCGTCAGGAAAAGCTGTGCGGCGTACGGGCGCAGGGACCGCAGGGCATGGTAGAATGGGAAACGGACTGTGTCGTTTTGGCCATAGGGCACAGCGCGCGGGATACATTCAAAATGGTGTACGATACAGGGGTGACGATGGAGCCGAAACCGTTTTCCGTGGGAGTGCGGATCGAACATTTACAAAGCCGAATCGACGCAGCCCAGTACGGAAAATTTGCGGGCCACCCGGCTCTGGGGGCGGCGGATTACCGCCTCGCCGAGCATCTGCCGAATGGGCGTGGAGTATATACGTTCTGTATGTGTCCGGGTGGCAGCGTTGTAGCAGCAGCGTCGGAAGATGGGATGGTTGTCACAAACGGCATGAGCTGTTTTGCCCGCGACGGCGTCAATGCCAATTCGGCGCTCCTTGTAGGGATCGGTCCGGAAGATTTTGGCAGCGATCATCCCCTTGTGGGTATCCGGTTCCAGCGAGAGCTGGAGCGCCGAGCTTTCGCACTGGCAGGCGCGTCGTATCGGGCTCCGGCGCAGCGTGTGGGAGACTTTCTGCACAATATCCCGTCAGCGGCCTTTGGCGAAGTGCAGCCAACGTACCGGCCGGGGGTACAGCTGTGCAATCTGGCAGACTGCCTGCCGGATTTTGTGGTGGAATCGCTGCGGCAGGGGATCTTACGGATGGATCGAAAACTTTCCGGTTTTGCCCATCCCGACTCCCTGCTTACCGGGACCGAGACGCGCAGCTCTTCGCCCGTACGGATCCTGCGCGGGACGGATCTGCAGTCGGTCTCGCTGCCCGGTTTGTATCCCTGCGGTGAAGGGGCCGGCTATGCGGGCGGAATCGTCTCCGCCGCCGTAGACGGGCTGCGGTGCGCCGAACGAATTTTAGAGTATTGAGCGCCGGTTATACTTCTTCTTTAATATGAATATCCACCCCATTAACCGTAACGTTTCCATTGGCACGAACCAAAATATATGGGATCCCATGGATAACGCGGGTCTCGATAAGATCACCGCCGTTCGGTCCCACCTGAATCGTCACATCCGGCGTTTTAATTTCGGTTTTTTTCTCTATCAAATTTCCGGGACTGAGAGCAGTATCGGCTCCGAAAGCCTCCTCATACTTCTGAGCAAAGGTTTCGGCCTGTTCGCCGGTGGCGCCGCAATTTTCCAAAACGTGTTTCATTTCGTTTGCCGAAAGCCGCAGAGGCTCCGGCTGCTTGCTGTCTTTATGTTCTTGCATCAGGGTGCCGAGCTGCTCGTGAACGGCTTGTACCACATCGTAGCTGCAATCATCAGATAGAGAGCTTTCCAGAACGGAACAGAACGTGTCGCGCTGTTCTTCGGCCGGCATAGGCATCTCGCAGCGGAAGAGAGAAGAGGTAAATTCCTCATGATTTTCGGCGGGGTCGCGTGTGTAATAAAGGGCGCCGTAGAGGTTGGCGCAGCGATCGTCAAAAGCAGGAAATAAAAATCCGAGCTGAGGAGCAGAGAGTATCCAATCTGCGGTACGGTTGTGCAGCAAATTATCGCTGGCAAAATAGCTCAAGGCAGGTTTTGTCATCTTTACGGGGCAGATACTGCAAACAATGTAAGAGTAAACCTCTGACGAAGCATCTTCCAAAGTTTCGCCGTCTCGGCCGTGATATGGTACATCGTAAGTATCATGGGCAAGCAGAATCATGTAATGGCTGTCTAAGGAGAGCGCCTCGATTACGCGCTGATAAAAGGAGCTGACAGCTTCTTCATCCGCAAGGGAGGAATCCCGCAGCGCCATCAAGAGGCGATGTTCATCGCTGTCGACTACCTGACTGGTAGAAAAAGAGAGGTCGATAAGATTTTTTCCCAGCGTCCCGGAGAGGGCGCGCTTCAAGCAGCCGAGAATTTGCTCCGACTCCTCTGCTTCCGTAAAAGCCAAAGACTGGCTAAACTGTGAAATGATTTCCTTTTTATCGTTAACGTAGCAGCATCTTACGCGGGTGATGCTGCTTTTTTCAGGACGAAAGCGGCGTCTGATTTCCGCAATTTCTTTTTCATTCATATACGGTAACCTCCAACATATGATGGCAAGCACATAGGCTCTTTTTTACTTATTATACTAGAAATACACGTTCTTTCAAAGCGAATCTTGCTTTTCTTAATAGACTTTTAGGTGCAGGATTTGCTTCTTTTTAGTTCATAAAATATTCTAAATAAGAAAAATAGTGGGGTTACAGATTTAAAAATGAATGATTCTTCCAAAATTCCATCGCAAACCATGAAAAAAGATTTAAAAAATTGGAATATTTTGTAAAATTTTTAGTAAAATTAAAACGAATAATTTTTTATTTTTATTAAAAAATTAGAGATAACTACGAAATTTTAAAAAGCACTTTACAAATGGGGAAGAAAAGCGGTATAGTAAGACGCATAGAAAAACATTTTATTGCATGGTTTTGACAAAGGTGTCAAAGCGTCCTGCCGCAGGGCAGGGCTCTTTGGCGCCTTTTTTATTTTAGACGCGGAAACGCCGTCTCATGCGAAAACGGAGGATGAGCGAAGATGAGTGGACAATCGTACCAACAAGATTTGTATTGCCCCCAACTGGAGCACGATAACTGCGGCATAGGCGCGGTGGTGGATATTTACGGCAGAAAAAGCCGCCAGATTGTAACCGACGCACTGAAAATTGTGGAAAATCTAGAACACCGCGCCGGTAAAGATGCCGACGGAAAAACAGGTGACGGCGTGGGAATTCTCACACAGATTCCCCATCGCTTCTTCCAGAAAGTGTGCGCGGCGCAGGGAATCCAGATCGGCGCAGAGCGCGAATACGGCGTAGGTATGTTTTTCTTTCCGCAAAATGAGCTCAAGCGGGCGCAGGCCAAGAAAATGTTTGAGGTAATCGTAGAGAAAGAAGGTCTAGAGTTCTTAGGCTGGCGCGAGGTTCCCACAGCGCCGGACGTCCTCGGAAAAAAGGCGCGTGACTGTATGCCTGTTATCTGTCAGGCCTTTGTGCGCAAACCGGAAGAGATTGAACCGGGACTTCCCTTTGACCGCAGGTTGTATATCGTACGCCGCGTATTCGAGCAAAGCAACGACAATACGTATGTCCCCTCGCTTTCCAGCCGTACCATCGTCTATAAAGGGATGTTCCTTGTGGCACAGCTTCGCACCTTTTTCCTTGATTTGCAGGACAGCGATTACGAATCGGCTATCGCTCTTGTGCATTCACGCTTCTCTACCAACACCAACCCCAGTTGGGAGCGTGCCCACCCCAACCGTTTTATCGTCCATAATGGCGAGATCAACACTATCCGCGGCAATGCCGATAAAATGCTCGCTCGCGAGGAAACGATGCTTACAGACGAGCTTTCGGCCGACGATCTTACGAAAGCGCTGCCGGTAATCAGCGCCAGCGGTTCCGATTCTGCCATGCTGGACAATGCACTGGAATTTATGGTGATGAGCGGGATGGATCTTCCGCTGGCCGTGATGGTAGCGATTCCGGAGCCGTGGAGCCACAACGACACCATCTCGCAGGAGCAGCGCGATTTTTACCAGTATTACGCCACCATGATGGAGCCTTGGGACGGTCCTGCCTCCATTCTTTTCTCCGACGGCGACCTGATGGGCGCCGTGCTCGACCGCAACGGGTTGCGTCCCTCCCGGTATTATATCACCGCCGATGGACGATTAATTCTTTCCTCAGAAGTAGGCGTTTTGGATGTTCCCGTAGATCAAATTGTCAAGAAAGAGCGGCTGCATCCCGGAAAGATGATTTTGGTCGATACCGTAAAAGGCAAGATCTTTAACGATAGTGAGATTAAAGAGGAATATGCCCGTAAAGAGCCGTATGGTGAATGGCTCGACAGCAATCTGGTTCACCTTTCAGAATTGAAGGCGCCCAATGAACGGATCCCTCAAATGGATCGCAAGTCCTGCGCCCGTCTGGAAAAATCCTTCGGTTACACATGGGAGGAATACCGCGAGAGCATTTATACCATGGCTCTCACTGGCAGCGAGCCCATCGGCGCGATGGGTGTCGATACGCCGATTGCGGCGCTTTCCAAAGAATATCAGCCGTTGTTCCGCTATTTTAAGCAGATGTTCGCGCAGGTGACGAACCCGCCCATCGACGCAGCGCGCGAGAAAATTGTCACCTCTACCGCCGTTTATGTGGGCAAAAACGGCAATTTGTTGAAAGAAAGTCCGGATAACTGCCGCGTTTTAAAAATCAACAATCCCATCCTCTCCGATTTGGATTTGCTGAAAATCAAAAAAGCAGGAAAACCGGGGCTGCAGACGGCCGTTGTGCCGATTATCTATTACAAGAGCACCCCTATGCGTCGTGTGATGGAGCGCCTGTTTGTGGCGGTAGATAAGGCGTACCGTGAAGGAGCGCACATCCTGATCCTTTCCGACCGCGGCGTAGATGAAAACCATGTGGCCATTCCCTCGCTGCTGGCTGTTTCGGCGGTGCACAAACACTTAGTGCGCACGAAAAAATGTGCGGCCCTGTCGATCATCGTAGAGTCCGGAGAACCCCGCGAAGTGCACGATTTTGCAGCGCTTCTGGGTTACGGTGCCTGTGCCGTCAACCCTTATCTTGCCCATGCAGCCATCTCCCAACTGGTAGAGGACGGTTTGCTCGAGAAGGATTACTACGCAGCCGTAGCCGATTACGACGAAGCTGTGCTGCAAGGCATTGTGAAGATCGCTTCCAAAATGGGAATTTCCACGATCCATTCGTATCAAGGCAGCCAGATTTTTGAGGCGCTGGGCATTTCGCAAAAAGTTATCGACGATTACTTTACCGGTACCGTCAGCCGGATCGGCGGCATCACACTGGAAGATATTGCCGCTCAAACCGACGCGCAACACTCCCGCGCGTTTGATCCTCTGGGGCTTGGTACGGATCTCACCCTGCCCTCCACCGGCCGCCACAAAATGCGCAGCCAAGGTGAGCAGCACCGCTACAATCCGCAGGCGATCCACCTGCTGCAGCAAGCGACCAGAGAAAATAACTACGAGCTATTTCGTCAGTATACGAAGCTCATTGACAGCGAGAATACAGGATACCTGCGCAGTCTGATGGAGTTCCGTTATCCGCAGCAAGGAGTACCTCTCAGTGAGGTAGAAAGTGTAGATTCGATTGTGCGCCGTTTCAAAACGGGCGCCATGTCTTACGGTTCTATTTCGCAGGAAGCCCACGAGGCTCTGGCAATCGCGATGAACCATCTGCATGGCAAGTCGAACAGCGGCGAGGGCGGCGAGAGCGATGAGCGTCTTGCATCGACCGGTACAAAGAATGACCGCAGTTCCGCGATCAAGCAGGTGGCCAGCGGCCGCTTTGGCGTGACAAGCCGCTATTTGGTCAGCGCGAAGGAAATTCAAATCAAAATGGCGCAGGGCGCAAAGCCCGGTGAGGGCGGTCATCTGCCCGGGCGCAAGGTGTATCCGTGGATCGCCAAGACGCGCCACTCCACACCGGGCGTAAGCCTGATTTCGCCGCCGCCGCATCATGATATTTATTCCATCGAAGATTTGGCGCAGCTGATTTACGATTTGAAAAACGCGAATAAAAACGCCCGCATTTCGGTGAAACTGGTGTCGGAAGCGGGCGTGGGCACCGTAGCGGCCGGCGTGGCCAAAGCGGGAGCACAAGTCATCCTCATTTCCGGCTATGACGGCGGAACAGGCGCAGCGCCGGTGAGTTCCATCCACAACGCGGGTCTGCCGTGGGAGCTGGGTCTTGCCGAAACGCACCAAACGCTTCTGCGCAACGGACTGCGCCGCCGGGTACGCATTGAAACTGACGGCAAACTCATGAGCGGCCGCGATGTAGCGATAGCGGCGCTTTTGGGCGCAGAGGAGTTCGGTTTTGCTACCGCTCCGCTGGTGACGCTTGGGTGCGTGATGATGCGTGTATGTAACCTCGACACCTGCCCCATGGGTATCGCCACCCAGAATCCGGAGCTCAGAAAGAGATTCTGCGGCAAGCCGGAATATGTAGAGAATTTTATGCGCTTTATTGCGCAGGAGCTGCGTGAATACATGGCGAAGCTCGGTGTGCGCACCGTTGACGAGATGGTAGGACGCACGGATCTTCTTTGCCGGGCGGAAGGCCTTTCCGAGCGTGCGTCGCGCATCGATTTAAGCCGCATTCTTGCGAAAGATTCTACTGGCGGCGAAAGCGTAACGTTTGACCCGGCCTGTGCTTATGATTTCCATTTGGAGAAAGTAAAGGACGAGACGCGGCTGCTCGCCAATGCCCGCGTACAAAGCGCTCTTTCCGGCGGCGAAAAGGTGAAGCTGTCGGTGGATTTGTCCAATACAGACCGCACCTTCGGCACTTTGCTC
>CALWIX010000134.1 GCA_944380825.1 uncultured Clostridia bacterium | reverse complement strand
ATTCCAAGCTGAAGTACTAGAAACTCCTCAAACACAAGCCGCCGGCGCGCCTGGCGCAGACTTTCCTGCGACTGGGGAAAATGAATTTGGCTAAGCGATTCGCGCAACGCAGAGAGTGTGTATTCTCTGCGCAGAAATTCTGGAATCGGATCGCGGATTTGCTGCGGTAAAAGTGCGAAAGCCCCCTGCACAGCAGAGAGGATCATTCTATTAGAAAGGCCCTCTGTCTGCCGGTAAACTGGCCGGATCGGTGCCGCGGCACTGACAGGCAAAAAGTCTGGAGACGCCATTTCCCTGTGCAAAAAGCCTCCGGAGATTTTCCCGCGGAACAGATACTCTTCTCCCTCTTTCAAAAGACGCTGCACATAAGGATTGTTGAAAAAGGTAAGAGAAAGGTCAGAAACACCATCCGTTACGGTTGTTTTATAAAGGGTCATCCCTTGGCGCACTCGCTGTTCCACTGGGCTTTTCAGCACAGATGCGCGCACTACACAGACGGTTTCCAGCGGCGCGGCGGCAATCGGGACAGGGCTGCTCCAATCTTCATAGCTGCGCGGATAAAAACGCAGAAGCTCTCCCGCGCTGTGCACGCCTAGTTTCTCAAACAGCGCTGCCCTTTTCGGTCCCACTCCTTTGATATTCTGTAAACTTAGTTCAAACAGCGAACTCATATCTCCCTCCCGCTGGAAAATTCTCTTTCTATTCTAATTTGCCCTCATGGGCAGGGCCGAACCTATTTCCGTTTGAAAAAGCAGGGGGTAAAAAACTCCCGCCGCCGAAAAGGCCGCGGGAGCATTTTACACCTTTTTTTCTTGCTTTATTCCACCGAAATCAAGAAATAATATACTGGCTGACCGCCATTAACAAGAGTGATTTCAATATCATCGCTGACTTTCGATTTAATGCGATTATACGCTTCTTCCGCCTGTGCATCAGAAATATCGGCGCCATAAATCAATGTAATAAACGAAGTACCGTGCTTGACCATCGAACGCGTCAAACGGATCGCTGTCTGTACAGGATCATCTTCGATATAGGTGAGTTTCCCATTATCTAAGCCCAGAATTTCTCCTTCGTGAATTTTATGACCGCCAAACTCCGAGTCGCGAGCCGCAAACGTTACCTGACCGGTAGAGACATTTGCGTACGCTTCCTTCATTGTTTCCAGTGTAGCCTCGATCGTGCCATCGGGATCATAAGCAAGCATAGCGGAAAGCCCCTGGGGTATAGTACGCGTAGGAAGAACAATTACTGTACGATCCGACACCATCGGAACCACTTGCTCTGCTGCCATAATAATATTTTTGTTGTTAGGCAGCACCACAACCGTTCTGGCAGGTGTTGCCATAACTGCTGCGTAAATGTCTTCTGTACTGGGATTCATGGTCTGTCCGCCGCTGACAACGTGTGAACAGCCAAGATCTTCAAACAACGATACAAGGCCGTTTCCTGCTGCCACAGCCACAAATCCAATCTCGCCCTCTGGCTCCACAGGCGCAAGTTTTTTCTTTTCCACAGCCTTTTTTGCCTTTTCGTTTTCTTCGGCGGCACGGCGGTGCTGCTCTTTCATATTTTCAATTTTTACCATCAGCAACTGTCCAAATTCTAGGGCCTTTTGGAGGGCATTGCCAGGATTTTCGGTATGGACATGGGTTTTGATAATCTCTTCATCGTCCACGACTACTACGCAGTCACCTATGCTTTCTAAATAGGAACGCAGCTGTACAGGCTCCTTTTTACAAGCGGGATCACGTCCCACAATAAACTCTGTACAATAGGTGAATCGAATATCGTCGTCAAACTCTGCTGCGGCATTGCGGAAAAACTCCGCTGTTTCTTCTTCCTTCTGCTTGATGTCTTTAGCCGCCTGAATCATCACGCCATCCTTGAAAACAGAAAGCATACCGTCAAAAATCAAGCACAGCCCTCGTCCACCGGCATCTACTACACCGGCTCTTTTCAAAACGGGTAATAACTCCGGCGTTTGTTCCAGCGCATCGGCAGCACCTTTGCACATTGCGCTCCATACATACACCACATCATCATTAACGGCAGCAGCAGCTTTTCCTTCTTCGCTCGCAACACGAGCAACCGTAAGAATCGTACCTTCCGTCGGTTTCATAACAGCCTTATAGGCGGCGTCTACTCCACGGGCAAGGGCTCTGGCAATATCGTCTCCCGAAAGCTCCTCTAGCCCTTCTACAGCCTGTGAAAAGCCGCGGAATAAAAGTGAAAGAATTACACCTGAGTTTCCGCGCGCGCCTCTAAGCATAGCTGCCGCAGCACGGCGAGCTATTTCCCCCGCTGCCTCACTGTCTAATTGTTCCAACTCATGGGAAGCGGCGGTCATTGTCATAGACATATTAGTACCCGTATCTCCGTCCGGGACCGGGAAAATATTCAGTTCATCAACAGAAGTGCGATTACGCACAATATTATTCGCTCCGGAAATAATTGCTTGTTTTAACTCAGTTCCGTTAATCAAAATTGACACCCCTTTTTTTGCCGGTCATAAGCTCCGGCTGGGCTTTGTCTGCCAAATACCTCGCGGCATGCGCAGACACCCTCTGCCGCAGATTTACTTGTATATTATATCATATTGCCGTTGTTTATTCAATCATATTATAGCCGGATACGATTCCCTCTGCTGGATTTTTTTCAAAAATATTTATGCAACTTGCTATATTTTTGGATAAACATACCTAATTTTTAAGAGGAAACCAAAAATGCCGGGAGCAAGAGCTCCCGGCAGTTTTTTTGACAGAACCTTCGCACACTATTATCTGGATTCTACGATCAGCTTAATAGCTGTGCGTTCTTCCCCATCAATGAGGACACTGGCAAAAGCAGGAATACAGATCAGATCGACCCCCGACGGGGCAAGATAGCCCCTTGCAATAGCGATTGCTTTAATTGCCTGATTTGCCGCCCCTGCCCCAACAGCCTGAACTTCTACGGC
>CALWIX010000133.1 GCA_944380825.1 uncultured Clostridia bacterium | reverse complement strand
GGGAGCTTTGTTGCCGATGCACGCACGGATGAAGATTTGGCGCGTACAGCGGCGAGTATGTGCGGAAAGACGCGGGTGTTCGCAGGATGTGCCGGATTTGCAGAATATCTCGATGCGGTGATTCCTCTTTCCAAAGGGAATATTGCGCCTCCTCCTAATATGAACAAACTTCTTCTTGTTTCGGGCTCCATCCATCCTAATTCACTTTCCCAAATTGATGCGGCCCGCCGGGAGGGGTTCGCCGTATATTCCCTTTCTACAGAGGAAAAACTGCTTTGCTGCAGCGAAAACGGAAGTCTTTCCCGGCAACTGGCGCAAAAAGCTGCCCAGTCGGTAAAGCGGGAAGGAATCGCTGTGGTGGCAGCCGATATTACCCGGGCAGATGTGGAGAATTTCGATCACGCGGCCCAGCGCGCCGGGATCTCTCACGGCGAAGCTGCGCGGCATATTTCCCGTGCGTTGGGGGAATTGTGCCGCTGTGTAACAGAGATGGTTCCGGATGCCGCAGTAATGGTATTTGGCGGAGATACAGCGGCCGCTGTGTTAAAAGCCTATGGGGCGAGCGGGATTTACCCGCTGTGTCAGTTATGCGAGGGGGTTCCGATCTGTTCTTTAGAAGATCAAACGGGAACCTGCCGTCTGCTTGTTACCAAGGCAGGAGGTTTTGTTCTTGCGCCCGGCATTCTTTCCGGGTTTCGAAAACAGACAGGCAGAACATGCGATCCGGGTAGGGAGGATTAACACAATGAAAAAGCCGATTGTTGGAATTACGATGGGAGATCCCGCAGGAGTAGGGCCAGAGATCGATGTGAAAGCCCTTTTGCGCCGGGAAGTGTACGAAAAGTGTTCGCCTCTTATTGTAGGGGACGCCAAAATCATCGAGCGGGCTGTGAAAATGTTTTCAGAAACAGTGCAGGTTCACCCTGTCAAAAGGGTGGAGGACTGCCGGTTTGAATATGGTACCATTGATGTGTTTGATTTAGGCGTTTTGGACCATACGCCGTTTGAGATTCGCAAAGAATCGGCTGCCTGCGGAGAGGCTGCATTTCGGGCGGTGGATACGGTAATTGCCTTGGCGATGGAGAAAAAAATTGACGCCACAGTGACGGCCCCTATCAATAAAGCGGCCATTCAAATGGCGGGACATCACTATTCCGGCCACACCGAAATTTATGCGGAAAAGACGGGAACCGAGCATTATACTATGCTGCTTGCCCATGGCAATCTGCGCGTGGTGCATGTGTGCACGCACGTTTCCCTCCGAGAAGCTTGTGATCGCTGTAAGAAAGAACGTGTGTATGAAGTGATCCGTCTGGCCGATAAGGCCTGCCGTGCGATGGGGATCCCCTCCCCACGGGTAGGCGTCTCCGGTTTAAACCCTCATGCGGGAGAAAACGGACTTTTCGGCAGAGAAGAAATCGAAGAGATTCAGCCGGCAGTGGAACAAGCTGCTCGGGAGGGAATTTGTGTGGAAGGGCCCCTTCCTCCGGACAGTATTTTCCCCAAAGCGCTTTCCGGACTTTACGACATTGTTGTGGCGATGTATCACGATCAGGGTCATATACCGATTAAATGTGCCGGATTTACATGGAAACCGGGAGAGAAGGCTTCGATTAGCGGCGTAAATATTACGTTTGGGCTGCCCATCATCCGTGTTTCGGTGGATCACGGAACGGCCTTTGACATTGCGTGGAATAAAATGGCCGACGAAACCAGTTTGCTGGAAGCTATTGAGTATGCTGTGCGTATCGCCGGCAGTGAGAGTGGAATATGAGAGGCTGAGCTAATAAGTTTTGCAGCAGTCTAACTTTGTTTATACCTCGATGAGCGTTTCTCAAATCCACGGCTTTTGAAAAACTTAGTATAGAATATTTTGTGTTTTTTAACAGCGGCGGGATCTCCTTTTTCGGGAGGTCCTGTTTTTTTCAAAAATTACTTTATTTTTTGCAGAAATTGCAGTATAATACATCTGAATTATTGCGCTGTATCCAGTGCGGAATTTTCCACGCCAAAAGCCGTTTTTATCAGGACTTTTTGCCTGAATTGTATGCCGGAGGAATGGGAATGCCGCGGAACAGCAGCAGGAGGGAAATAAAATGAGTCAGAAAAATGTGCCGAAGTATCGCGAATTTGTCCTGTTAGCTATGTTCATAACCATCACCTTTGTTCTTGGAATGACGCCTTTGGGCATGATACCGTTAGGTCTAATCAAAGCGACCTGCGTACATGTACCGGTTATCTTGGGCGGTGTGCTTCTGGGGGCAAAGAGAGGGGCTGTTTTGGGGTTTGTATTTGGGCTTGTCAGCTTAATTTCCAATACAATGTCTCCCGCGCTTCTTTCCTTTGCGTTCAGTCCGGCCATTCCCGTCCCGGGGACGGCGTCGGGTTCATTCTGGGCGTTAGTGGTGTGTTTTGTCCCGCGTATTTTGGTGGGAGTGGTTCCCGCTTTGGTATTTCGAGGTCTAATGGCTGTGACGCACGGAAAAGAAATGCTTGCTCTCACGGTGGCCGGAATTACAGGAGCCGTTATGAATACGGGGCTTGTGATGTCGTTTATTTACTTCCTATTTCGTGACGCTTACGCCCAAGCGCAGGGAATTCCGGTAGAGGCCGTTTTAGCAGGGGTGCTTGGTGTGGTCGCTACCAATGGCGTAGCGGAGACGATCCTTGCCGCCGTATTGGTGACAGCGGTGGGAAAAGCTTTGCTTGTAGCCGATCGGCGGTCTTCTGGAAAAAGAGTGGAACAGGAGAGAAAAGAACCATGATTTTGGCGCTCGATATAGGTAATACCAATATTGTCGCAGGATGTATTGAAGACGGTAATATCTGTATGATGGTCCGTGCAACAACCGACCGTCTAAAAACCGGCGACGAATATGCCATGTTGTTTTACAATCTGCTCAATCTGCACCACATCGATATAAAGGCGTTAGAGGGTACGATTATTTCCTGTGTTGTTCCGGTGCTTTCGCATCCGATCCGCAGCGCAATTGAAAAACTGACGGGTCGGCCGCCGCTGATGGTAGGCGCGGGATTAAAAACGGGGCTGAATATCGTGATGGATAACCCTGGCCAGCTTGGTGCCGACTTGGTGGTAGATGCAGTGGCCGCCAGTGCGCGGTATGAACTTCCGATTATTATTTTCGATATGGGTACGGCGACAACAATGTCGCTGATCAACGAAAAAGGCAACTATGTGGGCGGTATGATCATTCCCGGCGCGGCGTTGACGCTTGATGCGCTTTCCAACCGTGCAAGCCAGCTTCCGCATGTTGGGATCGATAATCCCAAATCTCTGATTGGAACAAATACGATCGACTGTATGCGGTCAGGAATTGTCTATTCCAACGCGGCTATGATTGATGGATTGATCCAGCGCGTGAATGAAACGCTCTCTAAACCGGCGTCGGTAGTGGCTACAGGTGGTTTGGCGGGCGTAATTGTACCGTACTGCCGTGAAAAGGTAGTATACGATAAAAATCTCCTTTTGCACGGATTATGGCTGCTGTACTGTAAAAATAAAGGAAAATAAAATTTTCAAGCATCCTCCTGTGTTACCGCACGGGAGGATGTTGTTTGTATCGTATTTTTCTTTGAAAAAAAGATGGAGGATATGATTTTGTCACTATTTATAGAGGGATATAAGTTTCGGTTATTCTTGACTAACCTTGGGATTGACCGCTACAATTTATTTTGTATTGGAACTAAAAAAATCGAATTGCATAATAAGATTTACTATAATTCAAAGAGGGATGCTGCATGACTTTAAATGAATTGAAAATTGGCCAGAAAGGAAAGATTTTGGCTGTCAACGGAGAGGGCGCGCTTCGGCGCCGTCTGTTAGATATGGGGTTGACGCCTCGAACAGAGGTAATGATCCGAAAAATTGCGCCGATGGGAGATCCTATTGAAATCCATCTGCGTGGTTATGAACTGACGCTTCGCATCGAAGACGCGAAAGAGATCGAAGTGGAGGTAACAGAAAAATGATTTTTGCTTTAGCAGGAAATCAGAACTGTGGGAAAACGACGCTTTTTAACCAGCTAACCGGTTCGAACCAGCACGTCGGGAACTTTCCGGGTGTTACGGTCGAGCGCAAAGAAGGGCAGATTCGTGGTCACAGCGATGCAGTAGTCGTCGATCTGCCGGGAATTTACTCGCTCTCTCCTTATACAAATGAAGAAATTGTTACACGTGATTTTTTGCTCAATGGCCATCCTGATGGTATCATCAATATTATCGACGCCACGAATATTGAGAGAAATTTATATTTAAGCATTCAGCTTATCGGTCTGGATCTGCCGATGGTTATGGCACTGAATATGATGGATGAAGTGCGCGCCAATGGTACCTCTATCGATATCAAGAAGCTGTCAAGCGAATTAGGACTGCCGGTGGTTCCCATTTCGGCAAGCAAAAATGATGGTGTGGCAGAATTAATCGATACGGCGATCGCCGCAGTAGAAAATAAACAGCGGCCGCGCCGGCAGGATTTCTGTACCGGAGCGGTGCACCGTGCCATTCACTCCATCACGCATCTGATTGAGGATCACGCAGAGCGTATCCATGTGCCCCCGAAATTTGCGGCCAGCAAGCTGGTAGAGGGAGATCCTCCTATGCTAGAGGCCTTGAAGCTTTCAGAGAACGAAAAAGATATGATCGAACACAGCGTCGCCGAGATGGAGCATGAGCTTGATACCGATCGGGAAGCCGCTTTGGCCGATATGCGTTATACCTTTATTGAACGATTATGCAGGGATGCTGTCGTAAAACGCGGGGAATCGAAAGGATATCTGCGCAGCCTGAGAATCGATAGTGTTTTAACGAATAAGTATTTGGCAATTCCTATCTTCCTAGTGATTATGATGCTGGTATTCTGGCTGACGTTTGGACTTATCGGCAGCACGTTAAGCGATCTGCTTTCCCTTGTGATCGATGGGATTACCGATGCAGTGGATAATGCGCTGACGATCTACGGCCTTAATCCGGTGGTGCATTCCTTAATTATTGATGGCGTCTTTGCCGGCGTAGGAAGTGTACTGTCTTTTCTGCCGACGATCGTGGTACTCTTTTTCTTCCTGTCTATTTTAGAAGACAGTGGATATATGGCGCGTGTGGCGTTTGTAATGGATAAGCTATTGCGAAAAATTGGATTGTCCGGGCGCAGCTTTGTTCCGATGCTCATTGGGTTCGGCTGCTCTGTTCCCGCGATTATGTCGACACGCACGCTCTCAAGCGAACGAGACCGTAAAATGACGATCCTTCTCACACCTTTTATGAGCTGCAGTGCAAAACTGCCCATTTACGGTGTGTTTTCTATGGCATTTTTTCCCGAAAACAGCGCTCTTGTGATGATTGCCTTATACATATTAGGAATCATTGTGGGAATTCTTGCGGGATTGATCCTTAAGAGCACAGCATTTCGCGGCAACCCGGTTCCCTTTGTGATGGAACTTCCTAATTATCGTCTGCCCAGCGGAAAAAGCGTCCTGCTTTTGATGTGGGACAAAGCAAAGGATTTTCTGACCCGCGCGTTTACCATTATTTTTGTGGCAACGATTGTGATATGGTTCCTGCAGAGTTTCGATCTGCAGCTGAACGTAGTAGAAGACAGCTCTGCCAGCATTCTTGCCCTGATCGGAAAATCTATCTCTCCGTTTTTTGCGCCGCTTGGATTCTCCGATTGGCGTACTTCCACCGCCTTGCTCACAGGATTTTCGGCGAAAGAAGCGGTGGTCAGTACGCTGGCGGTTCTCACAGGTACCTCAGTGGCGGGGCTTCCCGAGGCTCTGCATTCTATGTTCACTCCTCTAACGGCTTTCTCTTTTTTGACGTTTACCCTGTTGTACACCCCCTGTGTGGCGGCGATTTCTGCGGTGCGCCGTGAGATGGGCAGCAGCCGCAGCGCGGTGGGGGTTGTGATTATGCAGACTTCCATCGCTTGGGTTGTGGCGTTTGTTGTGTATCACATAGGCCTCTTATTGGTATAAAAGGAGGAAAATACAGTGGGACTTTTGGATTATAGCCTCCTGCTTTTGATTGCTTTCCTTGTATTTCTGGCGCTTCGTCATATTCGCAGAGAGGGATCCGCATGCCATGGATGCTCCGGTTGTTCGGGCTGCTCCGGTGATTGTGCGAGTAGAGATTGTTGCCGCAGCCGCCGGTAGAAGGCTGTTGTTCTCTACATGTGTGCACACTTTTGAAAAAGAGTGCTAAAATCTTAACAGAAAGGAAGTGCATGCCAAAGCATGCACTTCCTTTTTTGAAATAAAATCGAATAAATGTTTGTATTCCTCTTGACAATCCTTCTAACAAAGGGGTATAATGCAGTTAAATTAGAACAAATGATCGCAGAATAAATGTTCTTTTGTTTGGCGGCAATGGAGGTATCTAAGATGGATATTTTTGAAAAACTTCAAATTTTAACAGGTGCAGCGAAATATGATGCTGCCTGTACCTCCAGCGGTGTGGATCGGAAGGGGAGCTTGGGATCGATCGGCAGCGCCGCTTCCTATGGGATCTGCCATAGCTTTTCTTCCGATGGAAGATGTATTTCACTTTTGAAGGTGCTGTTGTCGAATGCTTGTATTTACGACTGTCAATACTGTGTCAATCGCCGCTCCAACGACACACGCCGGGCGTCTTTTACCCCAAGGGAGCTGGCAGATATAACGATCCAGTTTTATCGGCGCAATTACATCGAGGGGTTGTTTCTTAGTTCCGCCGTGGTGACAAGCTCCGACGATACATGCGAGCGCATGATCGAAACAATCCGTATTTTACGGGAGGAATACCGTTTTGGCGGTTATATCCATGCCAAAGCGATTCCTGGAGCAGATGGGCGTCTCATTGAGCGTCTGGGCCTTTTGGCGGATAGACTAAGCGTCAATATAGAGCTTCCTTCACAAAAAAGCCTCTCACTGCTGGCGCCGGACAAAAAGAAAGAGGCTATCCTTCGTCCGATGCGACTAATCAGCGGGCGAATTGAGCAGAATGGGACAGAACTTATAAAATATCGCAAAACCCCTGCGTTTGCACCTGCAGGCCAGAGTACCCAGATGATCATAGGTGCTACACCGGAAACGGATTTACAGATTATGCGCCTTTCAGACACGCTATATCAGAAATATAAGCTAAAAAGAGTCTTTTATTCAGCCTATATGCCGGTAACAGACAGCCCGCTTCTTCCTGCCTTAACAGCAAAACCGCCGCTTTTGCGCGAGCATCGGCTCTATCAGGCAGACTGGCTGCTGCGGTATTA
>CALWIX010000132.1 GCA_944380825.1 uncultured Clostridia bacterium | reverse complement strand
TGTACTGAATGGCATTCTTTACGCCCGGAATACGGCGCAGAGCGTCGGAATGGCCTTGGCTAACACCGCGGCCCCAGAACGTATAGTCCGCTCCCTGCGGCAAAAAGGCTTCTCCATATAAACGATTGAGCGAGAATAAACCGGGATCCCAACCGACAGAGATAAGGGAAATTTTTCCCGCCGCGCGGGAAGCTTTGTCGACAGCGTCAAAATACTCTGGAATGCGCGCATGGGTGTCAAAGCTGTCCACTGTGTTGAACATGGCAGCCATCTCGGGCCCCATCACCGGCAGATCCGTAGCGGAACCGCTGCACAGGATCATAACGTCAATTTGATCTTTCATCGAAGCGGCTTCGCTGAGCGAATATACTTTTACGCCCGATGTAACAGTCTGAACAGATTCCGGATTGCGGCGTGTAAATACACCCACAAGCTCCATATCCTCGTTTTGAAGAACGGCAAGCTCAGTTCCCCGGCCAATATTGCCATATCCCACAATACCTACTCGAATTTTTTCACTCATTTAAAATGCCTCCAGTTATCAGGGAATAATTCTTATCCAAATTATAACATATTCTCCCTTTTGCGTATAGAGGATCTTTTTGTGATTTTTAATAGGGACCTTAAATTTTAATCCGTATTAAAAAATACAATTTTTAAACTTTTCCTCAAATCCTTGAGAAGTATCTAAAAGGATGTTTTGCGTACAGAAGGAAACGGAGCCATAATCGGCAGAAAACCACCGCCTATGGCTCCGTTTCGTTTGTATCATAAAGAGTAAGGAGAAGACATTTCTTATACTGCCCCAAGACATCTTTATTATTTGTGTAAAAAAATGGAAATTTATGACTTTGTTCGCTTGACAAGGAAGTCGTTTTGTTCTATACTGCTTTTCAGAAATGGCGGCAGGGAGAAATATGCCGGAGCGAGCGCAACGTTTGTCTCTGCTTAAAAATTTGCGGGAGGTAGCTTATGATCAAAAAAATCCGGGTATTCGATGATCCTATTCTTAGGGAAAAGAGCGCTCCGGTCGAGAAAATTGATTTTCGTATTAAAAAGATTCTGCGTGATATGACCGATACGATGCACCACGCTCCCAACGGCGGAGGCCTTTCCGCGATACAAATTGGCATCCCGCTGCGGCTGGTTGTGATCGATTTAGGAGATGGAGTAATTAAGCTCATTAACCCTGTCATCACAGAACAGTACGGCAAGCGGCTGGTAGAGGAAGGGTGTTTAAGCTTTCCCAATGTGTGGGGAAAAGTATGGCGCCCGCAGCGTGTGACAGTGAAAGCGCTGGACAGTAAGGGAGAAGAGATGACAATTCGCGCGGAAGGACTGCTGGCACAGTGCCTATGCCACGAAATTGACCACCTTAACGGTATTGTTTTTACCGACAAGGTGGTAGCTTACGTACAGGAATAAAGAAAAAATCCTCCAACTCGATCCGAATTGGAGGATTTTTATAGGCAAAGGAAATTTTTATCTATCCTTTTCAAGCGGCATACGCATGCAGTATTCTTTTAGCGCAGATCCAGCGGCGTGTAGGGGCGGCGCTGCGAAACGCTCATGTATGATGGACGGATAATTTTGCCAGCATTGATCAATTCCTCAATGCGATGAGCGCTCCATCCCGAAATACGAGCGATAGCGAAGATAGGAGTATATAGCTCCAGCGGCAGATCCAGCATGCTGTATACAAAGCCGCTGTAAAAATCGACGTTCGGGCTGACACCCTTGTAGATTCGGCGTTCCTTCGCGATAATCTGCGGAGAAAGGCGAGCCACAGCAGTATACAGTTTATATTCATCTGCGCGGCCTTTTTCTTCAGAGAGCTTCTTGACGAAGGCTTCAAAAATCTTACAGCGCGGATCCGACAACGAATATACGGCATGACCCATACCGTAGATCAAGCCGGCCTTATCAAAAGCCTCTTTATGCAGAAGAGCCGTCAGATAGTGGGTGATCTCCTCTTCGTCGTTCCAATCGCGCAGTACCGATTTCATATCTTCAAACATTCGAACAACTTTGATGTTTGCACCGCCATGTTTAGGCCCTTTCAGCGAACCGAGCGCTGCGGCAATAGCAGAGTATGTGTCGGTGCCGGAAGAGGTGACAACGTGGGTTGTAAAAGTAGAGTTGTTGCCGCCGCCGTGTTCTGCATGTAAAATCAGTGCCAAATCAAGCACACGAGCTTCCAGCTCTGTATATTTACAGTCTTGGCGCAAAATATGCAGAATATTCTCTGCTGTGGAGAGTTCCTCCTTGGGAGGATGAATAAATAAGCTCTGGTTGTCGTGGTAATGGCGGTACGCCTGATAACCGTAAACCGATAGCAGCGGGAACAGCGCAATGAGCTGGAGACACTGACGCAGTACATTGGGAACAGAAATATCGTTTGCGTCGTCATCATAAGAATACAGTGTCAAAACACTGCGGGCGAGCGTATTCATCATATCGCTGCTGGGAGCTTTCATAATAATATCGCGCACAAAGCTGGTGGGAAGCGTGCGGTATTGGGATAGCAGACGAGTAAAATCGTCGAGCTGTTTTTTATTCGGCAAATCACCAAACAAAAGCAGATACGTGACTTCCTCAAAACCAAATCTTTTTTCGCGGATGGATCCGCCTACAATTTCCTCAATATCGATTCCACGATAATACAGCTTTCCTTCACAGGGAATGGACTTGCCGTCCACTTCTTTAGAGGAACAGATTTCAGAAATTTCCGTAAGACCCGTCAAAACGCCTTTACCATTTAAATCGCGCAAGCCGCGTTTTACATCGTATTTTGCGTAGAGTTCCGGCTCTATCTGGCTGTTTTTCTCGCAAAGAGATGCAAGATCCAGCAATTCCGGAGTGATTTCGCAGTAAGGATTCTGTGCCATAAACATCGACTTCCTTTCTTTTAAGAGGTCCTCCATACCCCAACAATAGAGAGAGTATGATCATTATTCTTAAAAATTTACATATAATACGAAATCATTATATCATATTTATAGAGTTTTCACAATCGTTTGAATGTAAAAAAATGAAACGATTTCAATGAGTGGAAAAACATAAAAAATTTTTTCCAAAGCCGAGCATCCTCTTACTTTTTGACAGCTGTCGAGAGTTTGGCAGCCATTTCAGCTTGTCGCTTATATTTCATCCGTGTAGCAAGCCCGCCGCGGATATGCCTTTGGGCTTTGTTAATCTCTAGGATATCCTTCACCTCACGATATAACCCAGGATTTACACGTTTTAACCGTTCAGAAACATCTTTATGTACTGTGCTTTTGCTGATTCCAAATTTTTTGGCCGCACCACGGACCGTCGTACGGGTTTCCAAAATATACTCGCCAAGCTCGACCGCCCGTTCTTCCACAATTCCCTTCATAAACGGTTCCTCCCCATTTTTTCTTGCTTTATTTATATGTAGGGGAGTTTTTTTTCATGTCAGAAGTAAGAGCTGGCAAAGCCTTTTTAGGCTGTTTTATTTAAGAGTGTCCTGCGGCACTTTCTTGTGAGAATTGTTACATTCGTAAAAATCGCAGGAATTTGGTAATAGCAAGTGCATCTATTTTTCCTTATAACATGCAAGACTTTTCTTGTCTTTAAAAAATAAAAATTCCCACTTTGGTTTACTTGCCAAAGTGGGAATTTTTTATAGAAAGATAACTGTAAAATAAATTTATAAAATAACGTCCATCTCCATCAGCCTTCTTTGAACAAGTTTGTAATCGAGTTCTCTGGGCTGTACACCGTCTTTGGCACAAAGGGCCGCGGCGCATCCTGCGGCTTGCCCGATAGCAAGCATATTTCCCATACTTTTTCCACCATAATGTCCTTGGAAAGAAGCGGATCCGCAGCGCCCTGCAACAAGCAGACCATCAATTTTTTGAGGAATAAGGCTGCGATAAGGATAGAGAGCGCCTTGATGGATATTGGTATTGGGATAATCATCTCCCATAGGATCTCTTCCGCCATATTTACTGGCAATGGCATCAGGAAAATCTGTTCCTTCCATAAGGTCTTTTTCTGTAAAGATATATTCGCCAATCAAACGGCGTGTTTCTCGTACAGCGGCGAAACCTCCCGTACGCATTAGACCGGCGTTTTCTAATCCGGGGATTTTAAAATCTCTTCCTAATCGGACAAGTTCGGTAGCTTGCAGCACACCAAGTTTCTCTACCACAGTTAAATCGTAACTGCGTGTTCCATCGAAAAACATATCCCGGGTAGTGGAAAAATTAAAGTTAAGAACTCCTGGGAGTGTCCCTCGATCGACACTAAATCCAATAGGAACTGTATATCCCTGGGAATCGGCCCATGCCATTGCTTCTCGCAGATTAGGAAATTCTCGATCCTGCAAAACAATCGGTTTTTTATGGTACCATGCATAAAAGCGATCAACATCCACATTGCACAGAGCAAACAGGAGCGTGATAGGTGCCCGCCATCCGGCAGCTGGATTGGAATTCTCCATAGCGCATCCTGCAAAATAAGCTGCGTCGCCATCTCCCGTTGCGTCAATAACGACAGAAGCGTGATACGCTGTCTCTCCCTCCTTCGAACCCACGCGCACACCGGTAACAAGGTCTCCCTCTTTAAGAACCCCTACTATCGGTGCATAAAGAGAATAATCAATTTCATACTCTTCGAAAAGATCAAAAAGTACTTTTTTAAGGTATTCGGGATGAATGTCTAAATTGCCGCCGTCGTTAAGTATGACAGGATCTCTCCTGCCTGGACAGGAAGCAATCGGACCGAAAGCTCTAATGCGATCCACTAAAATCTGATGGATTCCTCCACGGGAATCTTCCTGATTGCTGCGAAAGATCCAATTAAAATTCATCCACATACCTGCCGTGGCAGTACCTCCAAATTGGCTCCTTCCCTCCAAAATAAGAGTGGAGGCTCCGCTCATAGCGCTGGCGAGGGCCGCGCCGATTCCTGCTGGTCCACCGCCGGCGACAATCACATCGTAATGTTTAGAACTTTTAGGCTGGCGTGCAAAAAGTTGATGTAAATCAATCATACGTTACCCTCCTTACCGCCCTCGAATTTTTCCGCAGGGGGTAAATGATTTGTAGTGGAGATTTGACAATAAATAGGGAAATATTATAGATGTACATCCATCTCTTTCAGTTTTTGCTGCACTAGTTTGTAATCAAGTGTTCGAGGAAAGCGGTCAAGTTTAGCGCACAGTGCGGCTGCAACACCGGCTACTTGTCCAATGGCAAGCATATTTCCCATGCTTTTTCCGCCATAATGGCCTAAGAACGAGGCGGAGGCACATCGCCCAGCGACGAGCAAACCGTCTACCTCACGCGGAAGAAGGCTGCGATAGGGGAAACGAGCTCCTTGCTTAATAGCTGTATAAGGATACTCTGCACCTACCGGATCGCGCCCGCCGTATTTACTTGCGACAGCATCCGGAAAATCGGTTCCCTGCATCAGATCGTCGTCTGTAAATATATATTCTCCCAAAATACGGCGCGTCTCTCTTACAGCAGCAAAACCACCGCTGCGCATCAGATAGCAGTTTTCTAGACCGGGAAGCTGAAAATCATGACAGAATCGCACAAATTCAAGAGCTTCTTCCATTCCTAATCGTTCGGCAACCGTTAAATCAAAACTTTTTGTACCATCCAGCCGCAGATTCCGTGATGTTCCATTGTTGAAGGAAACAACGCCGGGCAGGGTGGTTTCGTCAAATCCGACCCAGTCTGGAACAAAATATCCCTTTTCAAAAGCGTATTTTAGCAGATCGTTAAAATCTTCAAATTGGTGGCGATCGATTTCTTTCATACCACTGTGAAGCCAATTGTGCAATTTTTCAGTGTCTATTCCACCTAGAGAGAAACAAACCGTGATGGGAGCCCGCCATCCGTTGACAGGATTTTCGTCCTCCATAGCGCATCCAGCGCTATAAGCGACATCCCCGTCACCGGTAGCATCAATGATTGTGTGTGCATGGAAAGACACCAAGCCTTCCTTAGCTCTTACGCGTACACCGGTAATCTGGTTTCCATCCATTATCGCTTCGCAAACGGGAGCGTAAAGACAATAATCCACATTATATTCATCCAATAATTCAAAAAGCAGACGCTTATGATATTCAGGATGGATACAGTAATTTCCTCCTGCTCCTGGAACGTTGGGATCTCGCTGCCCTGGCACACTGACAATGCTTCCGCCTTTTTTGACTGCCTGTGCGAAAATACGGTTTACACCGCCTCTATCAGTTTCTGCATTATCTTTATAAAGGAAGTTGTAATTCATCCACATAGCTGCCGTGCCAGTACCGCCAAATTGGCTGCGTCCCTCTAAAATAAGAGTACGTGCTCCATTTATGGCGGCGGCCAAAGCCGCACCAATTCCCGCCGGACCGCTGCCTGCTACAATAACATCGTAACAAATATCACGTCGTGGACGATGTTTCATCAGTTCCAACTGTGTTAATTCCATAAACGTTCCTCCTTATTCTATTTCCCTCCATGAATAGCATTATAGGAATCCATATACTCCTGGGCGACCTTATCACCGCCAGTGGTGCGCCATCTTTCTACTTCAGCCAAGAAACCAGCTTCGTCCAGTGCGCCGGAGACAAATTTTATAGAAGCATCTTCAATGATTTGATCTAATGTTTTGCCCATTTCAAAATAAGTTTGAGAATCAAGAGGGAAAATGGGGTTAGGAACCATATATTCAAGCATTTCACGATCAATATCCAAAGCACGCTGCTGATATTTATTGTAGATACCGGGGCGGGCATAATCTTCGTAATTGACGGCACTGAAGGGAAGTTTGTAAGGATAGCGAATGGTATCCTCATAGTTCTGAGCAGCTTCGTCAATCGGAACGGCATTACCATTTTCTACGTTATAGTGCTGTCCCTCAACGCCCCAAACGAGCAAAGAAGCCATTTCTTCATCAGCCGTCTTGTCAAAAAACTCTACAATTTTTCCGACCTTTTCTTCAGGAACAACAGAAGGAATAGACAACCACCCTAAATGTCCGGCTTCACCCATTGTTCTTTGTTGTCCCTTCGTATCGGTAAGAAGGGTAAAAGCATCTACAGAAGCGTTGGCATCTTTGGCTTCCACCCGTGCGCCGAGCATTTGGATAGCGTTTGTACTATCCCACATCACGCCGCCGGTACCGTCTTCAAACACGTTATAAAATTGATTGCGTGAAACGGTGCTCCATTCGGGATGCAGAATTTTTTCATCGACCAGTTTCTTCATAAATTTAAGGCCTTCCAGATACTCGGGCGTAGTAAAATTACGGATTGCCTGTCCATCTTTAATTTCCCAAACATTGGGCGCACCAAAAAGGAAACACATATGATTGATTACCGTTTTATCGGCAATCAGGCCGTAAGTATCTTGCTGGCCATTACCATCGAGATCACTGGTAGCGTAAGCTTTGAGGAATTGATAAAATTCTTCCACATTGGTAGGAACAGAAAGCCCCAGTTGATCTGCCCAGTCTTTGCGATAAACGAAGGTACGTCTGACCAGAGGCCGCACCTTTGGAATGCCAATCAGCTTGCCGTCCACGGTGGAGTTTTCCAGTGTAGTGGGATGATAGTCTTTAAGGTTGTTGGTTGAATCGAGATAGGGCATAATGTCCCAAAACATTCCGGAACGCACGGCGTCTTTGGTAATGGGAAGATCCAGTGTGGTCATTACGTCAGGAAAGTCTCCGGAGGCGAGCATGGTAGGATAGAGATCTCCATAGTTGCCATAGGCAGAGATTTCTAATTGGGTATTGGTGTATTCCTCAATGATTTTCTGAATGTCATTTCCTGGTGCGGGATATTCCACTCCGTCAAAAACAAGATACATAGAGATAGGAGTGGGTTCGCCGGACGATTCTTCAGAGACAGAAGTTTCTCCTGCGGAAGTATTGCCAGAAGAGGGGTCCGCTGTAGAGGATGGTTCCGTTTCTGACGAACATGCCGTCCCTAAAGAAAGCAGAAAAGCAAGGCACAGGGATAAGCTCATAATACGCAGACTCTTTTTCATTTCGTACGCTCCATTCTCCGCTGCTGAAATTTTCCACAACGCCCTGCGGCGGAAAGAACGTGTGGGGGGACTCAACCCCATTAAAAACAGATGGATGGAATTTATCCTTTCACCGAACCCATCAGAAGGCCCTTGGTGAAATACTTTTGCAAAAATGGATAAACGATGACAATGGGCAGAGAAGAAACAACAATAACGGCGGCTTTCATGCTTTCGTCTGAGAACGACATCTTATAAATTTCAGATCCTGCATCTCCCAGACCTCCTGTAAGAACAAAAATAATATTGCGCAATAAAACCTGTACCGGCCAGAGTTGATTTTTATTGATATACAGAAGGGCCTCCATAAAAATATTCCATTTTGAAACGGCGTAAAATAAACCAATCGTTGCCATAATTGGCAGGGAAATAGGTAAAATAATCTGAAAGACAATACGGATTTCATGACAACCGTCGATACGGGCAGATTCTTTCAATTCTTCCGGCAGCTCCTGAAAATAGTTTTTCATTAAAATCATATTGTAGGCGGAAATTGCGTTGGGAATCATCAAAGACCATAGAGAATTAAATAACCCTGTCCCTTTTACTACTAAGAAAGTAGGGATCATTCCACCGTTGAACATCATAGTAAAAACCACAAGGAACAGAATCAGACTGCGTCCTCTTAGCTGCTTACATGACAGTGCATAGGCCATAAAGGAAGTAAGAAGCATGGATAGTAAGGTTCCAACAATCGTAATATAGACAGATACCCCAATGCTGCGCAGGAATGTGTTTGTAGAAAATATGTATTCATAAGCTCCCAAAGAAAAATTTTCAGGGATGTATCTGTTGGTATCACAAAAAGACATTATGGTAACATAAATAATGGGAAACAAAGTGATAAGTGCGACAATGCCAAGAACGAGATAAATAATACTGTCAGCAATCCGTTCACCGGCCGATTTTTTTGGCTTCATAACAAGACCTCCTTTTCCATGATTGTGACACGGATTGAGTTAATAAACCCCTTCCTCCCCCAATTTATGAGCTAACGTGTTGGCTCCGATTACTAAAATAATACCGATGATAGATTTGAACATTCCTACAGCTACATTGTAGCTGTACTGACCTCCCACAACGCCCATTGTGTAGATATAGGTATCAAATATTTCGCCCACTTCCCGGTTCATAGCGTTAAGCTGCACGTAAATCTGTTCAAAACCAAGATCAAGGAAACGTCCTAGGCGAAGAATCAAAATCGTGATAATTGTTCCCTTAATAGAAGGCAGTGTAACGTACCACAGCCGCTGCATCCGATTGGCTCCTTCTACGATGGCTACTTCATACATTTGTATATCAATCGCTGCAATAGCAGACAGGAAAATAATAGATCCCCAGCCTAGATCTCTCCAAATTCCTTGAAATACAATAATAGGGCGGAACCACTGAGCACTTGTCAAAAAGTTGACAGGTTCATATCCCATGAGTTCTAAAATACCATTGACCATTCCCACTTCGGTCGATAGAAGTTTATAAGTAAGCGAGGCGATCACTACCCATGAGAAAAAATGGGGCATATAAGTGACGGTTTGGACCACTCGTTTATATTTCATGTGAGTGACTTCATTGAGCAAGAGAGCTAAAATAATGGTAAAAGGGAAGTAAAGTATCAAATTATAAAAAGCAATGATTAAGGTGTTGCGAAAGAGCATAAAAAAGCTGGGATCTGAAAAAAAACGTTCAAAATGTTTAAATCCTACCCAAGGACTTTTCAAAACGCCAAACATAGGCTTGTAATCTTGAAAAGACATGATAAGGCCAAACATAGGAAGATATTTGTAGATAATAAAGTATAATAGTCCCGGTAAAAGAAGAACATAAAGCCATCGATCACGGAGAATTGATTTCCATAAAGGTTCTTTTGCCAATGTCATTGAATTGCGTGCCATAGTTCCACCTCGTTTTCTTCAAAAAGTCATTTTTATAACAACAAGCTTTATTTTTGCTGCGGTCATCATCTCCTGTTTTTTATGGATATATTTTGTTTCCATCTCCTAGGAAAAACAAAAACATTTTTAAGGTAGATCTTTTGAAACAATAACAATGGAAGATAGTGTAGAAGATGGCTATATACTAGCATTTGGTACATAAGTTTACAAGAAACACTTAGCAAATAAGGGGACAATTTCCAAAAAAATGAGGGAACAATTCTAAAAAAAAGAACCATTATGTAGATTTTAGAAGATATTAGAGGTTATTTAAGGGAAAAAATGGAATAGGATATAAAAATATCCTCTGAAAAGCCGTAAAACTTTTCAGAGGATACTTTGTAAAAACTATTTGAAAAAATTTTTAAATAAATCATTCTATGCTTATTTTTTGATAATATCTCCATTTCTTTTTTCTTTGGGAGAAACTCCGCACACTCGTTTATACGCCCGACGAAAGGCATAGGCGCTGTTGTAACCTACACGAAAAGCAATTTCTTCTATTCGCAGATCTGAGCGCATGAGAAGTTCATCAGCTTTACGAATACGAAGGGATTCTACATAATCAGAGAGAGTTGTTCCCATTTGTTCCCGAAAAAGAGTAGAAAGATAGGTGGAATTCATCCCAAATTGATCGGCAAGTGCACCAATAGAAAAATTTGAGTCACAAAATTTTTCTTCCAGATACGTACGTACTTGAGTGATGAGCGTGTGAACATGGCTGCGGCGGTTGGCATTTACGCGTTCACATACCTGTGTACATAGTTTCAGAACATAATCAAGCGCTTCTTCTAATGTGGCGCAAACGTCAAACAGCGAAGGCAGGCGCTGGGCAAAGAATAAGATTTCATCATCTTTTTCCAGTAACTGTCCGCACAGCTTTATCATGGTAGAACTTATATCATAGAAAAGGCATTGAGCCATCCTGCCTGAGAGATGACGGATAACAACGTTTTGGTAATAAATCTGCGTCATAATTTTTGATGCTCCTGCTTCATCGCCTGCACGGATAGTGTTAATTAGTTTCGTTTCGACATCCGCAGGATAATAGAAAGGAGCCGACTCGTTTTCTTCCCCATGATAATAAAAAATTTTTTTATTGCTAACTAGTTTCAGCGACAGAACCGCTTTCGCATGGGAATAAGAACGGCTTGCCTCTAGTACGTTTTCACACAGCTCTCCCACATAAACATAAAAATCAATTCCCAAATCAATATTGGCTAGATCTTCATGAATTGCTTGATATTTCTGTTCTACATAATTATGTAAAGCTTGTGCCTGGGTATCGGTAAGTGCGGCAATCACTACGATTTTGTCAATATCGCTGCTGTACACATAAGCTTCCTTTCCAAAAGCATGATGAATAGATTCTTTTAATAAAGGAGTGCGTACACTGACTTCTTCAAAAATGGACTCCGTTACATTTTCATAATATCCTGAAGTTTTAAATATCATAATACAAAGCTGCTTCCCGCAAACAGAAAAACCGATACTGTCTAAAATAGCGCAAACCTCTTCCGCAGAAGAATATTCTCCACGCAGTAAACGGTGAAAAAAAGAGGTAACAACAAGAGGTTTTTGACTTTCTATTTCCTCGCGCAGCTGGACATTATGCGAAAGCACTTCATGTACCGAGTGAGTAAGAGCAGGATATCTTTCTTTTTTAATGGGTGTACGCGGTATACCGGAACGCAAAGTATCTAAAAGTATCTCAAGCGGCCGGGAATTAAAATAGGATATATACATAGAGGTGGCTATCCCTATTAAAGCGGCGCAAAGCAGAAGCAGGATCATCCTATGTTTAACGAATTCTACTTTTGCCATCGCTGTTTCATAAGGAGTTGCAAATGTGATCCTCCATCCCGTTTGAGGAATCGAAACGGTATTTATAAACATCTTTCCGTTTTTAGAGTCTTTATAAATCAGTTGAGTAGAATCATTGAGTTCTGAAGGTGAAAAAGAACCACAGTCTCCTACCTGCGTAATAATATTTCCCTTCAAATCGTCTACAACAGCCCAGCAACCAGGGGAAAATATGAGATGTTCTGAAAGGATCTGATCAATTTCACTCGTTCTTATGGTCACTATTATTGCACCATACGGCATTCCTCTTTCTACAGGAATAGATTGCACATAGTAAAAAACGCCGTCTGAATTTTTAGGAAAATAGCACTGTCTAAAATTATATTTATGAAGAATATTCTGCGACCACTGTGAAAAGTCCATGCCTTCAAAAGATAAATATTTGTAGTAAAAATCTTCTGGTGTTGTGGCTGTAATAAAAGGAGTAATGAGAAAGTTTCCATGATTAAGAAAAACATAAGTTGAGTAGATCATATCATTATAAAGACGATTGGAAGATAAAAGAGATTTCATATCTTCCAACCGGTAACTTTCATTATCGTTGCTCAAAGAAGGCACAGGCAAATGGATCAATCCATCTACAATAGCTTTTGTAGAAATATAAGAAACGGTAGAGTCCAAGGAGGCAAACCGTTCTCCCAAAATGTTAGAAGCCTGCTGAAGTCTTGTACGGTTAAGCGCGAAAGTATCTTCGCACATGGCGTTGTAAATAATACTGTATGCAGAAATAGTAATAATGAGAGGGATGCTTAAAATGCAAAGACTTCCCAAAACAAATTTAAAAAAGATGGCATGTCGTTGCCGAATCTGTTTAATTCCATTCAAAGGAAATCCCCCCATCTCATTATCAATATTTCAGAGACATTTCATTAAATTTCAAAATATACTATATATAATATACATAAAATTCAATTAGATAATATCACAATAGTCTATATTGTGCAACTGAAATGGAGCAATTTTAATTTTTATAAAATAGGAAAATAAAATTTAAAGATCAACCAGAAACTTATTTTCCCATACAGTATGTATTGCAGATGAAAAAACATGGACAGGCTCTCAAAGAAGCCTGTCCATGTGTATAATTATTTTTATTCTATTGCAGAAAAGAGTTATTCTGCGGGATAGAGAAAATCGCGCAGGATGGCGCAGTTTTCTTCCAGATTGACGTCAAGAACCTCGGCGCCGTTGTCGAGTGTCACGTTTGAATATGTATCGCTGTATGGGACGAATTTTGTTTCCATTTCATACGAAAGCATCTGGGGAAGCTGGGCGGTCAAAGAGAGTATTTCCGCGTTGCTCAGGTTGGTGACGATATGAATGTCCTCAATAATCCCATTAACAGCGGCAACACACTCGAGAGGATTCATCGAGCGCATCTTCTCGGCAACGCATTCCACGACCTGACGCTGACGTCCGGTGCGGCCAAAATCGCTGTCGATAGCGCGCATACGTGAATAATAAACGGCCAACGTACCGCGCATATGGTTCTTTCCGGCGCTGAGCGTGCAGCCCATCACACGGTTCATCTCATCGGCCTCTTGTTGGTTTACGACTACATCAATGCCGCCGATACGATCGATAGCGTCGCAGAAGCCATCGACATCGATCTGGATGTACTTATCGATATTGATTCGGAAATTGTTTTCGATGGTCTGCATCGTCAGCGAAGCGCCGCCCGAAGCAAACGAAGCATTAAGCTTGTCCTTTCCGATGGTGGGAATTTCCAAATACATATCGCGCAAAAAGGAGACAAGACGGATTTTTTTCGATTTGTTGTCGAGCGAAACGAGCATCATGCTGTCAGAGCGCTGCGTTCCCTCACTGGGACGGTCGGTACCGATAAGCAGAATATTCATCACATCCTCGCTGGAGATAACATCCCAGTTGGGAGCGTCGGACGGCGTCTGCACATAGGGTGCAGTATCGGCGTCCTCCCGCTGAATTTTTGAAAGCGCCGCCGCACCAATAGCCGTCATGCCGGCGAGCGCGATCAATACGAAAATAAGAAAAACTTTTCCGAAAGTAATGCGTTTTTTCTTTTTTCGACGTTTTGGTGGCTGTCTGCGCGCGGGGGCTGAGTGGCGCGCATGGTTTGGAGTCTCCTTTTTAGAATGGCTATAAATATCCCTGTCCACATAGTGGTAGCGATCGAATTCCACATTCCGGCGGCTCCCGTTCTTCTTTTTTTCCGCCATAAGATAAATAATCTCCTTTCGCCCTCTCTGTTTTAAATCTGCCTAAAACACGCCGCCGCTCCAAAGGCATTCCGGCCGGCGCAGGAAATGGCGCCCTATCTTCTAAACAATGCGTATATACACAAGAGCATTGGGGACGCTCTTAGAAAGATAGGCCAATTCCTGTAAAGCTTTTTTCTTTTACATGGTGCTTTTTCATTTTATTGCAAAATAGTCGCGATGTCAACCCGAAAAAAAAGTAGATTAAAAATCCCCTCGACAACTGCTGTGTGGGGGAGGATGGATGCTGAAAAAACAGCAAGTTTAAGAAATTTTGATAGAAATAGAATTTTACAATGCGGTAACACTTTTAAGTGTATCTGCGTGATACTATATAGAAAAAGATATATTTCGCGGGAATGCAAAAACGCCTAGAGGGTAGGAGGGGATAAAGAATGCCGAAAAAGAAAAAGAAAGGCCCTGTGCCGGCTGCACAGCAGAAAAAAAGAACCCATATAGATCGCCGCACGCTGCTGGTGCGGGTGGTAGCGATTGCGCTGGCGGTGCTGATGGCGGGATCCGCGCTGTCGATTCTATTCTTTTCTTAAATTAGCAAAAAAAATTCCTTTTGGCACCAAAAGTCACGAGATAAGAATCCGCGGCAAACGCCAAAAGGAAGACAGCGTAAAGATGGATGAAAAAAGATACGTTACGTTCGATACACTTTCCGATGGTAACCAGCCCCAGAGAGCGGCTGCATCGAAGCGCAGAAGAAAGGAATTTTTACAAGCAAAAAGGAACGTAACAAACGTATTTTTCGGAAGCATACGGTAGGATGCTTCCGAATTTTTTCTAAGCCATAGCTTTTTATGGCGTCTGATACCCTCCTCCAACCAGCATGCTTTCAAAGGCAGCTCTTTTCGATTTTGCAAGATGTTCCGCCATCTGTGCAGCTGCCGGTTCATACTTCTTTTCCAAAAGATACGCAATGATCTTCAAATGCTCCTGTGCCGATTCTTCAAGCCGCGTTTGCAGCCGGCCGGAGATAATGCGGATACGATGGTTCTGATCATAAACGTTCGCCATCAGTTTAAACAGATAGCTGTTGTCGCAGGCGTGAATAATCATTCGGTGGAACGCATCGTCGAGCAGAAACTGTTCTTCGCAAGAATCATTCCCTTTAGATTCGAGAATACGGTCTTGATATTTCGCCAAAGTATCCGTCGGGATATTTGCTCCCCACATCCGAATGATATACGGTTCTACCAATTCTCTAACCTGATAGACAGCCGTAATATCGCGCAGTGTAATTTCTGAAACGACGATTCCCTTTTTAGGAAGGATTTTCACCAGATTTTCCTCTTCCAGCTTATTAAGGGCTTCGCGGATCGGCGTGCGGCTTGTTCCAATCACATTCATGAGCATAGTCTCGTTCAAAAAAGTGGAAGGCATATATTCACAGTCAATAATTTTTTCTTTGATAGTATCATATGCTTTCTTTTTTAAGTTCTCTTTTGGCAACTACCATTCCCCCTTCGCTCACGAAAGTCAGGGTTAAAATAATTGTATTGTTTCTATAAACGGGATCAGGTAAACAAGCAGCCGCAAACGCACTTAAATTATGACAGTTTGTCGAGAGTTTGTCAATAATTCTGGAAAAATGATTTAATTTTTAAACAATTTTGCGCTCTTAAACGGCTAGGCGGAAGATCCAGCTTCCTGTTTTTTGTGCATAGCACAGCGTCTGGTAAGCGCCGCCCCACGGATATAAAACGTAAGCGATAAGGAAGTCGGCATGATCGACCATCCAGCGGTTGCGGGCGGGGATAGCCTGTTTCCAAAATACAGATTCGATTCCGCTGGGAAAAAGGATCTCGTCGTATTTTAGCAGAAGGTCTTTGCCCAGCGGATCGAGTTTAGAGAGGAGGTAGGGCGTCACCAAACAAAGCCGGATATATTTATCGCTGTGTTCTTTTTTGAGCCTGCGCACCTGTGCCGCGCACAGCGAATCGAATTCGCCCATTCCGCCGCATAAAAACTCGAACCGATCTCCCAGCAAAAGCAAAGCTTCCAAAATTTCCCCCACTTTTTTTTCGACCTCTGCGCTGTGAACCTGTCTGTGTCCTGCAAAAGCACATGTAATAACATTCCTGTTTTTCATTTTAAAAACTCTTTTCTTTTTATGTTTTTGAATCGGAAATAAATATATTATAACGTTTTCTAATAAAAAACACAATTAAGATAGACTATATAAGAAATAGAAACAGGAAGGATTAGGCGAATGTTTGATTTTGGGGAAAATCTGCGGCACCTAAGAGAAAAGTATCATATGTCACAGGAAGTGCTGGGACGTAGGATTAATCGCAGCAAGTCGGTTATTAGTTCCTATGAGAATAATCTAAAAATTCCGCCCCTTGAGATACTTATCACGCTGTCTGCTATTTTCCATGTTTCTCTCGATTCCCTCGTGGGGATAGAGAAAAAACCGTCGATCTCGACGCAGGGACTGTCAGAAAGCCAGATAGATTTGCTCGAGCGTATCGCCCAAGAGTTTCGGAACGGCCCGCACCGCCGCGGCGCCAAACTCTCTCCAGAGCAAAAGGACATCTTAGCCGCTTTTATCGAAGAATTTTATAAGGAATAAGAAACCGCCGTGCAGCTCAAAAAAGAAAGTTACCTTACCGCAATTAGCCTACCGCCTGCCCGGCCGTAAAGAATACCGCGTTTTATGCAATAAACAAAATGCCCCGAAGCAAGCTGTAACAGCCTGCTTCGGGGGCATTTTTTGTTCTGCGTATTCTGTTGTTTGCAGGAAAACTCTTTTTACGATAAATCTGTACCTGTGCCCTTAGATTTTATATCTAACTTTTTGGGTACTGTTGAAAGACACAGCAGTTTCTACATTTGCTTTTGTGTAACGTCGCGCAAGCAGCTGCGAATTAGATTAGGCAGCCGGAAGCACAAGCTCTTGCCCGATAGAAATGCTGGAGGGATCGGAGATTTCATCCCGATTAAGCTCGTAGATTTCCGCCCAGCGGCTGCCGTCGCCCAGCTGCCTCGCGGCAATGCGCCAAAGCGAATCCCCGGCGGCGACGGTATATTTTCCACCCGCCGCAGAGGACGAAGCGCCGTTTTCTGCCGCGATATTTTCTCCGATTGTGATGCGGCCCTGTCCGAGAGGCTGATCATATTCTTTTCCCACAGCGCCGTTGAGACCGTCCCGGATATAGCGGATAAGAACCTCATTATCGGGCATTACACGATCCTTTACAACCTCGTCGCCGGAGAACATCACCATGCCGTCGCCGCCGTTGAGCAGCATATAGTCATGAGAAGCTACCACATAGCTTTTGTCCAGATCGATCGGCTCCCCGCCAACCATAACGTTCTTTACACGGTACTCGCCGGCAACGCGGACGAAATTGCCCATTGTATCGATCTCAACAGACGAGGGAATGGCGGTGTCGATGTCGTATGTAAGTCCCGAAACGTGCAGGAATCCGCCGCTTTCATTCGGAATATCCCGCGCGCCCATTTCAAGCGCGTCGAGCAGCTGCTGTCCGGTTGCACGCACAGAGGTAGCTTGATTATTAAACGGATGCACACTGATGATTTGTCCATAGGTAATATCTCCCGCGGGAATATCGGCGCGGATTCCGCCGCCGTTTATCAGTCCCACGTCGGCGTCCAAGGCCCAGCGGTATGCGTCGGCACACAGATCGCCCAAATTTGTTTCTCTGCTGCGAATCAGACGCACGCCCGTCTCCGGATCAACTGTGGTGAGGGCAACGTCCGTTTTTGCCACTACCTGATTGAGAATAACCGCAAATTCCGTATTGATAGAATCAATATACGACTGTGTAGCGGGCTCTTTCTCGCTATAATCTGTGACGAGGGATGCGGAAATATCGCCCGTATCAGGATCTATCACAATTTTTCCGATCGATTGCAGCTTCGTGCCCGTTTGATTGAGTAGCACGGCATCTCCATCCTTATTGGCAATCTCCTGCCCGTCGATCATCGTATGGGAGTGGCCGTCGATCACTACGTCGATGCCGCTGGTATTGGCGATCACATCGGTCGACCGCCATGGCGCACTGGCCTCCTCAGTGCCTAGATGTGCCACAGCTACCACAAAATCGGCGCCCTCCAGCCGAGCCGCATCTACGCTTTTTTGTACGTTTTCATATAGGGCCTGACCGCTTTCATCCTCGCAGAAGCTATACAGATAGTTGCCGTTATCGTCTTGAAAATAGGCGGGAGTGGATTTGGTGAAGGCCTCCGGCGTTGTAATGCCCACATACGCGATTTGCACATCGCCGTAGTCCACTATCTCATACGGCTGGAATACGGGCTGTCCATCTGAAAGACGGATAAAGTTACTGGAAACGACGGCGGCGTCCAGTTCTTCCGTCAGCTCCAGCAGGCGTGGGATTCGGTAATCAAATTCATGATTGCCCGGAGTGAAAATATCGTATCCCACTTGATTCATAATGGCCACCGGATATTCACCCTCGGTGAGCGTGCCGATAGGTCCGCCCTGTATAGAATCACCCGCATCCACCAGCGTGACGCGGTTTTGTCCATACCGCGCTTCCATTTCGCGGGCATAGGCGGAAACCCCTGCGTATCCAAGGCCGTCCTCGATGCCGCAGTGCACGTCGTTCGTATGCAGAATGATAATATCTCCCGACTCCGTCGAAGTGCCAAATGTAATTCCTGCCGCCGACGCAGTCACGGCACTGGAAAAAGCCATTCCTGCGGCGAGAAGAAAGGAAATCCATTTTTTCCCTCGTTTCACAAGTAACCACTCTCCTTTGATTTGATAGATAAATATATTTTTATTGTACTGTAAAATCAGGTATCCCGCTACCTTTTTTTTGTAAAAGATGGGATCATTTTGCGTATGGTAAGCAGTAAAGCGCGCCCTGCAAGCGCCGCAGTATGAGATCGCAGGATGGGGAGATTCGCTCCCTCTCTGCCCATCTCTCTTTCGGGCCGCTTCGCAGCTTTTTCTTTTTTCGGGGGGCGCCGCCCCCATATCCCCCGAGGCTTTTGAAGAAGCTTGCCCAAAACTTTTACTGTTTTACTATTTTTGGGCACACAAAACCGCCCCCACGTACTGTGGGGGCGGTCAGATTTTATAATAAAATTATCTTCTGTGGGGGCCGCCGCGGGGGTCGTCACGGCGCGGACCGCGCGGACCGCGGTGAGAGGAAGAATCGGAAATGTCGTTTTCCGGTACAAGCCCTTCCACTTCGATCAAAGCGTCGCGGCGGGAAAGGTTCAGGCGGCCCTTGTCGTCGATTTCAAGCACCTTTACCATCACCTCGTCGCCCACGTCTACAACGTCGGTTACCTTCTCGGTGCGTTTCACATCCAGACGCGAGATATGCACAAGTCCCTCTTTGCCCGGAGCGATCTCAACGAACGCGCCGAAATCCATAATCCGGGTGCCCTTGCCGTTATAGATTGCGCCCGGCTCCGGATCGTTGACGATGGTGTCGATGATAGTCATGGCTCTCTGGCAGTTGTCCATATCGATGCCGGAGACGAATACATGTCCGTCCTCTTCCACATCCACCTTCACGCTGCACTCGGCGCAGATCTTCTGAATGACCTTTCCGCCCGATCCGATGACTTCGCGGATCTTATCGACCGGGATCACCGTAGAGAGCATCTTCGGCGCATACTTCGAAAGCTCCTTGCGCGGCGCAGGGATCGCCTTGAGGATGATTTCGTCAATAATATAGTCGCGCGCCTTGTGCGTCTTTTGCAGCGCTTCCTTGACCATTTCGGGCGTCAGACCGTGAATCTTCAGGTCCATCTGAATGGCGGTAATGCCCTTGTGGGTGCCGCCTACTTTAAAGTCCATATCGCCGAAGAAATCTTCCAGACCCTGAATGTCCACCATCGTCATCCAGCGGTCGCCCTCGGTAATTAGTCCACAAGAGATACCGGCCACAGGTGCCTTAATCGGCACGCCGGCCGCCATAAGCGCCAGCGTACTGCCGCAGATGGATGCCTGCGAGGTGGAACCGTTCGAGGAAAGAACCTCCGAAACGAGGCGCATCGCATAGGGGAATTCCTCTACCGGCGGAATTACCGGCACAAGCGCGCGTTCAGCCAGCGCGCCGTGGCCGATTTCGCGGCGGCCCGGGCCGCGGCTGGGCTTCGTCTCGCCTACGGAATAGGACGGGAAATTGTACTGGTGCATATAGCGCTTCGACTCTTCCTCATCGATGCCGTCGAGAAGCTGTTGATCGCTTACCGGGCCGAGCGTTGCCACAGTCAGAACCCGCGTCTGACCGCGGGGAAACATACCGGAGCCGTGTACCCGCGGCAGAAGATCCACTTCGGCAGCCAGCGGACGCATCTCGTCCATGCCGCGTCCGTCTACGCGCTTCTGCTCGTCGAGCAGCCACCGGCGCACCACGAACTTCTGCGTTTTATACAGGCACTCGTCGATCTTTGCCTCGCTGTCGGGATAAATTTCGTCGAAATGCTCGTGCACTTTTTCATAGATAGGTTTCAGGCGTTCGTCGCGTACCGTCTTGTCGTCGGTATCGAGCGCTGCTTTTACGTCTTCCAGCGCAAATTCCTTAATGGCAGCGAACATCTCTTCGTCCGGCTCGTTGCTCGGATAAGTGAACTTCGCCTTGCCGATTTCGGCCTGCATTCCTTTGATAAACTCGATGATTTTCTGGTTTGCCTCGTGGCCGGCCATAATGCCGTTATACATATCCTCGTCGCTTACCTCGTTGGCGCCCGCCTCGATCATGGCGATGCGCGAGTCGGTCGACGCAACAGTCACAGCCATCTGCGAAACCTTGCGCTGCTCAGCAGTGGGGTTGATGACAAACTCGCCGTCGATAAGACCCACAGAAACACCGGAGATCGGGCCGTTCCACGGAATATCCGAGATGGAAAGCGCGATAGAGGTGCCGATCATCGCCGTGATTTCCGGAGAGCAGTCAGGATCCACTGACATCACCGTGCATACCACCGATACGTCGTTGCGCATATCCTTCGGGAATAGCGGGCGAATCGGGCGATCGATCACGCGCGAAGCGAGGATCGCTTTATCGGACGGACGGCCCTCGCGCTTGAGGTACGAGCCGGGAATACGGCCTACCGAGTAGAGTTTCTCTTCAAAATCGACAGAAAGCGGGAAAAAGTCTACGCCCTCGCGCGGCTTTGCGGAAGCAGTGACGGCAACATGTACCACTGTCTCGCCGTAGCGCACGAGGCAGGAGCCGTTGGCGAGCTGGGCCATTTTTCCGGTTTCCACTTTCAGGGGACGGCCGGCGAGCTCTGTTTCAAAAACTTTAAAATTTTCAAACATTCCTGTTCCTCCATTCATTTTTTCTTTAAAAAACGCCCCGCCGGAGAAACAAGCTTAGCAATAAAACCAGCCTCCCGCCCGAGGGGGCTCGTTTCACTGCTAAACCCTATTTTCTCCTTTGAAAGCTTGTCTTAGCCGAAAACAGGCAGGCGGCTGCACAGCCGCCTGCCCGCAGAAGGCGAATTACTTACGGATGCCGAGCTTCGCGATAAGGGTACGATAACGCTCGATGTCGGTGCGCATGAGATAGTTGAGCATATTCCTTCTCTGGCCAACCATCTTCAGCAGGCCGCGGCGGGAATGATGGTCCTTCTTGTGGGTGCGCAGGTGCTCGGTAAGATCATTGATCCGCTTTGTCAGGATAGCGACCAGAACCTCAGC
>CALWIX010000131.1 GCA_944380825.1 uncultured Clostridia bacterium | reverse complement strand
GACCTCGGGACTATCTGCATAAACTTCACAGTTCTCGAACATTTCGTCCAGATCGCACGTAAAAATATCCGGCAGCATTCTTTTCCTCATATTGTTTTGAGGAATCAGCTGGCAATACAGCGGATCCTGACTGAAACACTCCGTTAGAAGCTGTGTCAGTTTTTCTTCGTCACTGCGGTCAAGACGGTAAAGATTTTCTAATTTCACAATTTCACAAACCTTTTTTTAAGCGTGCCCACAAGGGGCTTTTACTATATTTGAAAAAGGACGAGCCGCGCTCTTTTATAGCTATGCCCCTTTTCAACTGACTACGTTTTTTATTATAAAACAGATCCGTCTAAGCTGCAAATCCTGCTGTCTGTTTCTGACCACGGTTTGGCGCAATTAATGCCTCCCGAACGCAAACTGCAAAAACGGCAGTTAAAAAAGCTTTGAATTTCCCCGGATTTCTCAATTTTTTACATACCTCTACGGAAAATTTTCTGACGTCGCTGCTTGCCCTAATTTCTTTGCATTTATTTTGCATACTATAAAAAAATCCCGGCGAAAGGAACTCTTTCGCCGGGTAAAAATTTTATTTGCTTTGTGTTTCCAAATACTCCTGAAGTGATTGATCCTTAAGGGTAACTTCCTTTTTGATGCTTTCCCCCATACCCGTTTCGGTGGCCTTAGGGGTTTGACGCTTGAAGATCTGCACAGTAAAATCGCTGCGCTGTTTCGTTACGTCGAAGGAATTCTCACTTTCGGGCGCCACAACGGCAGCGACACAGTAATATCCTTCTTTGTATTCGGTAGAAATCGCTTTTGTTACAGCATTTTCTATTGCCTCGTCACGCGCTTTTCCTTCTTCTGTGGACGAGAAATCCTGTGCAATTACGAAATAAGCGTTTGTTCCACTGATCATTTTATAAACGTTGCCTGTCTGGGTAAAAGATGTGTCACTGCCGGCATCCGGAGTGATTTGTTCATTCGAAGAAGCAGAAGGCAGACCGTTATTTTCCTGTGTCTCGGAGGACTGGGTGGACGAAGCATCCGGATCCTCTGAAACAACATCAGATGAAGTGTCCGGCATAATATCGTCAATTATCTCCGACGCTCCTTCTTCTACATCCGATACAATCTCACCAACCACACCAGACGACGTTTCGGATTCTACATTTCCGTCACCGCTGGAACAGGCTGTGAGAAACATTAATAAAGCAAGTAATACAGCAAAAATTCTTTTCATAAGAATTACCTCCATACATAAAACCTTTCTCTCTTCCGCTTTAGTCTGCGTAGAACGATTTCAATTATACCGCGCTGATGCGCAGAAATTTTCAGGAAAATTGACTGCCACCATTATAGATTTTATGTTTGAAGTTGTCAAATAAAAATATTGTAATTTTCATCAATGAAATTCATTAAAAATTTGTAATTTTTATGCAATTATTACTATAATTTATCTTAAAATCTAAAACAAAATTTTATTTAATTGTATAATTTGCAAAAAAGCAATTTATTTTTAACAAAAACAAATTAACATTTTTGAAATTTTTAAAAAGAAATTTTATATTTTATTGTAAAAATGTTTTCTTTTTCTTCTTAAGATCTTTTTATTCTATTCATAAAAACTCCGCTCTCACACCGAATTTTCTGAAGAAGAGCGGAGTTTTATAAAACTGAAAAAGTGGTTTGGGACTATTAAATAGGGACAACACGTAAACAAAACTTTCTAAACCTTTTTGCAGAGCATAGAAAGATGTATTTGTCTTTCAAGAAATTTTAGAATAAAGTGTCTTTGTGCTAACTCCGGGAAGCATACCCAGTTTGCCTGAAAGGGCGCTGATGCTTGCGCCGGGCGCATCTATTACAACACGGATGATCGATACACCGCGTGCACGGTATGGCAAACCCATTCTTCCTATAATATAGGAACTGTATTCATGCAGCAGACGATTGATCTGTTCCACAGCTTCCGGATTCTCTACAATAATCCCAATCAGGGCGATCCTCGTTTCTTCCATTCTAACCCTCCAAAACAGCGGCAATTTCTGGAAAAACCTGCAGGCTGCGTCGCAGGATACCTTGCGTCTGTGCGATGATAAGCCCGTAGTTTGCAATCGGAATTCCCTGATCCGCCGCGCATCGAATCCGGAATTTCATCTCCCGTTCACTGAGCATACAACCGCCGCAGTGAACTACCATCCGAAACTGCGAAAGATCCTCCGGAAACTCTGTTCCGCTGGAGTACGCAAATACAACCTCTTTTCCTGTATACTGGCGAATCCACTTCGGAAGCTTTTCTGTTCCAATATCGCCGCACTGGCGATGGTGCGTACAGCCCTCCGAAATTAAAATTTTATCGCCGTCCTGCAAAGAATCCAGCGCGCGCACGCCGCGGATCTGTTCAGCAAGATCTCCCTTATGGCGCGAAAACAGGATAGAGAACGATGTCAGCAGAATATCCTGCGGCACCGTTGCCGATACTTTCCGAAAGGCTTGGCTGTCTGTGATAACCAGCGCCGGTTTCTGGGACAGCCCCTTTAGAGTATAAGAAAGCTCTGTATCGCGGCAGACAACGGGGATGGCGCCGCGGTCAAGAATATCGCGGATAGTCTGCTGCTGCGGAAGTATAAGTCTCCCCTTGGGAGCCGCCTTATCGATGGGCACAACCAGAACGACAAAATCCATGGGATTAATTTTATCCGCTATAATGGGAAATTCCGGCTGAGAATCGGGCGCTAATGCGGCCAAACGATCCTTTAACTCGCGGATATTTTCACCTGTCTTTGCACTGACCCAAAGAACCTCCTCCCCTTGGGGAAGGCCCTCTACGTTTGCCTTTGGAGTCTCGTCACACTTATTGGCAACAATAAGATAGGGAATCTTTTTTTCGTGAATTCTTGTAAGCATCTCCCGATCTGGCGGAAGAAACCCCTGTGTGCCGTCGATAATCAGCAGGGCTAAATCCGACTTGTTGAGCATTTGATAGCTGCGGCGCACACGCAGCGCGCCGAGTTCTCCCTCGTCGTCGATACCGGGCGTGTCGATCAATACAACCGGTCCGAGCGGCAAAAGCTCCATCGCTTTTTGCACAGGGTCTGTCGTGGTTCCTTTTACCTCGGAAACAATCGAGAGGCTCTGACCGGTCATCGCGTTGATGACGCTTGATTTTCCTGCATTGCGCCGGCCAAAAATTCCAATATGAATTCTATCGCCGGATGGTGTGCTATTCATGCTGCTCATAAAGTTCCTCCGTTTTTTTGTGCTGCACGCTGGATGGAAGCGTGAGAACACAGGTATATTTTTTCTCGGGCAGGTCGATGGTGCAAATACGCACCGGAACATCGAACGCTTTCTCTAAATTTTTTTCTCCGATAACATCTTTCGCGTCTCCGGCTAAAGATGTACCATCCGGAAAAAGGAGCAGCGCTTTGTGAGAAATCTCGACGGCATGCTCCGGATAATGGGTATTCAAAATGGCGGCAAGCCCCTTCTCTTTGCACAGCCACGAGATGGTGTCTAAGACGATGCGCTGATTTTTAAAATCTAGATTTGACTCCGGCTCATCAAGCACAAGCAGCGACGGATCTGATACCAAAGCCCGCGCTATAAGCGCCATTTGGTATTCGCCCCCACTGATACGGCTGCACAGTTTGTCTTTTAAATGAAAAATCCCCACCGTCTTAAGGCACTCGTCTACTTTTTGCCAATCCTTTTCACCGGGCTGGCTGAGCTCTCCCAGATGAGAACTGCGTCCCATAACCACCATTTCTCCCACGGTATATACAAAAGAAGGAAGCTTTGCCTGCGGCACATAGCCCACTTCCCGCCAGAAGGCTTTGCTTTTTAGGGTGCGGACATCTTTTCCATTGAGAAACGATGCGCCAGACGTCCACCGAAGCAGGCCAAGCATACATTTCATCAGCGTTGTTTTACCCGCGCCGTTTGCTCCCAGTACGGAGAGAATCTCTGCATCCTTTACCTGAAAGGAGACGTCTCGCAGAATCTCCCTCTCCCCATGGTAGCGGAAGCCCCCGTTTTTTACCTCGAACGTCATAGCCGGAACCCTCCCGTTCTGCGCAGCAAAAGAATAAAGAACGGCGCGCCGATGATTGCCGTTAAAATGGATACCGGGATCTCGGAGGCGCTCACGCACCGCGCTACTGTATCGATGACTAAAAGAAAAATCGCTCCAAAACCGATACTGGCAGGGATCACATATTTATTGTTGTTTCCAAAAAGCATCCGTGCAATATGCGGGATAAGCAGACCGACCCATCCGATTAAGCCGCACATCGATACCGCTGCCGCTGTAATCATAGACGCGCCGAGAATCACCACCGCCCGGATCTGGTTGACCGGAATACCGAGGGACTGCGCTTCCTCTTGCGGAAGCGTGAGAGCGTTGAGCTTCCAGCGCAGCAAAAAGATCAGCAGGATGCCCACAAGTAAAAACGGCGCGCCTGTGTACAGTGTTTCGCGCGTGACACTGGAGAGGCTGCCCATGAGCCAAAAGGTGATGGCCGGAAGCACGTCCTGCGGATCTGCAGAATATTTCACCAGCGAAACAAGCGCCGAAAACAGCGAGCTTATCACGATGCCCGAAAGGATGAGCATTACCGGAGACGCACCACCCTTTGTGCGGCCCACAAAATATACCAGCCCTACCGCCAACAGTCCGAACGCCAGCGCCGACGACTGGATAAGCAGCGACGGCAGGCCAAATAGGATGCCCAGCACTGCTCCAAAAGACGCGCCCGTCGCAACGCCCAAAGTATCCGGCGCAGCGAGAGGGTTAGAAAACACCGCCTGAAACGCTCCGCCCGCCGTAGCAAGCCCTGCCCCCGCCAAAAGCGCGATAAGCACACGCGGCAGACGAATATTAAAAATTACGTTATCTGCCATATCAGAAATCTCTCCCGTACGGGTGAAGGCACTCCAAATCTCTTGAAAAGTCAGCTGGTAACGCCCCAGCATAATCGCTACAATGGACAGCAGGACGATCACAAGGATCGTCCCTACTACCCAAATTGTATTTTTTACGTTTCTAGTTTCCATCAGCTTTGAAACCCATCCGCCGCGCTGGAGGAAGGATTGTACATACGGTCAATCTGTTCATCCGTCAATTCAATCCCATAAAGCTCTTGATAGTAGCTGCGTACCTCCTCGACGATGTCGATGTCCTCAAACAGATCCGGATAAACCTTCTGCGCCATCCACAAAAGCGTCACTGGTGTGTCGGCGCTGGGGGTGTAGCTGCGGTAGGTACCCAGCGGCAGCTTGTATACCTGCTGCTCCTGCACCGCTTTCACCGAGCTCCAGTCATCGCCGCCAACGGCGTTTTGGTACAGATCCTCCGGCTGCGTGGGAGTAAAGTTCGTAATGAAAATGACGTCTGGATTCCACTGGTAAACCTGCTCCATGGAAATCACCGCGTTGGAATTATCCGCCTGCACTTCTTCCGCCGCGTTATGGCCGCCGACAGCCTGTGCCCAGAACTGGCCGAAGAAATTTTTACCGGAGGTGATCATCTGTTGGTCGCTGTACTGAAACAGGAACAAGATCTCTTTCTTTTCTTCTTCCGGAATGTCTTTCACACGCTCTTGTACCATGTCGTACACCTTTTGGCTGTATTCGGAAATCATTTCCGTTTTGGCATGCTCCGGGAAAATCTGACTAAGCAGAGAAATCCACTGATCATACGTCTCCAAAATATCGTAATCCCACTTGCTGGGAGAAACGCCCACAGCGGGAATGCCGGCGTTATCTAAAGCGCTTTTGAGCTCCGTGTTGCCCGCTGTATAAAACACTACATCCGGATCGAGCTTTAACAGCTCTTCAATATTCAGATCACTGCCCGTCATAAATCCCGTTTCGGCGTTCAAAATTTCGGGAAAAATTTCTCCCAAAAGTCCCGACTGCGCCGCGCTCATACACACTGGATGGATACCGACAAGCTTTTCTGCGGAGCCGAGAAATACCGTAATCACCGACGCCATGGGGTAAATATCCGTCACCACCACGCGGTCGATCTCCCGCGGGATCTCCACTTCGTTATCGGCATGATCGATTATCGTAATCGTATCGGACTGCGCTTGATTATCCTCTTGCTCCGGCTGCGAGGAGGAATCTTCGGCAGCAGGCTGTGAAGACTGCGCCGCAGACGATACGCTGGAAGAATCCTCCGCGCCGCTTGAACATGCTGTCATAGGAAATACAGTCACTGTCAGACAAAGCAGCAGCGAGATCCATCGTTTCATCTTTTTCATTTTCAAAACCCCTTTTTAAACCAATCGTCCGCATGGGCTCCCACCAAAAGAGGGATATTCCTTCGGTAAATCCTTCCGGAACAGCCTTCATGCGGCAGATCGATAAATTGAACCGATTCATTTTTACGCACCGCACGGCGGTACAGCGGATCTGCAATGATGCAGCGCGCCGTTTGAAGAACGGCGAAAATGTCGTCCTCCTCTGCGGAAAAACAGTCGCCCTCGCGAAGAAGCTGTGCGCTCGCCTCCAGCGGCGAAAGGATCCGCACATTGCGTGCTCCAAAACCGCTCTCCAGCGCGCAGCGCAGCGATCCGGCGCAGACGGCTTCTCCTATAATTACTATATCTTTATCCTGATTTTCTACCGTCTCCGGCGCTTGGATGAGAAGATTCCGGCACTTTTTATCCCGCGCGGACTGTGCCGCCTGCTGTAAAAGAAAGGAGGAAAATTTCTCTCCCAAAGGCGCTCCCACCACATAAGGCGTGCCGTATTTTTGGTGAAGCGTCTCCGCCAGAGCAAGGCCGCACGACGAAACGACCAGATTAACATCGGCACATCCCGCCTGCATCAGCTCTTCCCACGAACTGCCCATTGCCCAGCAGGAAATCACCGTAAAACCGTTATCTTCAAAATACTGACGCATACACTCCACATTCCCCGTCACGGAAAAATCGAGAGGCGTGACGCCCAGCAGATTGACCGAAAGTCGATCTCCACGCTTTGCAGGGAGATCGGCCGGACAAAACCGCCGTGCCACCGCCGCCAGCGCTTTTCCCGCGCCGGAAATATAGGAGTGCATCCCGTTTGTCGCAAAGCCAAAGCTGGGAATTCCCGTGCGGCGTTCGATCATGCGTGCCACACCCGGAAAATCGGTGCCCATCATCATAGGGATCGGTGTGCCGGCAATGGCGATAAAACGCGGCTGAAGATCGTTTGCCGCCTCGCAGATATCGTTCACCAGCTTTTCCTCGTCGCCCATAACGGCCTCTATTTCGGACAATCCCGAAATATAAACCATGCTCGGCATATCGTACCAGCGCGGTTCATCGTGCGTATTATAGGTAGAATTGCAGCCGGACGCATCGTGCATCACCGTCATTCCACCCATTTCATACAGCGCCGAGCACACGCCTGACACGTCCGCTGTATAAGTAGAAAGCACGCTTTCCGTCTGTTTCATCCACAGCACCCCCATCCCTTCACTTGGATGATATTCTTTGTATCCTTTTCTTCCCACACTGCCTGTTCTATCTGACTGCACAATTCGCAGATTCCTTCCAGTCCGTACAATCCACCGCCCTCTATGAGGTTGACAAAATGGCTTGTTCCGTTAAAATAGGCCGCCTTTTGACCGATGGCCAGCACATCCTCCCGCGGTTTTGACGAGGCGGCCAGCAGACCCATTTTAGGATGGGCTGTGGGATGTATGGCTAGGGAGCCGTAATATTCCCGAAGCCATTCATACTCCGGTTTATCCTCCGCTGTAAAGCTGTCTGCGTAAACGGATTCCACCTGAAAGCCGTATTCCAAAAGCAGCTTCGCCAAACCAAGAGGACGCGGGGTAGCAGTATAATCGATGGATACAGCCATTCCTTTCGCCGATTCTGCCGCGCGGTGCAAGGCACGCTCCGCTTTTTCGCGCAATTTTGCAAAATTCGGCAAGGGCAACTGCAGCGCTTGTGAAAGAGATCGTAAATTTTTCTCTATTTCCTCAAAATCATAGCTAATCGGCAAGTAGTAATGCGCTTGGCCCAAACGCTCCTGCAGCGTCTGCCCCGCGGGGACAGCCACCGGGTTCCAGCTGATATTGGCGCAGCTTTCCGCCATCTCTTGATATTCTTCATACGTTCTGCACCAGCAGATATCCCGCACACGGAAGCCTCCTTCGCGAAGCATCCACAGCAGCTCGCTGCTCGGATAAATTTCCGCGATGTTTCCGATAATATTTACGCTTTTACCGTTTTGTCTTCGCGGTTTGAGCAGGCTGTAAAGCTGCTGGCGCATTTTGGCGTCCGGCGACATTTTGCTCTTGCGCATAATCGGGTTCATGTAACAGTCTGTAAAATCGATGTCTGGGAACCTTTCTCTCAATTTCTTATAGACGTACTCCAAATCGCAGCCTATAAAATGATGGATACAGCTGGTATAAATGAGAAGGGCGCGCGGATGACGCTGCAGTTTCTGCAAAATATCGGTGGTACCGTCGAGGATCAAGTCTTCCATATCGCCGTCAAGCACATTATTTTCTCGCACGGTGATGGTAGAAAAGCGGCTGGCCGCCCCCATTTCGGCGGCTGTGAGGACTACGCCACGCAGACAGCCCTGTGCACAGACAAAAATTTGCTGGCTTTCTGGAACAAGCATTCCCACATGCACAATGTTCCACGTTCCGCGCGCCGGAGCCGCATATTCCACCCCAGAGGCAAACGGCGACGGAAACGGCGCTTTGGAAATAGGAAGGCTTGTGCCCGCTTCTTCTACTTTGTGCAGATCCATCACGGCTGGTTCCCTCCCTTTTGAGAGACGGCGGTAAGTACCTGCTGCGCCAATTTTTCGTATTCGCGCGCCATATCGCTGTCCGGAAAGAGTTCCAGCACCGTTTTTTCCTGTTCATCGGCTTGCTGCACGAGTTCGCTAAAAGGCAGTCGCCCCACAATTCGCGAATGCACATCCTGTGCAAGTTCCTCCACCTTTTCTTCCTCACGGGCTACGTTACGGCGGTTGAGGATGATTCCGCCCAGTTCGGCGTAGCCGCGGTCTGCAAAGTGCTCTACGGCTGCCGCGATATTCGCCGCCGCATGGATCGCCATATTCTCTCCCGATGTAATGACGAACACCTTCTTCGCAAATCCTTCCCGGATAGGCATAGCAAACCCGCCGCACACCACGTCGCCGAGCACATCATAGATGACGATATCCGGATGATACACTTCAAACGCTTTTTTCTCGGTGAGCGCTTCCAACGCGGCGATAATGCCGCGCCCGGCACAGCCAGTGCCCGGAGTGGGACCTCCTGCTTCTACGCATAAAACACCCGCATAGCCGCGCGTGACCATTTCTTCCAGCGAAACTTGCTTATTCTTTTGTCGCAAAAGATCCAGCACCGTAGCAATCGGTTTTCCCCCATGCAGACAGATGGTCGAATCGGCTTTCGGATCACAGCCTATCTGCATCACTGTCATGCCGCGCCGCGCAAATGCGACGGACAAATTGGAAACTGTGGTGGATTTTCCGATTCCGCCTTTTCCGTAAACCGCCATTTTAATCATCGCATTTACCTCCCTGATAATCTCTGCGGCCGACAACAATCTCGTACCCTATCGCTTCCACTGCCCGGACTACGCGGTTGCGGCTGCTGATTTCATCGTCGCCGACTCCGACCTTATTATCATATAACATATATTTTTCACGCACCTGCGGTGGTGAAATATTGGGCATAATCACCTTCGCCCCCGCCAAAATCTCCTTCTCCCGGCCACC
>CALWIX010000130.1 GCA_944380825.1 uncultured Clostridia bacterium | reverse complement strand
AAAAGATGGTTGCGATCTCGTGTCCGGGAGCTTGATTTTGAAAACGACGGAGGCGTTTATGGAGGAAAATTATAAGGCTCAAATTATACAATCCCTGCAGGAGGTCGCACAGGGAACGTTTGAAATTATCCGGCACAACGCTTTGGAAGAACAATCTGCTCCCCTTGTGGAACAGATTTCGGCGCAGACCTGCGGAAAAGGGCGGATCGAAACGTATCTGGTCTTTCCCGGTATAGAAGTCTCTGTGCACCGATATTGGGCTCAACGGGTAAAATTTCATCACGGACCGTTTCCTTTCGTGCTGGAAATGAACCACTGTCGCACCGGCCGAATCGGCTGGAATATGCTCGGCAGCGCTGTATATCTTGGTCCCGGGGATCTGTGCGTGCATTCGCTCGAAAGCTGCGCCGATTCTGAAATGACCCTGCCGCTGGGCTGTTACGAAGGGATCGCCGTAACGCTGGATCTGCAGAGGCTGCGCGAAAATTGTCCCGACATCCCGCGGCAAGGTGGTTTCGATGCCTCAAAAATCTTTCAAAAATTCTGCGTGGGCCAAAAGCCGCTGGGAATTCCCGCTGGCAGTGCGGTGGAACGACTGTTTTCTGTGTTGTACGATTTACCGCAGGAGCTTCGTCTCCCCTATTATAAGCTGAAAGCACAGGAGGCTTTGCTGTATTTGCAGCAACTCGAGCCCGATTGCGGAAAAAGGCTGACACAGTACGGCGCACGCCAGACGGAATCGATCCGCCAAATACACGACTTTCTTATCCAGAACCTTGATGAGCGGTTTACCATTGAGGAACTGGCCAAAAAATATCTTCTCAATACGTCTACGCTCAAGTCGGTCTTTAAGGCCGTTTACGGGATGCCCATTGCCGCTTATGTGAAGGAATACCGCATTCAAAAGGCTATGCAGCTTCTTCGCGACACGGACGACACCATCGCCGCTATCGCCCAAAAGGTGGGCTACGAAACGCAGGGGAAATTTACAAAGGCATTTAAAGAAAGCTGCCAAATCTTACCTACGGAATACCGCAGGCTTTGCAGAAAAAATTTTTGATAAAAAAGGACGTGCTACCGGGGAAATTCCCAATGGCGCGCCCTTTACATTTTTATAAAATCATCCCGCAACGGTACGCTCTAAGTCACGCCTAAGGCGGGCGATGATCCTCTTTTCCAACCGTGATATGTAAGACTGCGAAATTCCAAGCGTATCGGCTACTTCCTTCTGTGTATGTTCACGGTTGTGATCCAGACCAAAACGAAGCTGCATGATCCTTTTTTCACGCGGATTAAGCCGATCTACCGCACCGTGCAACAATGCTCGTTCGGCTTCTTGTTCGATGCCGCGGTTTACGGTATCCTGATCACTGCCGAGAATATCGGAGAGCAAAAGCTCGTTTCCGTCCCAATCCACATTAAGCGGATCATCGATGGACACCTCGTTTTTAAGCTGGGAACTTTTGCGCAGGTACATGAGAATTTCGTTTTCGATACATCGGGAAGCGTATGTAGCCAGCTTGATCTTTTTCTCTGGTCGGAACGTATTTACCGCTTTGATAAGTCCAATGGTACCGATGGAAATTAAATCTTCCACTCCGGCCGCCGGGGACTCGAATTTTCGCGCGATGTATACTACCAGCCGGAGATTGTGCGTGATAAGCGGTTCCCGCGCATTCTTTTTCCCGGCGAGAATATCCTGCATGACACGCTCCTCCTCCTCTTTCGAAAGCGGCGCAGGCAGGCTCTCTGGCCCATTGATGTAAAACACCGCACCGGCCCTTTTTTGGCAAAGTGCCGCAAAGATTTTTCTTTTTAATTCAGCGAATATGCCGGCCAGTTCCCTTTTCAAAAATGGTTCCCCCTTTATTAATTTTTCTTCCTCCAGCCAAAATCTCAGGATTGAGCAGGGCGTGGAAGGTTTCTGACAACTTTGTTTCGCATACCGCCACATAAACGGCTGAGGTCTCCACCGTACCGTCGATGGATTTTACGGCTACACGATCCGGACGGAACGCAGGCAGAATTCCGCTGCCGCCAAGCGCATGAAACGGCACCATCCGGATTTTTACCGAAGGAACAAGTGCTGATGCTTGATCCCGCATTTGCACAAGCTCTTGGGGAAGCGCTTCTTTTACTGCTTCGTACTCCGCAACAATTACAGGAAATTGAGAAAAGGGCTCTTTCAGACTACTTCCTGTATCGATTCGCGCTGGAATTCTGGCATCGTGGCCTGCGTTGGAGATGTCGACAATACAAAGATCCCCCGCCTGTTCTCTACGTCCGGAAAGCCAGTTCAACACTCGGATTACAAAATAGCAAATCACCGTTAACACAAGCAAAAGCATGGGAGAAATATTAAAATATACCACAGAATTTTTTAAAATCAGTCCTTGAGGTGCCAAAAAATACCATAACGCCATCATTATCCCAGCAAACGCAAAGCTCATCAGAAAAAAACACGCCCACACACGCAAAAAACTCCATACGCTATGAAGTGGAAACGCTGCCGTTACGATGGCGGCTGAAAGAAGAAGCTTTACCACCGCCGATAAAATTCCCGGAAGGGATGGCAACAGGATGATAAGCGATGATACAGCTCCTACTGCGGCACCTAACGCAATGCGTTTTCGGGAACCATCCATGCGCAAAAAACAGGAAACAGACAGGAGAAGAAAGTAATTGACGAATAAATTCACTGCAAGCAATACATCTATATAAATTGTTTGTTTCACCCTATCCCCTCCAACCGTATTTCCTTTATTATAGGGGACAGGGAAAGGACAAATCTGTCGCAATCTGGATATAGCCCTATACAAAAAAAGGCCATCCTGTTTGTGCAGGACAGCCTGTCAGTTTATTAAAAAGATTCGCCGTGAGGAAAATTTTTGTCCTTTACACAACCGATCGTTTCTATGCTTGCCAACGCGGCCCGTCCTTCTTTCTTCTTTATTATGACAAGACATTTATTTCTGCCGCGCTGTGTATAAAATTTTCTCCGATTGAAATTTCATCTTTGCGTCAATTCGTCAATACGCGCAAGAAAACGACCCTTATCACTTCTGGTATTTTTCTAAAATCCGCTGTGCTTTAGAAGAATCGGCCATCTGCATAGGGTACCAACCTCTAATGTGGATCTCATCAAATATTTCCGATTCCATCTTATGCTCGTCGCTGAGAAGGTTCAAAAACTCATCTCTGAGAGCTGGAGTCAGCGTCTCGTTAGCAAGCCTGTTGTAGGACTCTGTAATCATTTTTTGCGAAAGAAGCATATCACACAGAATCTTTTTATCTTCCATCCGGGGATATTCCATAAACGTCCTCCGATTATTTTAAAAATTCCAGAAGCCTTTCGTAATGCTCCTGATGTTTTCCCGCCATACCGGCGCATTTTTTCCGAAGCTCTGGATCGCTACACAGTACGGCAAACGATCTATATTTTTCAATCAGCAGCTTTTCATTTTCCAGCTGATCCTCAATAGCATTCAGTTCTTTTTCCGTTAGGTTCACAAGAAACCTCCTTATCTTACGTGTTCGGTCAGGCATTTTATGTAGCCCGCCGGACATTCTCCGCGCTTCCTAAACCAAAACTGACGGAAAGGGCTTGATCTACCTGCAGCATCGATCGATCATCGAGTCGTCCCATTCTCTCTTTTAACCTATGCTTATCAATCGTGCGTATTTGTTCCAAAAGAACTATGGAATCCCGCGACAGACCCGTCGTCGCCGCATTGAGCATGATATGCGTCGGCAGATTTGCTTTCGACCTCTGACTCGTAATTGCCGCGGCGATCACTGTGGGACTGAAGCGGTTCCCTACGTCGTTTTGTACAATCAGCACCGGACGCACGCCTCCTTGTTCCGAACCTACGACCGGGCTGAGATCCGCATAATAAATATCGCCTCGTTTAACGTTCACTTTATCCACGCTCCGAATAAATTCTAGTTTTTGGGCCCAATTTTATTTTGCCGCAATTTTGCCGATTTAATCACAGCGTGTGAAAAAAAATGGGAATTTCCCCACTTTCATAATATTACGCCCCAAGGAATCTTGCCCGAAAAAAGATAGAAAAGTTCGCTTGTATTTCCTTTAAAGATCTTTTACTGTCTCTATGAGAATATTTTTTATGATGGATATTTTAAGACTTTTTGCGATTCTCTTTGTTTTTTGATTTTTACATTTTAGTCTTGTCATCTTTTTCTATTGGCTGTCTTTTCTTTTTTATTCTCGACAAATATAAAGTAAAAATTTGAAGTTTTGAAAAAATTTGTATTGACAGGCAGGAAATCGAGTGTTATAATAACAAAGCAATCTCGTTGAGAGAAAAAAGAATATGCGGAAGTGGCGGAATTGGCAGACGCGCTAGATTCAGGTTCTAGTGAACATTACGTTCATGGGGGTTCAAGTCCCCCCTCCCGCACCAAGCCAATATAATCCGAACTTGTTTCCGATAGGAGATGGGTTCGGATTATTTGTTTTTTTTTGAGCGTTACGAAACCACCTATTTCCGCAACGGGGTGAAGCGCAAACCGACATCCAAGCCAAGATGCCCACGGAAGAGTAAAACGACTTTGTAAATTGAAAAGCGACCGTGCCAACATGGTATCGACAATTTCTGTGTTTTGTTCACTTCATTTCCGACTACTATGAAATTGATAAACATTGTGTTTAGAAATACAGCATGCTATAATTATGCGAGAATATTAATATAGGCTTTAGGAGGTGCTGAGATGGCCAAACAGCCAATAAATAATGGCAAGGTTGTTGAACGTTCGTATGAAGATTATAGGAATAATCAGTACTTAGTTAATCGACGTTATCAGAGAAAACTGGTTTGGGAACTTGAAGAAAAACAGGCGTTTATTGATTCACTTGCAAATGGCTATCCCGTTCCACTTTTTCTTTTTGCAAAATGCGTCTATAAAGGGCAGGATCGAAGCGAAATTATTGATGGCATGCAACGCTTAAATGCTGTTTTTTCTTTTATTGAGAACGACTATCCCGCTGCTACTGGGGAATATTTTGATTTAAGCACTACAGCTTTGACAAAAGACTTGTTGGACAGTCATATTTTAGAGCAAAGGCAGCCTGTACTGAATCGTGAGACGTGCGTTAAGATAGTCAGCTATGAACTGCCCTATTCGATTTATGACGAACATGATCCTGATATTATCGATGAAGTATTTAGGCGTATCAATTCCAACGGCAAGCATCTTTCCCGCCAAGAAATTCGACAGGCCGGTGTAGTTAACGATTTCTCACAACTTGTAAGAAATATTGCAACTCGTATTCGTGGCGATGTCTCCCATAATGATTTTTTGTTACTCTCACAGATGCAGAGTATCAGCATTACAAAAGATACTTATCATGGGGGAATTGATCCTGAATCTGTGTTTTGGGTTAAGGAAAACATCCTATCAAAAGAAGATCTGCGACAATCTATGGATGAGGAACAAATCGCTGATATCCTCGGTGGAATGTTGTTGACACCTGTTCCTCCTTCCAATGTTAGCATATTAGACGAATATTACGGTTATAAACAGCCAGATGCTTCTGCACGGTATCAAAAGATTGAAGAAGCACTTTCTGCAATATCTCCAGAGAAAGTATCCGAGCAGTTCTTTTATGTGTATGACGAAATCAAACGTGTGTTTTCCGGACGGCAAAAAACGATTATTGCACAAATGGTATCACCAAGGGTCTATCGAGGACCACGTTATTTTCAAGTACTATTTCTTTCCATGTATGAATTATTGGTTCGGCAGGAAAAACGCATTGCTAACTATGATGCACTTTATGATGCACTGGATGGAATTGGTGCTAGGATTATTCACATTTCAGGTGGAGGTGGTTGGTGGGCTCAACAGGAAAAAATTGACTTAATTGCAGCTACTTCTGGTGTATTGGCACCGCATTTTGTGGAGCGGGGAGAAGGGGATCCCATGCTTTACTCTTACGCAAATGAACTAGAAACACTTCTTAAACAATCTTCTACAGAAAATACCCAATATGATTTCAAACAAGGAATCCATAATTTAGACGATGGAAAGAGAAACAATTCGCTGATACGCAAGATTTTCAAGACTCTCACAGCAATGGCTAATGCTGAAAAAAACGCCACTGGATATGTTCTTCTTGGCGTTGCAGACACCTTTGACGATGCAGAAAAAATTCGTGAAGTCTACGGACAGGAGTCTATCAGAGTTGGCGACTTTTATGTGACGGGTATTAATGGTGAAGTTGAAAAATACTACGAAAACTATGATGCCTATATTTTAACCATCAGAAACGCCCTAAATGATATGCCGCTACAAGATCATTATCGTAGGCAAATTGGGGCCAAAATGCGCCATGTCAACTATCATGGAAAGTCGGTAATTATTTTACGGATTACTTGCAACAGCGGTCCAGCAGTCTTCGATGGAGCATATTACACTAGGAGCGGTCCTAGTAACGACCCTGTACCAGTAAAGGCAGAAGAAATGCCGGCATTTTTTGCTCAGTTTGCTTAAAAACAATAAGCACATATAACAAAAGGCAGAGTGTCATCATTTTCTGATGACGCCCTGCCTTTCGTTATGTTCCTATGCCGTTTTTGCTGTTTGGTCTTTTGCCGTTTCTTCTGTCAGATGTTGCTCCTGCCACTCTGCAAATTCCCTCTGCCCTTCCTCACTCTTATAGAATGCGAAAATATCAGGCAGAATACAACGAGCGACGGCCTCGATCTGATGTTGTGGTATGGTGGTGTTATTGATTAGCTTTTTCCTTCGGCTCAAAGAATCCCTCCATCCGGTCTGTCAGCTTCAAGTTACTGGTCACATTGCTGCTGTCAATCCGTCGGAGGCTTTGCGCCTTCCACCATACTCCTTCAAATTCCGCTACAAAATCCCACATCCCCTTCCTTTCCATTCCGGGTGAACTAAAAGAGAGCAAGCATAGGGAGTGTGGCTACACTCCCATAAAATCTCCGTTTTCGGCCTGCTGCCGGAGCGGAGATTTTTTCTTGTTGGGAGTATCCCAAACCCTCTCTTGATTGCTTCGCTAATAATACGTTCAAACTAGACGCTTCTACCCGCTATTTACAAAAAATCGTTGAGCGATTTCAAGTTGCGTGGTATGATAAAGATG
>CALWIX010000129.1 GCA_944380825.1 uncultured Clostridia bacterium | reverse complement strand
CTACTTTCGTTAATGCCATCTTCATAAACCTTCTCAAAAGTAAATAAGTTGCAGGTGTTTAAGCCAACTATAAGCGAGCTCTGCATGTTCCTTCGCCAGTAGATGGACGCCGTCGGCAGAGAGTTCCTTGGCGGGGGTGTGCAGCATCTGTGCATGCAATAGGCCGTCTGCTGGTAAAAAGAAATCGGCATATTGAGCGGCCAGATCACGAATCACCTCAATTTTCGGATCCAGATCTTCCCGAAAGCACCTCTTCTTTGGATCCGACGGCAGCAGCACCGGTTCGAGGATCATGATTTTAATAAGGGGAAAGTCGCTGCGCAGCCGGCATAAATATTCCCGAAGGTTTTTTTGCATTTCTTCACAGGAGACAGCAACGCCGCTGTAAAACCGCTGCCATGTGTCGTTAATGCCAATCATAATAGAGATAAAATCGGGACATTCCGGCTTTACAGCCTCTTGATATCGACTGAGCATCTGTTGCGTGGAATCACCGTAATACGCTCGATTTAAAAATGTCACGCCGCTTTCTGGGAATAAGGCGTCGTAAATCTGTGCTATTTTTTGCGGATACCCCTGCCCCAGATCCGTCCCGTCATCACTTCTGCCACATTGTGTCACACTGTCCCCCACAAAGAGGATCTTTTCTCCTTTTTGAAAAAACGGGTTCATTGTTTTCCTCCCACTTCTTAGGAAAATATTTCCTCCGCTCCGTCCATGGCGGGGATGCACTTGGATTATGGTAGTATAATTTGGCGGCTTTGTCAACGGCGTATGCTTCCGATCCGATTTTTCTGCAAAGAGGGGAAAACTGTGTCAATCACCGTCGTTAAAAGAAAAAATTTTTCCACAATTTTTACTTTTCTGTGGAAAATCGCTTTCCTTGACAAAACGAAAATGCTATAATAGGATTGGTTTGAAAAACCGGATTTTTTTATTTTGGGGTGATCTTCAGATGCAAAAGATCGAAATAAATTCTCTGTACGATGGCGGCGGCAGGCTTGTCGGCTACCTCCACGATTATTTTCCGGAGAAAATGCCGGATCATGCGGTACGTCCGTGCGTAATCGTCTGCCCCGGCGGAGCGTATGAATTTCTCTCGCCGCGGGAGGCCGATCCGGTGGCGTTTACCTTTCTTTCCCATGGCTACAACGCATTTGTTATGTACTACTCTGTAGCCGAAACAGCTCCCACGCCCCTTGGAATCCGTCCCCTTGCCGAACTGGTGACCGCCATCCGCACCATCCGCGCCAACGCTGAAAAATGGCACATCCGCCCCGATCAAATCGCTGTGTGCGGGTTCTCCGCCGGCGGACATCTGTGCGCAAGCTCCGGCTTGCTTTGGGATTGCAGTAAAATTGAACAGGCTCTCGGCGGCGATTTAGCTTCCGGGCGTCCTGACGCTATCATTCCGTGCTATCCGGTGATTTCGGCGGGAGAATTTGCACACCGCGGCTCCTTCCAAAATCTGACGGGCGGAGATCCGCAGGAGGAGGAATACTTCTCTCTGGAAAAGCACGCCCGCAAAGATGCGCCGCCTTCCTTCTTCTGGCACACCTTGGAGGACGAGCTGGTGCCCGTAGAAAATACGATGATGATGGTTTCCGCACTGAAAAAAGCCGGAGCCGAAGCGGAATGTCACATCTTCCGCCACGGACTGCATGGTCTTTCTCTGGCAAACAACGAGGTCGGCACGGTAGTCAAGCCTGTACAGCAATGGGTCCCTCTGTGCTTAACATGGCTCGATGAAGTATTTGGCTTTGAGGAGTAATGGCTGTGGAAAATTGGAATTTTGATGAAATAATTGATAGACGCGGTACATACTGTGAAAAATACAATTTTCAGGATCGCCCGGAAGATACGCTTTCACTTTGGGTAGCTGATATGGATTTTCGCGTCTGCCCCAGTGTGACGAAGGCCCTTTGTCAGCGGGTAGAGCACGGCGTTTATGGATATTCTTCTCCCGGAGAGGAATATTACGAGGCACTGCTGGGATGGTTTTCTTCCCGGTTTGGATGGAAGGCCGAAAAGGAATGGGTTGTACACACGCCGGGCGTGGTATACGCTTTAAATACGGCGGTGCGCAGCTTGACCGAGCCAAACGACGCCGTTTTGATTCTGCCGCCCGTTTACCGCCCCTTTTTCAACGTAGTGCAGAATAACGGCCGCAAACTTGTGGAAAGCCCGCTGGTGGAAAAAGAGGGAGTTTATCAGGTAAATTTTGAAGACTTCGAGCGCAAAATCGTTGAGAACAGCGTGAAGATGTTTATTCTGTGCAGCCCTCATAATCCTGTAGGACGCGTTTGGAAGCGCGATGAGCTGGAACAAATGGCTCAAATCTGCCTGCGCCACAATGTGCTTGTTATCAGCGATGAAATCCACGCCGATTTCACTTATCCGGGACAGCAACACATCCCCTTTATTTCCATTTCGGAGCAGGCGGCCCAGCACTGCATTGTCTGTACTGCACCCAGCAAGACGTTCAACCTCGCCGGGTTACAGTGTTCAAATATTTTTATTCCCAATCCGGAGATCCGCGCGGCTTTTCGCGGCGAGCTCTCCCGTCAAGGGTTCGAGTTTCCTAATGTGATGGGCATTCTGGCTTGTCAGGCGGCGTATACCGAGGGTGGCCCATGGCTTGATGATTTGCTCCAGTATTTAGAGGGAAATCTGGAATTTGTGCGTTCTTATTTGCGGGAGAACCTGCCCTGTGTGCGTTTAATTGAGCCGCAGGGAACTTACCTCATTTGGCTCGATTTCCACGGTCTTGGCCTAAATGCGGAACAGCTGGAGGATCTCGTTTCCAATAAAGCTCGCCTGTGGCTCGATGACGGCCTTATCTTCGGCAAGGAGGGTGAGCTGTTCGAGCGCGTCAACATCGCTGCTCCCCGATCCATTCTTCGGCAGGCTCTCGATCGCCTTGCCGAGGCGGTGGCCCACATCCCGCACAGGGACTCTTGATTGGAGTTCTGCCTCCATCCCCCGCACGGGGCCGGCGCGGCTCCGGTGACCTTCCGACGTTAGTCGGAAGGTAGGGTAAGGAAACGTTTCGTTTTTCTATTGTAAATTTGGGGATGATATATCCAAAGAATAAGATGGGCTCCGCTCCCAACTTTCCTGCATCTCTGAGAAAAGAGAACAGGGAATTGTGGGGCGGAGCCTTTGTTATAAAAATTTCGACTTGCTCGTGTGGCAGAGCGCTATTCTTATAGGAAATTATGGTGGAAAGAAGAACTACACATCACTGCGGCCGGATTTTGATCCGGCAAACTTTCATGCAGATGCCGCATACTGCTCCGCGACCAATTTTCTGAAATTTCGTTTTCATATAATTGCTGCATAAATCGGGCCGGAAAATTTCCTCCCGGGGTATTCCCGCGTGCCACTCCCCTCCCAAAATCGCTCCGCTGGGACACGCTTTCACACAAAGATCGCATCCCTTGCACAGTGAAACGGGTATGTGCTGCATACAGGAAAAGGCACAGTCTGTAAACAGCGTAGCTAGACGCACCCGCGGCCCATACTCTTTATGCAAAAATAACGAGCTCTTTCCAATGGTGCCCAAGCCGGCCATACAGGCGATCTTCTTGTGGGAGTAACGCCCTTCGTAGTTCCAGCCATCTGCATTGACGCTCTGGGATGCCGCTACCGGAATGTACTGGTAGCCTTCCCGCTGCAGGTACAACCCTGCTTTTAGTACACACTGATCTAAAAATGTATTCACTGTGCGATAGTGGTGGAAATAGGTATGGGTCGGTGCGGTATCGATTTCATCTACAACGGCATCTGAAAGACGCGCGACGATGCTCACCGCATACCGGCAGCTTCCAAATTCATCACTGTCGATGTACGTAAAGCCCACATCGCTTACACCTTGTTCAAGCAAGTAGCTTTTTAGCTTTTCGGCTGTCATCCGTCAACCGTGGTGGCCGCAGCTATGGCTACCGCAGCCGTGTTCGCCGCAGGAATGACCTTCGTGTTCATGGCCATGGTGATTGCACATAAAATCGGGATTTCCAATAAGCGCGCCCATCAGATAATCCTTTACAGCCTGATCCACACTGCCTACTGCCCCGGGAACGATGTCGATACCGCAGCTTTTCAGAGCTTCTTTGGCTCCTTGGCCGATACCTCCACAGATGAGCACGTCCACCCTATTTTGTTGCAGAAGACCTGCCAAGGCGGAATGGCCATTGGCACCGGCATCTAAAATGTTTTTCGACAGAATTTGTCCGTTTTCTGTTTCATAAATCGTAAATGTTTGTGTTTTGCCAAAATGCTGAAAAATCATTCCATTTTCTGTGGTAACAGCTATCTTTTTCATAGAAAAATCTCCTTTTGAGAAAAATCTCAGTTTAAAACAATATCCTCCAGCTTACGCTTAGGAACATAGTGCACATCGTTTTCGTCGCGGTAATAATCGGTAGATTGACCGGGATCTATCTGTGTAAGTACGATTTTCTCGTCCGGCTTTCCGATTGCCACTACTAAGACAGGAGCAGCTTTTTCAGGTAAAGAAAGAGCTTTTTTTACTTCTCCCGCATTGAAATTCCCAATCATACACCCGCCGAGTCCCATTTCGACAGCAGCGAGCAGCATCGACTGCGCCACAATTCCCACATCCTTTTGGAACCGCGGAATTGAATCCGAAATCTCTAAATCCTGACAAATTACAATGAATGCGGTGGGACAGTGTCCCGGATGCGGCAGCGTCAGCTGCGGCAGAGCACGCGCCCATTTGGTAAGCGGCTGAAGGGTTTTTACTTCGTCCCCATACACAAGACGGTACTTGAGGGGCTGAAGATTGACACTTGATGGCGCATAACGGGCACAGTCTACAAGCTCTAAAAGCTGTTCGCGCGTTACAAGATAACTCTCATCATATCCTCGGTAACTGCGGCTTTTTTTTAATAAATCCTTCACCATAAATCATGCCTCCATTTTCCGTCACAGCAGGACCTGCGCCCATTTTTCCGGCTGAAAGCCTACGAGAACAAAGCCCTCGCCTACCACAATCGGACGCTTGACCAGCATGCCGTTTGTAGCCAGCAGATCAAATTGCTCCTGCTCCTCCATTTGGGGAAGCTTTTCTTTCAGCTGCATGGATTTATACAGCATCTCGCTTGTATTAAACAGCCGCTTAAGAGGAAAATCTCCGACATCTCGCCAGAGACGCAGCTCTTCGGCCGTTGGATTTTGCTCCACAATATGGCGATCCGTATACACCACACCGTGTTCCTCCAGCCATTTTTTGGCTTTCTGACAGGTGGTGCATTTCGGATATTCTATAAACAACACGCCCATAACATCCTACCTTTCTAACTTTTCTTTATTGTAGCACACAAACGTGTAAAATGCAAAGCTGCCAAAACGCAAAACGCCCCGGCGCTGTACTCCCTTAAAGGGATGGTATGGCGCCGGGGTAATTTTAAAGATTCTTTTATACAGTGACCGGGACTATATCCAGACGGCTGGCCACTTTCATCAAATGATACATATGCAGCATTTCGGCCAGCGCACAGATCTTATCCGCACAGCTAACCACAAGCGACTCCTTGTATTTTGGAAGTTCGGGGGTGAGCGGCCACATATGCTTTACAATTATATCTTTTTCTCGATCCGTAAGATTGCAAATATCCGAAGCGTTCTTTAGGGCCGTTTTGGGATGGGTAAATCCGTGCAGCCCTTCGTGGCTTCCTTTTTTGTGCCAGTCGTATAAAAATAAATCGTGCAGCAATCCACCGCGCGCCGCCTCGGTAAAATTGAGTCCAAACCGGCGACAGAACAAAAAACTGACATACGACACAAAAATGCAGTGTTCTAAGCAGTTCACATCCACATGCTGATGAACCTGAGCCATCGATTGCACTTCAGGCAGCACAATCAGATCGGCAATACATGCTAGAAACTCCTGACGGTTATCAAAACTCCACATAGTTCGCCAGAGACACATCCTTTCTAAAATTCACGGTCAAACGGGAAAAACAAAGATTGTTAGGCCACTTTTTCTTACAGCGGCTAGTGTATAATAAAAAAATCACTTCCACAATTCGTTTTTGATTATATTCTGATTTTTTATTTAAGTCAACTGGAAAATATAACAAAGATAAAATTACTTTCTATTTTTATGTAAAAATTGTAAAAATTTAATATTTTTATTTTTATACTGATTTGTATTAATAAAAAATTAAAAAATAAATAAAAATTTAGTCAAAAAAACTCAATATTTTCTATTCGAGAATTATTTTCCTTTTTATTTTCTGTATAGTAAAAGCGTAAACGTTTACATTTTATAACTTTTATTGGCATGTTGCTAAAAGCACTGCAAAATTAAAAACAACAATGAAAGGAGACCGCTAAACAAACCATAGTAAGCTGAAAAAATTTTTATAATATGGGAAATTCAAAACAGCGTTTACCTACACAAAAAGTAATATCATGAAAAAACTATATCTTATTAAAGAGAGATAAAGGAGAGATTACTTCATGGAATTTTTGCAGCCTTATATTAATATGTGGACAAACTATGCTACTTTCAGCGGCCGTACGAGACGCAGAGATTTTTGGATGGCTTATCTGGTGAACATTATTATCTCGTTCATCTTGGGCATTCTTGCTTCCATCGCCAGCTTTTTCAACATTCTCATCGGGCTTTATGGTCTGGCAATCATCGTTCCCAGCCTTGCGCTGTGCTGGCGCCGTCTGCACGATATTGGAAAGAGCGGCGGTTGGTATTTCATCGCTTTGGTTCCTGCAGTAGGATGGATTATCCTGCTCGTTTTCCTCTGCCAAGACAGCCAGCCGGGTGCCAACGCCTATGGCCCCAACCCCAAGGGAATGTAATTTTTTCTATTTAAATAATCCCAACGCCCCGGACGCTCAACCGTTCGGGGCTTTTTTCTGTCAAAGAAAACACCCCCTTTGCATTGACCCGGAAAAATAAATGGGTTATAATAAAATAGAATTCTATTTTTGGAGTATATGTTCCGCGCTGCTCGGGACTAAATCTACGCTTTTTGAAGAAAGGAATTAAGAAAATATGGGCGGAATTTTTGGACTGTGCCTGCATGACGAATGTGCGACGGATCTCTTTTTTGGAACGGACTACCACTCTCACCTGGGAACGAGACGCGGCGGAATGGCTGTTTTTGATGGAAAGCACTACAACCGCGCGATCCACAATATTGAAAACTCTCCGTTCCGCACAAAATTTGAGGACGATTTATCGGAAATGCATGGTTTTATCGGCATCGGCTGCATCAGCGACAGCAATCCACAGCCGGTGATTATCGATTCCAAAATGGGCGTTTTGGCCGCAGTGACGGTGGGCCGCATCAACAATAAACAGGACATCGTACGCCATCTTATGTCTGACGGAAACTCCTACTTTACTGAAATGAGCGGTGGGGGTATCAACGATACAGAGTTGGTGGCTGCGCTTATTAGCCGAAAAGACAATGTCCCCGACGGTATTCGGTATGCGCAAAGCCAAATCGACGGTTCCATGACAATGCTCATTTCCGCTGACGGAGGTATCTATGCCGCTCGTGACCGTTTGGGCCGCACGCCCCTTTCCATTGCCAAAAAAGACGGGGAAAAAGGCGGCTACTGTGTCAGCCTTGAATCCTCCGCTTATATCAATTTGGGATATAAAACCTGCCACACGCTCGGTCCCGGCGAAGTCGTTTTCTTAACCCCTGACAAAATGGAGACCGTTGTGGCGCCTTCAAAAGAAATGCGGATGTGCACTTTTTTATTTTTTTTTTATGGCTTTCCTACTTCTGATTACGAAGGAGTTAACGTGGAAGAAATGCGCTACCGCTGCGGTAAGAGTATGGCCGCTGAGGATAAGCAGGCCGGCTCTGCTGTAGAAGTGGATTTTGTAGCCGGTATTCCTGATTCCGGCACGCCCCACGCTATAGGATATGCCAACGAGTCTAAAATTCCCTTTGCCCGTCCCCTTGTGAAATACACTCCTACATGGCCTCGCAGCTTTATGCCCCGGGATCAAAGTGTGCGCAATCTGATCGCCCGTATGAAGCTTATCCCTGTGGACTCCCTCATCCACAACAAGCGTCTGCTGCTTGTTGACGATTCCATCGTGCGTGGAACACAGCTGCGCGGTATTATGGACGAGCTGCTCTCTTACGGAGCTAAGGAGCTTCATGGCCGCGTTGCCTGCCCGCCTATTCTTTACGACTGCAAATACCTCAATTTTACCCGTACGGCCAGAGAGAACGAGACGATCTCCCGACAAACTATCCTTGATTTGGAGGGCGGCTCCCAGATCAACGAGAATCATGTTTGTCAGTATGCGCAGTTCGGCACAAAGCAGTACCGCAACATGGTAGAGCTTATCCGCAAAAAGCTTAATCTCTCTACGCTTGAATACCATTCCCTGGATGGAATGCTCGACTCCGTAGGTATCGAAAAGTGCAAACTGTGCACCTATTGCTGGAACGGAAAAGAATAACACTCTTTCTATTCTAACGGTAAAAGGAGCCTCTCTTCTCTTTAAATATACGAAAGACTTCTATCGCTAGCAGCAGAAAAACGTTATCCTTTTAAAACGTCTCTGCCGGAACGGGGAACGGCTAGCCCTTATAAACCGGCAGATACGTTATAACCTTATAAATCTATATAAGACAAAGGAGGAGTTTTATGCCAAGCATGCAGGTCCATTATTTTAGTTACACTTTTCGCAGCAATATCCTTGTGCATGTGTTTGTACCCGATCTCGACAACCATGAAAATCCCAGCACAAGTGATTTGACAAAGCTCTACCGCCACGAGAAAAAATTTCCGGGCGTTTATCTGCTGCACGGTGCTTACGGCGATTTTAATTCTTGGATTCACAGCAGCAACATCGAGCGCTGGGCACAAGAAAGCGGCTGCGCCCTGATTGCGGCATCGGCTGAAAACAGTTTTTATCAAAACATGTACCGTGGCAAGGCTTGGGAAACCTTTTTCGCAGAGGAATTGCCGGCATTTGCCAGCGGGCTGTTCCCCATCTCTGATAAAAAGGAAGAGAGCTTCACCCTCGGCTTCTCCATGGGCGGTTACGGCGCGTGGTTTCTGGCGCTCTCTCATCCCGATCGCTTCTCAAAAGCTGTAAGCATGTCCGGCGCTTTGGATATTGCGGCGCTGTACCGCGGTATCCAGACCAATACTTATGCGGGCCCCTTCCCATGGAACGATATTTTCGAGAATCCGGACAAGCTGGAAGGTTCCCACGCCGATCTGTTTGCGCTATTCCAGAAATGCAGCGCTGCCGGCAACGCCCCCAAACTGTATCAGACGTGCGGTACGGAAGATTTTCTCTACTCTATGAACTGTGACGTCCGCGACCGGATGAAAGCCCTCGGCGCCGATTTGACATATACCGAAGGGCCCGGCGCCCACAACTGGGATTTCTGGGATGAACAGTCGCGCAAAATTCTTCCTCTTCTCACAAAGTAACCAGCCCGCAGCCCCTATCTGAGGAATAAAAACCGCCTGCATTGGCGCAGGCTTAAATAGTTATTATATAAACGAAAAGGCTTCGCTCCCCCAACCCCCTTCAAGCTTCTAAGAGCATCGAATCGGGATTTGTGAGAGCGGAGCCTTCTAAATTTTCGGACAATCCATTCCAACTAATGTCAGAAAGGAACCGGGCCGGGGCGGAGTCACGAGGGTGCGCAGGCCCCGGGCAAGGTTTGGGGCAGAGCCCCTACTAAATTTTAATACTTTGTATCGTACTGCCACGGCTGGCCGCCTGCCAAAGCGCCGCCGTCGACATCAAACAGCGCACCGGAGACGTAGTCTGACGCATGGGAAGTGAGCATAATCGTAATGCCGACAAGCTCTTCCGGCGTGCCCGGACGGCCTGCCGAAATGCGCTGACGCAGGTATTCCGCACGGGACGGATTTTCCCAAGTAACGGTGGTGAGCGGAGTGAGGATGTGGCCCGGAGCAAGACAGTTCGCCTGAATGTTGAACTTCGCCCACTCAATGCACATCGAACGAGTCAGAGCATACACAGCGCTCTTCGTCGCACCATAAACAGAGCAGCCACCCAACATGCTGGTGGTGTTATAAGAACCAATGTTGATAATCTTACCGCCCGTCTTCATCATGGATCTTTTCACGACTTCCTGTGTAATGAAGAACATACCTTTAAGATTGATATTCATCATACGATCATAGGTGCTTTCTTCTACATCAAGGAATCCTTCGCGCTTGTTGATACCAGCACAGTTGACAAGCACATCCACGCGTCCAAAAGCTTCCAGCACTTCATCGACGCACTTTTTGATCGAATCCATCTTGCTGATGTCCAGATAAAACGCCTTGTGTCCTTCGCCTTCCATCTCTTTCACAAGAGCCTCGCCTTTTTCAACGGCAATATCGGCAATAGCAACCGTACCGCCAGCCCCGGCCAGACCCTTTGCAAGCTCGGAGCCAATGCCGCCGCATGCACCGGTGAGAAGAACCACTTTATCTTTCAACGAAAAATATTTTTCAAGCGTATTATTCATAATGCAATAGCCTCTTTCCTTCAATCCAAAACCAATCAGTCCGCAAGCGACTTCTTGATGGCATCCATGACATGTTCTTTCGTCAAACCATATTTCTTAAGCAGTACGTCGTAATTCTCGCCGGAAGTTCCGAAAGAATCCTCAACGCCCACAAAGAATACCTTCTTCGCTACGCGGGGAGCAAGGCACTCACAGATGGTGCTGCCAAGGCCGCCGATAACGGAGTGTTCCTCCGCCGTAACGACGCCCTTTACGCTGGAAGCGATCTCGGCTACGCTGTCTGCATCAATAGGCTTAATGGACGGAACGTTCACAACCTTGACGCTTACGCCTTCTTTTTCCATCTCTTCCGCCGCTTCGAGCGCAATAGAAACCATTACGCCGCTTGCAAATACTACGGCATCTTTACCATCGCGGATCGTATATACCTTGCCGGGAATGAACTCTTCCTCTTTAGATGTGAGGACCGGAAGATCGTTGCGGTTGATGCGTATGTACATTGGTCCCTTTTGAGCAGCCATATAGCGCACAATCTTCTCCGTCTCTACGGCGTCAACCGGTGAGAACACCTGCATATTCGGCAGAGCGCGCATGGTGGCAATATCTTCTACGGTCTGGTGAGTGGAACCATCGCCAAAGTCGGACAGGCCGGCGCTGGAACCGCAAATCTTTACATTCAGCTTCGGGATGCAGATGCTGGTGCGGATTTGATCGTAGCAACGCCCCGTTGTAAACACAGCGAAAGAAGCCATAAATGGAATTTTGCCGGTCAGGCTCAGGCCGCCTGCCACAGAAGCCATATTTGCTTCGGCAATACCCATTTCAAAGAAGCGCTCCGGATAAGCCGCTTCAAACATCGTGCCCATCGTGGACTTGCTCAGATCGGCTTCCAGCACAACGACATTCTCATTCTCTTTTCCCAGCGCGACAAGTGTCTCGCCGTATGCATTTCTCAAGCTCTTTTTCTCTGACATTTCAAGTCCCCCCTTATTCAGCCACATAGGATTTTACTTCGCGCACAGCCTGTTCGTACTGCTCTTTCGAGAGAGCACCGTTGTGGAACGCGCTGTTGCCCTCTGCAAAGGAGACGTACTTGCCCTTTACTGTGTTGGCAAAAATTAGGACAGGTTGATCCTTTACTTTATCGGCAGCGTCGAGGGCGTCACAGACTTCCTGCACTTTGTGGCCGTCGATCTCAATAACATGCCAGCCGAAGGCCTTCCACTTTGCTACCAGATCACCGGAATCCATACGATCCTTTACACGGCCGGTAGCCTGCACCTTGTTCG
>CALWIX010000128.1 GCA_944380825.1 uncultured Clostridia bacterium | reverse complement strand
TGGAGCGACGTCTCTCCATCCACCGTCAGAAAAATTTCGCTTTCATAACTGGAGGCGGCCGTAACCGTCAAACGGGAACCCGGACTAAACACCACAGGCCGCGTAAAAAGAGAATGGGGACAAATCGGTGTGAGCACTATGCACTGCATGACCGGATCTATCACCGGCCCGCCCGCCGACAGCGAATATCCTGTAGAACCAGTGGACGTGGCAAGAATTAGACCGTCGGCACGATAGCCGCATACATTTGTTTCGTTGAGAGAAACTTGAAAATCTAAAATGCGCGACATTGACCCTCTGGACACAACCGCATCGTTGAGGGCACGGTAGCGTGGCCTATTGTTTCGATCGGTTAGCTCAATGCAGAGCATCATCCGCTGCTCCACCTCGTAATCACCAGAAATAAGATGTTCCAGCTGATCGAGCTCATCCACCTCAAGACCGGCCACAAATCCCAAGCGCCCGACATTGATTCCTAAAACCGCTTTGCCAAAACGCGCTGCATGTTTAGCCGCACGAATAATGGTTCCATCTCCACCCACCGAAATTACTACGTCGCACTGCTGGAACAGCTCCGTTTCGCCGCTTAGAAACTCTGCTTTCATAGCAGGAAACACATCACGATCCGCTTGGTTCATCAAAAGTTCTACAGAAAATTTTTGCAGCACCTGCGCGATCCGATCCGTCTGCATTTGGGCATTTTTTTTTGTCAAGTTCGGAAGCAAAGCAATCTTCATACTGCGCCACCATCCAGAGCTTTATGTGACTGAGCCACCAAATCAGCAGCCTGTACGCCGCTCAAATTTTCCGCAGACGCTGTTTTCTTTAAATAGGCAAGGTATTCAATATTTCCTTCCGGGCCCTTGACGGGAGAGTAAGTAAGGCCTAAAATAGAAAATCCCATTTCCAGCACAGCGGTACAGATCCCTTCGACCACCTCGGTATGGACAGCTGGATCGCGCACAACGCCTTTTTTGCCTACCTTACCGCGACCCGCTTCAAACTGCGGTTTAATAAGGCATACGGCTTCGCCGCCTTCTTTCAAAAGCACATAAGCCGGCGGTAAGACTAATTTTAGAGAGATAAAGGCCACATCAACGCTAAAAAAGTCAATGGGTTCGGGGATCTGCTCTGCCGTTAAATAGCGCGCGTTTGTACGCTCTAAATTGATAACACGAGGATCTTCGCGTAACTTCCAGTCCAATTTTCCATAACCAACATCTATGGCATATACCTTCTTCGCGCCATTTTGCAGCATACAGTCGGTAAATCCTCCGGTGCAGGCCCCTATATCCATACAGGTTTTCCCTTCCAGCCGGATCGGAAAAAGCTGCATGGCTTTCTCCAGCTTTAAACCGCCGCGGCTGACGTACCGCAGCGTTTCTCCGCGCACTTCGATTGCTTCTATCGTCTCCGGATACATGGTCCCGGGTTTATCCGATTTCTGATTCTCTACATACACACGCCCCGCCATAATCAAAGCCCGCGCTTTTTCCCGGCTGGGCGCCAGTCCACGCTCATACACTAAAATATCGAGCCTCTTTTTTTCTGTCACTTTCCGCACTCCGATACTATCATATTTACCATTCCGTCATCATCTAATCCAAGACTGTGCAAAGACTGCGCCATTGACGCCTGCTTCACAAAATCGTGGATCCCTCTGAGTCGATATTCTCCCGAAAAACCAGCGTCATCTAGCAAACAGCGGAAATTCTCTCCCACGCCGCCGGATTCTATTCCCTCTTCAAAGAAAAAGATCTTCTCCATTGCTGCGGCATCCTTTACAGCTTCGGGCACAAGAGGATGGATCTTTCGCAGTTTCAGGATACGCACCGAAATGCCTTCTTCTCGAAGTCTCTGTGCCGCCAGACAGGCAAATGAAAACAGCCTGCCATAGGTCACAAGGAGAATATGCGCCTGCGGATCACCATACCAATCGAAATCCTTTTTACCGCCGGTAAAATCTACTGGGCGAAAAAGCTCTTTGCCGCGCGGATATCGCACCGCAGCGACCGTATTTTCCTCTTCGTAGAGGGCACGGTACAAATCTTCTTCTAGTTCATCGTAGAAAGAGGGCGCATAGATTACCGTATGGGGGACAGAACTGAGAAATGGCACATCAAAAATTCCTTGATGGGTCTCTCCGTCCTCTCCCACTATGCCAGCGCGATCAATCGCAAGAACCACTTTGAGCCGCTGGAGCGCTGCGTCGTGGATGACTTGATCAAAAGCACGCTGCAAAAACGTGGAATAAACCGCAAACACGGGAATCATTCCTTGCGAAGAAAGCCCGCCGGCAAACGTAACGGCATGCTCCTCGGCAATTCCCACATCAAAAAAGCGATTGGGAAATTCCTGCCGGAATCCTGCCAGTCCTGTACCCAGCTGCATGGCCGCCGTGATAGCGCAGATACGCGGCTCTTTACGAGCCATCCGGCACAAACATTCCCCAAAAGAATCTGAAAAGCTTTTTCCGGAGGAAGACGTCTGCCCCGTTTCGATATCGAATGCAGAAATTCCGTGGAACGCTCCCGGATGGCGCTCCGCAAAGGGATATCCCTTACCTTTCGAGGTAATAACATGCAGAAGCACCGGTTTGGGAATGCTTTTTGCATTCTCCAGCACATCAAGCAGCTGCGAGAGATTATGGCCGTCGAAAGGACCATAATAATGAAAACCCAGATCCTCAAAAATGGTGCTGCCATATAGGATCTTTTTAAGAACAGCTTTCCATTTCCGAATTCGATCGCGCATCATACTGCCCACGACAGGAATTTTTTCCAGCGTGTGTTCAATATTCCCTTTTGCCTTCTGATAGCCCGGCTTTGTGCGGATGCGCGCAAGATACCGAGCCATGGAGCCTACATTACGAGAAATGGACATTTTGTTATCATTGAGGATAACAATAAAGTTTTTATTGAACCGTCCTGCATTGTTGAGCCCCTCATAGGCAAGTCCTCCCGACAGGGCTCCGTCTCCAATAACAGCCACGACGTATCCGGATTCATTGCGCAGCTTTTTGGCTGCCGCTATACCAAGGGCGGCAGAGATAGAGGTGCTGCTATGCCCTACATTGAACGTATCGTATTGACTTTCCGCTCGATTCGGATAACCCGAAAGTCCACCTTGGGTACGAATGGTTTCGATCTGCTTCCGGCGTCCACAGAGGATTTTGTGCGTATAAGCTTGATGGCCGACATCCCAGACGATCTGATCCTCTGGCATCCGAAATACGGTATGCAAAGCGACCGTCAGCTCCACTACTCCCAAATTCGACGCCAGATGTCCTCCGTTTTGGGAAACGGTCTCGATGATTTTCTGCCTGATCTCTCCGCACAGTGTATTCAGCTCCGGAAGGGTCAGCCCTTGCAGATCCTCCGGTGAATCGATCCGATCCAACAGCTGCCCCACACAACGCAACTCCTTTTCTTGTTTATTGTTCGCCATGCAGCTTCGCGGCTGTTACCGTATTTTTGAGAAGCATGGCAATCGTCATCGGTCCTACGCCGCCCGGCACAGGTGTAATCCACGACGCCACCGGTTCTGCCGAAGCAAAATCCACATCGCCGCAGAGCTTGCCATTTTCGTCGCGATCCATGCCTACATCGATCACTACGGCCCCCGGTTTCACCATATCGGCCGTAACGAAACGCGCTTTTCCAATCGCTACTACAAGAATATCTGCTTCACGGCAGACAGCGGCTAGATCCTGCGTTTTGCTGTGGCAGATAGTCACCGTACCATTTTGATGGAGAAGCAACATAGCCATGGGTTTTCCAACAATATTGCTGCGCCCAATGACAACACACCGCTTACCGGAGACTTCGATTCCCGAACGATAAAGCAGTTCCATGATTCCCGCCGGCGTACAGGGAAGAAAATGGTAATCGCCGATCATAATTCTTCCTACATTTGAGGGGTGGAAAGCGTCTACATCTTTATCGGGACGGATCGCCTCAATTACCGCTTTTTCGTCGAGATGCTTCGGCAGCGGAAGCTGTACAAGAATCCCATCAATATCGGGTTTTTCATTCAATTTACGGACAAGGGCCAGCAGCTCCTCTTGAGTAGTCTCTTCTGGAAGGGCATATTCCTCAGAATAAATTCCGACCTCTGCACAATACTTTTTCTTGTTGTTTACATACGTTCTAGACGCTGGATCATTACCCACAATTACCACAGCAAGGCCGGGGGTGCTTCCTGTGTTTTCTTGCATCTGCTGTACTTCGGCGGCTACATCCTCTCTGACCATGGCCGCGATCTTTTTCCCGTCTATCAACTGTGCCATTTTTTCCACTCCTCTGTTTTATTGTAACATTTTTATTTTCTTTTTAATATTCTGCCGTTTCTCGTTCCTGTAAAAGAAAAGAGAGAACTTTTTAGTCGTCTTCACTGTCAGAATCGGAAGTTTCCGCGGCAGGCGCATCATTGTCAGCTGAAGAATCTATTTCTTCACCATTTGTCGGCTGCTGAACGCTTTCCTGCGAATCCGGCTGTGTAGACTCTTTCGAAATGTCATTTGACTGCTCTTCGGCCAACGCATCACTTTCATCCATTTCTACGTCCAGATCCCCGAAAATGGTGCTGTTACCGGTATCAATGATCTCTTCTTCCGGAATCTCATCGGCAATACCGTTAAGCTCCATGATCTTTTTGGAGCCGCAGCCGGAAAGGCTCGTCCTCTTCCGGAAAACAATCATAAGTACAATCCCCACAAGTACTGACGCCGCGGCCACCACTTGGGAAACACGCAAATCGAAAAATGGCGTCATCAGACTATCGGTGCGCAGACACTAAATTAAAAAGCGTCCAATTCCATACCAGATTAAATACGCTAGGAATACTTGCCCATCATAACGACGGAAACGGCGGCACAACAGGTGCAGCAGCCAAAAGCCCAAAAGACACCACAGAGATTCATACAGAAAACATGGATGTACTGGACCTGTGGGAACAACCGCTTGGGTTCGTTCGCTGAGCATTCCCCACGGAAGACTTGTCTCGCAGCCAAACGCTTCTTGGTTGACAAAATTGCCCCAACGGCCCACAGCTTGTCCGATGAGGAACCCGATGGACGCCAAATCCAGTACAGCCGGCACCTTCATTTTGTGAAGTTTCGCCACGATGCCGCCCAACAGCACACTGCCAATAATACCGCCGTAAATAGCAAGGCCGCCATCGCGAATATCAAAAATTCTCAGCGGATTTTTTAAAAACTCATCACCGGAATAGAAAAGGACATAGTACAAGCGGGCGCCGATGATACCGCCAATGACGCCCACCAACACTACGTCCACCAGCTTATCAGGATTAATATTCATCTTCTTGCAACTTCTCATCGCGTACCAGAAAGCCAAAAGAACTCCGGCTGCGATTAGGATGCCGTACCAATATACAGAAAATGGTCCAATGGAAAAGGCTACCGGTGAAAGGTGGAATTCCATTCCAAGCACCGGAAAAGTTACATCATAAGTCATGGTTGTCTCCCCCTAATATTTTCTTTATTTTTCTGTTCGGTCCGCCTGCCCTTTCTCCAGCGGAAGAACCACAGACAGCGTAGAATACTCTGGAAGCAGAAAACTCTCCATTCTCTTTTGGAGAGACGGAAGATCTGCATTCAGAATTGCATCAAGATATTCAAACAGCTCCCGGTCTGCAAATGTCAGGGAAATCATGGAATTTGCAATATTTTCTGCACTGTTAAGCGCCGCTACATTTCTGCCGTACAGCGCTTTTTTCGCACGTTCGAAAGCCTTAGGATCAATTCCTTCGCGGCGCAAACGATCCGCTTCTTTTCCAATAGCATGGGCTACGGCGTCAGGATCTTTTGATTCACCCGAGAAAATTGCGGCCGCATAACCACTTCCTTCAAAATATTCATAGCTAAACGACGCTTCGTTAATCAGTTCTTGATCCAGAAGCTGCCCAAACAATGGCGAGGCCTCTGAGGCGATAATATCTAAAAGCAGTTCTGTTTGTGCAATCTCTTGCACCGATTTTCTTCCTGCATTCGCGTCCTCTTTAAAACCGAGCTGAAACAGCGGGGAGGCCACCGAAAGTTTCTCCTCGATGCGCTTTTCTCTCACTTGAAGAGGCTCGGGCTCAAAGATGCGTTCAATCTCGATGGGATCCGCCGGTTTGAGCATTTTCTCTGCCAGTGCAAACACCTTATCCGGATCCACATTTCCTGCTACGCACAGAGCCATGTTGTTTAGATTATAGAACGTATGATAGCAGCGGTAGAGAAGCTCCGGTGTAATTTGTGAAATGCTCTCTACCGTTCCGGCAATATCGATGCGCACAGGGTGATTCCAATACATTCCGCGCAGCATATTGAACATCACACGCCACTGGGGATCATCGTCGTACATACGGATTTCTTGGCCGATAATTCCTTGCTCCTTTTTCACCGTTTGCTCCGTGAAATAGGGAGACTGGACAAAGTCCAATAGAATTTCCAGCGACTCATAGAATCTCTCCGTGCAGGAAAAAAGGTAACATGTCATATCGAAACTGGTGTAAGCATTGGCACTTGCTCCCGTTTTGGCATAACGAGCAAAGGCGTCACCGTCTTCGCTTTCAAAAAGCTTATGCTCTAAAAAATGCGCGATACCTTCCGGCACCCTACACACATCCTGCTCATCCGAGCGTTTGAAAGCCGTGTCGATCGAACCGTACTTTGTGCCAAAAATCGCGTAGGCCGACTGGCTGCCCTCTTTGGGATAGACAAATATTTTCAGGCCGCTGGAATGGCGCGCCATATAATAATGATCTTTTACACGTTCGCTTTTTACTTCGGTAATCTTCATGCCAGTTCCTCCTCTCCTCCAACGAGACGGTATTCTGTATCGAGACGGACTCTCTTCGCCGCTTCAATCACCTGCTCCCGCGTAACTTGAGAAATCTCCTGCGCTGCTTCTTCGGGGGTCTGCACTTTTTCATTAAAGATTTGAGAGAGATAAAAACTTTCCATCCCACCCAGATAATCGGTGATTGTTCTATAACTGT
>CALWIX010000127.1 GCA_944380825.1 uncultured Clostridia bacterium | reverse complement strand
TCCATCACCCGAGCGGCTTCTGCCGCAGATTGCCCCGGCATGATGGAGATGACGTTGCTGCTCATAATATCTTTTACTTTTCCCTGCATAATTCCCTCCGGAATAAACTGGTTTCTTCCGTAAGATACCCGAAAATCCGAAATTTATGCAGAGGTTTTATACTATACATAATTATTTTTTTAATTATTACTTTTAGTTTTAAAAAAAGAAAGATTGCGCTCGATCACTTTAGGCCCCCGCCAATGGAAGGCGCGGTTTTCCAGATCAAGCGATTGGCCGGGTGCAAGAAGAGGAAAAAGGTCCTGCCGCAATTCCGGCAGGTAAGTTTCCTCTGCACAGCGGTTCATGGGGCAAACCTCTTGACAAATGTCACATCCCCATGCCAAACCGCTTTTGAGGACTAAATTGCGCTGTGGCTGCGAAAGTTCCCCCTTCTTTTGCGAGATATGGGAGGCACACTGCTCTACAATGACTCTGCCGTTGTCCAGAGCGCCTCCGGGACAGCTTTTTCGGCATTTTCCGCATTGGATACAGGGCTTGATTTCCTCGCCCCATACGGGCGCAGGAAGGCTGGAAACAATTTCTCCTATAAAAACCCAAGAACCGTACTGCGGTGTAATAAGCAGGCCGTTCTCCCCTACCCTGCCAAGTCCGGCAGCTGCTGCGGCGCGTACCTCTGGGATGGGGGAATTGTCTGCGAACCAAACGAAAGATTCTTCCGGAAACGATTTTTGCAGCAGCTCGCAGGCGCGGGAAAAATATGTTTCTGCCACGCGGTGATAATCGGGGCAGACGGCGTAGCGAGACACATTGTGCGGCCCGCACTGCGTAAAATATGGCAAAACAGAGACAAATATCGACTGCGTATTTTGGGGCAGCCTATTTTTCGCACGGCATTCCAACAGACAGCCGCTCACTCGATCGAAAGAGCAGATCCCCCAATCGCGCAGACCGCTGTTTTTTAGAAGGCGCAAAATTTCTTCCATGGACCTACCCTCTCTTTACACCGTTTTATGGAATCACACAAAAGAATGACGCGACTTTATCAGTTCTGCAACAGGAAGCTTTTCACCGCATTCTGGACAGGTAAAAGTGCCGTAATAATAGGAAAGGCGTTTAGCTTCTTCTTGGGCGCCAAGGCTGCGCAGAATGTAGCCGTACCACGAATGGACATCATCAAAAGATTTTCCGTCCCATTGTTTTTCGCCGGCCGGGCTGATCCTTTCGAGCAGCTGCGCCCCGCCGACGCTGCCGTTTTCAAACCCATAGCCGCAGTGGTCGCATAAGAATGGGCAGTATTCCCAAGCATTCATGCTCATTAAGAAAGCGGCCTGCCGATCCCCTAATATAGCCATAAGCGCAATTAAAAATTCGCTGCGCTTATTCTCCTCCAGTTTTTTCAGATCCTCCATGTATTTTTCTAAAAAAGACTTCGTTTTTTCCTGCAAAATTTCTATGCTGCGCTTGTAATTTTCAAAAATACCTTCCGGCTCCACGTTTACACCGCGGCCCATGTCGGGTTGGGCGGCTAGATACAGCCCCATACCGCAGATAATCTCCAGCTGCCAGTGAAAGTGGTTGATTTTTTCCATATCCTCCAGCAAAACGACCATATACGGCATCACAAGATACGCGGCACTTTGACAGTTCGTCTGCTTCCATAAATTTTCGCAAAGATTATCAAAAGCGATCTGGCAGTCACCTTTCTTTTTTGAGGCGGTATGCCGAACTTTTTCTGCAGATGACCTCTTGTGATCCATTAAAATTTTGACTTCCGCACGCACATCGCTATAAGCGCCGGTATAGATTTCCCACAGCTCAGAATCAAATGGCACAAGCGTTAGTTCCATAGAAAAATTGCCTCCTGTGTAATATTGACAATATATATTTATTTTATCATATATATAACAAATTTTCCACTATTTTCCGTCAATCAAACCCATCTTGCAGACGAAAAAAAAAAGAGCCTGTAAACCCTTAGGGCCACAGTCTCTTTCTTTTTTCACTTTTTCGCAACAGGCCAACCTTTTCCGTATGTTCGCATCATCAACATCGAAAAGTGCGGCCGTTGTTCACAAAAGGGGGATACGAATTCAGCCTGCCCGCATCATCGACAAAGCTGAGCCGTAAAAGTTACGGATTGATCGGATACGGCTGCCATTCCGGCTTGCCGGAATCGCGGCACATACAGTTGATCTTAAGCCGTCCGCAGCGGCTGCAGTACAGAGGAGGGCCGGAACGGTCGCAGCGATCACGACATTCGGTACGAAGCTGACCGCAGTATTCGCAGTAACGCTCCTCTGAATAAAGGATCTGAATGGAATCGTCTGGAGAATCCATACGTTCCTCATTTTCCTGTTCAGACAGCTCGTCTGAAATTTCGGAACTTTCTTCGTCGTCAATCGAACTCGATTCCACTTCCTGCTTATCACCGCATACGCAGTACGAGAGGTATCTGCCGCAGTCCGGGCAGAACTTTTTGCCTTCCGATTTGTCGCACGAGCCTTGGCAGTCGACAAGAAATCTGCCGCAGTATTCACAATACTGGCCCGTTCGATCGATAGGCACATACTCCGGTTCTTCTTCCGATTCTTCCTCAGAAGAATTGCTGCCCCACAAGCTGTTGCCAGAAGAATGGCTTTCTTCTGTGGGCTGAGAAACGGAGGCTTCCGACGAAACAGCGGACGCAGAGCTTTCTTCTTCAGGCTCGGAAGAAACCTCATCCTCCGGCTTAGAGCCGCTGTCTTTCGAACCGCTGTCTTTCGGGGGGGTGGGTGTTTCGACGCTCTCAATAGGAAGGTCGTTTTCTTCGGCGATGGTGCTCAGCTGCGCGATCGACATAACAGAGAGCTCCTCTGGGTTGAGCGAGGAATCCGTCTGTGTAATTTTCATTACATAGTCCGCCTTGCCTACAGAAATATTATGCTTCTCGGCAAACTGCCGCAGCTCTTCTGTGGGTTTGACATCCTGCTGTTGGATAAGCCTCGCTTGGGTATTGTTGGTCTTAAGAACCTCGGTAACGGATTGGGTAACCACCTGTTGGATTTCTTCGGCGCGCTTGGTATCTTGATTGGCCACCGAGATAAGGATAGTATTATCCTCCTTCTCAGGGGAAAGGTAACCGTGCCAAATCATGGACTGGAAGATTTCGTCCGTAGCTGCGCCAAGATTTTTCCGGCTAAGCTCAAGGCCATCCAAAACTTCCTTGGAATCTTCATTGACAGCCTTCACCCCAACGACGCAGTTACGCTGATCGACGGAAAGTTCCACGCTTGGGTTTACATCAATACTCACGACGGATTCCACTTTTGGAACAGAATAAAACACCGCGCTCACACAAAGAACTAAAAACAGAGAAAGAGCGCAGGCAGCCGCCCGCAGGCGTTTTTGTGGATAATAGACCGTTTTTCTCTCCTCTTTAAATTCCATAACGGAAGCCATCCTCTGCGGGGATGGTGACAGGATTTGATCCAGTACATCCGGAGAGGCATCCATGACGGCTTTTTTCAGGGAGAGTTTCATTTCTTTTTTCGTCATGCGTCTTGTGCCTCCTCGTTGACGGATTTGTGCAATTTACGAATTGCACGGTGGTAACAGGAGAGCACGGTGCCAAGGGGAATTTCAGCCGCTTTTGAGATTTCGGTGAACTTCAAGCCGGTTACCACATGGAGCAGGACGATTTTCCTTTCCTTTTCATCAAGAATGCGCATAGCGTTGCGAAGAACAATATTATCGATAATCCCGGTAATATCATCATCGCCGCTCTCCACATCCTGCTGGTCAGAAAAGGATTCCAGCCCGTGCCGCTGCTGACGGCGCAGCTCCATGTAAGCAAGATTACGCGCGATGGTAAAGATCCATGCGAGCGGTTTTCCCTGAGGGACGTAATTTTGTATGGACTTTTTAACGGATAGGTACGTGTCCTGCATAAGATCTTCCGCCGTGGCAGGATTTTTTACAATCGCCAGCAGCAGGCAGTATACAGGATAATGGCTTTGTTGGTAAAGCTCGGCAAACGCCTGATCGTCGCCTGCCATTACCCGGGCCATGAGAGCATCCGTGAGCGGGGATTTCCCCTGCTTGTCGTCGATCGGCATTTTCTCATCCCTCTGCTTATATAATGATCGAAGCCCCGATTTTATTGCAGAAAAAAATCAAATTTTTTCAGAAATTTTTTCCAAGCCGTCAAGCGTCCCGCTCCCGAAATAGGACGCAAAAATCCCGGACAGCGGCCGGAAAGGTTACAGCAAAAGAGTACCTGCTATGGAAAAAGACAGCCGCCGGGCTTCACGAAATAAGACGGCTTTTCTCTGTGCAGGGTTTCGTATTGTCGCAGCATGGCGGCAAAAATCCGTTGTTTCACATTTTTCGCAGGTTTTATTTCTTAAAAATACCGCGTTTTTGAAACCTCAATTCTGTATTGTTTTATTTTATCACATTTTTTCCGAAAAGTCATCGAAAAATAAATTTACTAAAATCTGGTATAAAAATAGAGTGCACAAAAAATGGATTTTTTATTGCGTTTATAATATAATAAATAAAAAATTATTTCGCTGCTTTCGTTTACGATTTGGCGGATCTTCCATCGTATAACTGTGAAAAATTTGCTTGGATACGGGCGATAAAATTTGAGATTGAAAGGAGGGGAGCGCATGCTTATGCTTTGGAATTGCCAGAGTGTCTGGATCGGCACTGATTTACAGAGAATGAACCAGGTTCGGGACGTTTTAAGAGCGGCGAAAATTCTGCATAAAGTCAAGGTGAAAAACCATCTGTCGCAGTGGGGCGGCAGAGGCACGCTGCGCAGCAGCTTCGGAAGTTTGGGAAATTCTATGGATCAGGCGTATACATACGAAATTTTTGTACATAAGAAGTACGTCGTATATGTTCAAAAGCTCATTGGATAGTTTTTTGGGGAAAAAGGAAAAGAGCTCTCCTTTCGCAGGAGAGCTCTGAGACTGTCGAAAAAGGCAGCCGCGAAGCAAA
>CALWIX010000126.1 GCA_944380825.1 uncultured Clostridia bacterium | reverse complement strand
AAATCGATTCTGTTATTCAAAAACTGCGACAAGCCGCTTTGAAGCAAGCGTAACTTTTCCTCTACTTTACATTTTAGGAAAGAAGCTGTTTTAAATGGAGAAAAAAATTCGATGGGGGATCCTCTCTACCGGGACTATCGCCCACAATTTCGCTAAAACCGTTCGCCAAATGGACGAAAACCGCGAGCTTTCCGCCGTCGCTTCCAGAACGGCGGAAAAGGCCCGCGCTTTTGCCGCGGAATATGGAATTTCCAAAGCTTACGGATCTTATGAAGAACTGGCAGCCGATCCGGAAATCGATGCCGTTTACATCGCCACCCCTCACAGTGAACACGCGCACGATATGCGCCTTTGCATCGAGCACGGAAAGAATGTTCTGTGCGAAAAGCCTTTTACTGTAGACGCGAAACAGGCCGCTGCCATTTTTGAGCTGGCGCGTGAAAAGCATGTCTTTATTATGGAGGCCTTTTGGACGAAGTTTATTCCCGTTTATCGCGATATGGAGCGGATTCTAAAGAATGGTGAAATAGGAGAAATCACTTGTCTTTCGGCACAATACGGCTATACCGTTTCCCCTACGCTGGCTGTACGGAAACTGGATCCGCATTTAGCCGGCGGCGCTTTACTGGATATCGGCGTATATACTCTCGGCTTTGCCGCTATGTTTCTCGGTTATAAACCGGAAAAAATCCATTCCTTTTTACAGCTCAATAGCGTTGGCACGGACAGCGTTTCTTCTATGCTGCTGCAATATTCTACCGGCCAAACGGCCCAGCTCACGGCCGCTATCCAGACAACCCTGCCCACTTGGGGCGCCGTTTTTGGAACCGGCGGGCGCATTGAGGTTCCTAACTTCAAAAATCCGCCGTTTATCCGTGTATTTCCGAATGGGAAGGAGCCATATACTGTCGAACGTCCCTTTGATGTAAACGGGTTTGAATATGAAATCCGTGAGGTGGAGGACTGTATCAAAAACGGCCGCACAACCAGCGCCGTGATGACGCCGGAACAGACTGTCGCCGTGATGGGAATGATGGATACTGTCCGCGAACAAAATGGGATGGTTTTTCCCTTCGAATCCAATTGTTAACTGTATAGAAAAGGGACTGTTCATAGTCCCTTTTTCGAGGCGTCAAAAAGAGCAGAAGGACGGCGTCCTTCTGCTCTTTGAATTTTTAAAACTTTTATATCTTCCTCTTTTATTCTGCCGAAGTACCTTCCATCGTTTGCTCAACGATGCTTTCCATCATCTCATACGAAAGCGCCGACATCACATATCCGTAAACGTTCCCGTCTTTATCGATCATAAATGTAGTGGGATAGGCGGTAATGCCATATGAGGCAGAGATCTCCCCCGTTTCGTCCATCACGGTGGGATAGGTATAGCCGCCTTTGTCGATAAACTCGCGAATCTCGTCCTCGGTTCCCTCGCGCGAAAACGGATTGCTGCCGTCGTTGGGCTGCACCACGCCTAGTACGATGAGATCCTCCTCGTTGGCGCCGTATTCTTCATAGAGCTTTTCAATATCCGGCATTTCGCTTTTGCACGGACCGCACCACGTCGCCCAGAAGTTCAGGAATACCGTCTTTCCTTTGTAATCGGAGAGCGTGTGCGTTTGGCCGTTTTGGTCCGTAAGAGTAAAGTCTGGAGCCGGCACGGCATCGCTGTCTGGCTGCGAGCTGCTCTCCTGCTGCGTTTCGGAAGCGGCGGGCGTGGTGGTATCCGATAGATAGCCCGTAATCCCGTTCATCCAGCCGGTGATCATCATAATTCCCATCAGGATCATCAAAATGCCGCCGATTTTCACCGTGTAAACAACCACTTTATTGTATTTACGGAACAGATCGAGAAGCGTGCCCGTAAATAATCCAACGGCTAAAAACGGAAGAATAAAGCCAACCGTATATACGCCAATGAGTAAATAACCCGTAGAGGCCGAAGATGCAGACGACGCCATCACCAATACGCCCGCTAAGGCTGGACCCACGCAGGGTGTCCACGCAAAACTGAAGGTAAATCCAAAGATCAGCGCCGTAAGGGGGTTCATCGAAAGTCGGTTAAGCCGCAGGGGCAACCTGTGCTCGCTGCTGAGAGCTTTGGAACGAAAAACGCCGAGCTGGTATAGACCAAACAGGATGACCAGAACGCCCCCAATGCGAGCGAACAGAAGACGGTTTCCGCTGAAAAAACGTCCCGCCGCGGTAAAGCCGAACCCCAGCAGAAAAAACGCAAAGCTTACGCCCAGCACAAAAAAGATTGTATTGACAAGCACTCGCTTGCGCGGATAATAGATTTTCCCTTGGGCGTCTTTCTCTTTTGTTCCGCCCGCCAGATAGCCAATATAAAGCGGAACGAGAGGAAGCACGCACGGCGAGAAAAAACTAAAAAGACCTTGCAGGAACACAGCCACCGCCGAAACGCCCGATTCAATCGTAAAACCCATCTGCCTACCTCCTTATATGCACCCGTTCGTTGTTCAATTTGGATCGTAACAGCCGTGGTCAGCAGCCGCAAGACCTTCAACGGCTGCTGAATAAATCTTCCATCCGCCGGAGAGGTTGTAACAATCAAAACCGTGACCCATAAGAACACAACAGGCGATATAGCTTCTTACACCGCTTAGACAGTGGACGTAGGTAGGTTTGGTGGGATCTAGTTCTCCCACACGCTCTCGCAGTTCATCAACAGGAATATTGATGAATCCGTCGATGTGTCCTTGGGCATATTCACCCGCTGTGCGCACATCCAGCAGTGTGACGCTGCCGTCACGGGGCAGATCAGCTACTTCATGCCACTGGAATGTTTTTATTTTTCCGGCAAGCACATTCTCAATCGCATAGCCTACAAAATTCACCGGATCTTTCGCAGACCCAAAGGGCGGTGCGTAGCAAAGTT
>CALWIX010000125.1 GCA_944380825.1 uncultured Clostridia bacterium | reverse complement strand
GAAGGGCGTGGTGATGGTGCCCTCTTCCTTGTAGCCGAACACGTGGATGTTGCGGTTCTCCCGGCAATAGGTCAGCTCATGAATGAGCGTATGATAACCGTGGAGGGCGAAGCTGATGGGCTTGTCCTTCGTAAAGAGCATATCGTACTCCGGATCGGTCAAGCCGTGCGGATGCTTAGAGTGCGGCTCCAGCTTCATCAAGTCTACCACGTTGATCACACGGATCTTCAGCTCCGGAATGGCCTCGCGGAGAATGGTTACAGCAGCCAATGTCTCCAAAGTGGGAGTATCACCGCAGCAAGCCATAACAATGTCGGGTTCCTGTCCCTGATCGTTGCTGGCCCACTCCCAGATACCAATTCCCTGGGTGCAGTGCTTTACAGCCTGCTCCATGGTCAACCACTGCTGTCTCGGATGCTTAGAGGTTACCAGCACGTTGACATAATCACGGCTGCGGATGCAGTGATCAAAGCAGGAAAGCAAGCAGTTTGCATCCGGCGGCAGATACAGACGAACAACGTCTGCCTTCTTGTTAGCGATATGATCTAAGAAGCCCGGATCCTGATGGGTAAACCCGTTGTGATCCTGCTGCCATACGTTAGAGGAAAGAATCAGGTTCAGAGAAGCGATAGACTGTCTCCACGGAAGCTGATTGCAAACCTTAAGCCACTTCGCATGCTGTGCACACATGGAATCTACTACACGGATAAATGCTTCGTAGCTGGCAAAGAAGCCGTGGCGTCCGGTGAGCAGGTAACCTTCGAGCCAGCCTTCGCACATATGCTCGCTGAGCATGGAGTCCATAACGCGTCCGTCAGCAGCAAGGAATTCATCGGTGGGATAGGTTTCGTTATTCCAATCACGGTTCGTAGCTTCAAAGACCTTACCCAGACGGTTAGACATCGTTTCATCCGGCCCAAAGATGCGGAAGTTATGCGCGTCCTCATTGAGCTTGAAGATGTCTCTGACAAATCCACCCAGCTCGATCATATCCTGAGCCTCTACTGCACCCGGTTCCGGAACATCTACGGCATACTTACGGAAGTCCGGCAGGCGCAGGTCGCGCAGCAGCTTACCGCCATTTGCGTGCGGGTTGGAACCGATTCTGCGATCACCCTTCGGAGCCAGTTCTTTGAGCTCCGGAATAAGACGACCGTTCTCATCGAACAGCTCTTCCGGATGATAGCTCTCGAGCCAATCTTTGAGCATCTGCAGGTGCTCCGGCTTATCCATCATAATCGGAACCTGATGTGCACGGAAAGAGCCCTCGATCTGCTGACCGTCCACAACCTTCGGACCGGTCCAGCCCTTAGGAGTGCGCAGGACAATCATCGGCCACTTCGGGCGTGTGGTGTCGTTATTCTCGCGAGCATTCTTCTGGATCGCCTTGATCTCGTCCATGGCTACATCAAGAGCATCCGCCATTTTGCGGTGCATATCCATCGGATCGTCACCCTCGACAAAATAGGGCTTCCAGCCGCAGCCATCAAAGAAATGCTCCAGTTCCTCATGAGAAATACGAGCAAGAACAGTCGGGTTGCTGATTTTATATCCATTCAGGTGAAGGATCGGCAGCACAGCGCCGTCCGTCTTCGGATTCAGGAACTTATTGCACTGCCAAGAAGTGGCAAGAGGACCTGTCTCAGCTTCACCATCACCCACGATGCAGGCTACAATCAGATCGGGGTTATCGAACACAGCACCAAAGGAGTGCGCGAGGGAATAGCCCAGCTCGCCGCCTTCGTTGATGGAACCGGGAGTTTCCGGTGCAACGTGGCTGGAGATACCACCCGGGAAGGAGAACTGCTTGCACAGCTTTTTCAAACCGTCCATGTCCTCGCCAATATTCGGGTAAACCTCGCTATATGTACCTTCCAGATAGGTATTGGCAACAAAGAAGTTTCCTCCATGGCCCGGGCCGGAAATCAGGATCATATCCTGATCGTACTTCTTAATCACACGATTAAGATGTACATACACAAAGTTCTGTCCCGGGACGGTCCCCCAGTGACCGACAATCTTCTTTTTTACATGATCCATCGTGAGAGGCTCACGAAGCAGGGGGTTATCCAACAGGTACAGCTGGGCGGCACCAAGATAGTTTGCAGCACGCCAGTAAGCATCCATTTTTTTCAAATACTCATCTGTCGTAGGCTGTTTTTCTACCAGATTTTTATCTGCCATTTGCCTGTCCTCCTTAGTAAATTCAACATTCTTCCATATAAATTCTTACGGTTTGGTGAAATCCCGTACCATCGTTATATTTTAAACAATCTCGTGTTGTGTTTCAATTTCCAATTTCCGCTATCTTCAAAAAAAAGTTACCTATTCCGACATTTTCACCATCTTTTTCCACAACACTGCGCCTTACGCCCCTTTGCGCGGTCTCGCTGGAGATTTGAGATCAAAAAGCTGCCATTAAAAGGGACATGGAAGAAGATCCGACAGTGTATAAATACGGTATTGCTCTGGAGAGGAAGCGAGATAGATGGGAAAATCCGGAGGGCAAAACTCCTGCATCACTTGGCGGCAAACGCCACACGGCGGGCAGTATGAATCAATAGGATTTTCTAATGGACCGCCTACTATCGCTATGGCACGAAAACTACGCTCTCCCTCAGAGACCGCTTTAAAAATGGCAGTGCGTTCGGCACAGTTAGTGGGCGAATAAGATGAAGACTCTATATTGCACCCTCGATAAATATGGCCTGCCTGAGAAAGAAGCGCTGCGCCTACTGCAAACTTTGAGTAAGGAGCATATGCTTTTTCTCGAGCTGCAAAAGCCTCTTTCACCAGCAGTCGTTCCTCTTCTCTTGAAAGCACGCCGCTGCGCAGAGGATATATTTTCTCTAAAAGCTCTTTTCCCATCTGTGTGCGGAATATTTTTTCTCGAATATGAGAAATCGTATCCCCGCTCATTCTCTCCTCTTCTATATTGACGAGAAAATCCGCTTCGATTAAAATCTGGTGATCTATCCCATCAATTTCCCCATAAGAATGATGATGACTTATCAGCCAACAAATACGTTCTATCTCCTGCTCCGGAAGTTCAAAAGGGGACAGCAGTTCCCGCACAACGGCAGGGCCCTCTTTCTCCTGATATTTTCCGGCACTGCTTCCATACTTTAAAATACTGTTTTTTATCCCTATATCATGAAGAACAGCTGCAATTTCTAGAATCTCTTTTTCTTTTCCGTCTATCCCCTGTGCCTCAGCTATAGTTTCTGCATATGCATACACCTTCATTGCATGGCTGACATTATGGATATTTCCGTCTTCATAGCTAACCATACTCCTAATCACATCACTGATTTTCACCTTACATCCCCCTTTTCTTTCCTTTTACTTTCTCATAAGGATAATAGAAAAAACGAAGAGGACACGCCCCATGGCGTGTCCTCTTTGGGACAAGGGCATCCAGCCCCTCGCTTTATTTCTTATTCGCAGCAAGAGCAATCATCGTCATCGTCGAGATCAAACTCCAGTTTCTCACCGCAGTTCGGGCATTCCATTTCGCCGTCGGCAATCGTTGCTTCGCTCAGACAAATCGTTTCATGGCAGGTGGGGCACGTTACCTCATAATAGGTTTCGTCATCCTCATCGATATCATCGTCTTCGTCCTCACAAGAGCAGCTATGTCCGCCGCCATAAAACTCCTCTTCCAGATCCGCAAGATCCTCGTCCACTGAATCAAGCTGATCGGCAATATCAGAGCAATCTTCCTCTACCTTAGCTAAGGATGCCGCCATGTTATCGAGAAGATCGAGCATCGCATTGATAACTTTCACTTCTTTTTTGCTTTCATCCAACTCAAGCCCTTCCGCCAAACCGCGGATGTACGCAACTTTTTCTGTGTTCGTCATAGGTGTGTGCCTCCCTTTTGGTTACTTTTCGTTCTCAAAACGGCCTACATTACAAAATGTTATGCACGCTCCATATACTCGCCTGTTCTGGTATCAATGCGGATCATTTCGCCTTCGTTGATGAAAAGCGGAACCTTAATCTCCGCACCGGTCTCCAAAGTAGCGGGCTTAGTGGCATTGGTAGCTGTGTCGCCTTTAAAACCAGGATCCGTTTTTACAACCTGAAGTTCTACAAACGTAGGCGGCTCAACGCCAAAAACATTACCCTTATAAGACAGAACCTTGCACTCCATGTTTTCTTTTACGAACTTAAAGTTATCTCCCAGCACCTTCGCGCTGATCGGCATTTGCTCGTACGTCTCGTTATCCATGAAATAATACAGGTCACCGTCTTGATACAGGTACTGCATATCCTTACGCTCAATATAAGCAGTAGGATATTTATCATTGGGGTTGAAAGTTTTTTCCGTTACAGCGCCAGTGATGACGTTGCGGATCTTGGTACGCACAAAAGCGGCACCTTTTCCGGGCTTAACGTGCTGAAATTCAATGATGGATACGACATTGCCGTCCATCTCAAAGGTTACACCATTTCTAAAATCGCCTGCAGAAATCATAAATAATCCTCCAAAAAAGTAGTTTTCCTATTCTCTAGTTTATCGTATTTTACACTATTTTTCAAGTATTCCCGAAAACTTTTCCGTTCACACGAAATTCACGAACTTCTGCGCACAGATTTCCGACACATTACCGTAAAATACAGACATTTTACAGAATTATCAATTCCTTTGGGGAATGTGTGAGGTTTTCGGTGCCACTAGCCGTAATAGCGATCATATCCTCAATGCGCACACCAAACTCGCCAGCCAAATAAATTCCCGGCTCCACAGTAACCACCATCCCAGGAAGCAAAACGGTGGGATCGGAGACAGCAAACCGAGGCCATTCGTGGATTTCCACCCCTACGCCATGACCTGTACTATGGCCGAATGTACCGGGATAATCCTTCTCGATAATGTCCCTCGCCGCCTTATCCACCTTAGAGCAGACAACGCCCGGCCCTGCCGCAGCTAGGGCAGCAAGCTGCGCATCCAGCACAGTTTGATACACACGGCGCTGTTTCTCTGTGACGCTGCCAACAGCAACGGTACGCGTCATATCGGAATGGTATCCACCTAATAAAGCGCCTATATCCATCGTAACAAAATCGCCGTTTTCAATCGTCTTTTCGGACGGCACACCGTGACACTGCGATCCATTCTTTCCCGAAACGACGATAAGATCAAACGCAACGCCTTCTGCCCCATTACGGCGCATAAAGAACTCAATATCCAGCGCAATCTCGCGCTCCGTTACGCCCGGATGGATCCGGCTGAGAATATACTCGAACGACGCATCGGTGATAGCTTGAGAATCGCGGATCTTTTGAATTTCTTCCGGCGTTTTGATAATACGCAGCGTGCGCAGGATCGTATCGAGCGATTCATCCTTTATCGCATGGACTCCAACCGCCTCGCACGCCTTTTCAAGATCCCCTGCCTGCGCCAGCGTAAGCGTGGAATACTCAAGCAACAAGGATTTAACGTGCTGCTCCTTCATAAGCTTTTGCAGCGTCTCGGAAGCACGGGTATACATTACTACATGGCAATTCTTAGCTTTAAGCTGCGCAGCTTCAAAATACCGGAAATCGGTCATAAACCACGCCCCATTTTTCGTTACGAGCACCATACCAGCGCTCGACGGAAACCCTGTCAGATACCGGCGGTTGGACCCAGATGTAACGAGAGCGGCGCAGCCGTCCTCTTCCGGCAACAAATCTGTCATGCGTTCCACTACGTTTTTCATGCCCAAAACCTCCTTACATCAGACTTTCCAATGCAGAAAGCGCCAAAAAATAACTTTGTTTTCCAAATCCGGCTATTTGTCCAGCACATACCGGAGCAATCACCGAGGTGTGGCGGAATTCTTCTCTTGCATGAATATTCGACATATGGACTTCTACAAAAGGAATCCTTACACACGCTATCGCATCGCGCAGCGCATAACTATAATGCGTCAGTGCTCCAGCATTGATTACAACGCCGTCATATACACCTTTTGCATTGTGAATTTTATCAATGAGTGCTCCTTCCCAGTTAGACTGGAAAATATCGCAATCATAACCGTGCTTTTTTGCTTCTTCGACAATCTGCAGGTTGATACTTTCAGCCGTTTCATCGCCGTATACGCCTTTCTCCCGTACACCCACCATATTTAAATTGGGACCGAGTAAGACAAGCACCTTTTTCTTTCCCATTTTTGTGACCTCACTGCTTCAAAAATTTCTCTGGTGTAAGACCTTTCTTTCGGATACGTTTGCGAATTCTTTTCTCCATCCGGCGGCGGATTCGGAACGACAGACTCTTTTCTTCTCGGATAGGTTCAAGCAAAACGGAACGCATCCCACTCAAATTTGCGCCGAGAACATCCGTAAACACTTGATCTCCAACAACAGCCATATTTTTGCGGGATAATCCCAGCAGCTGCGCACCGCGCCAATATGCAAACGGCAGTGGTTTCATACACATGCTTAAAAAAGGAATGCCATACTGCCTAGCAAGAGGTGCAACCCTTTCCTGCGTATTATTTGACAGGATAACAAGCGCTATTCCGGCTTCTGACATCCGATGCAGCCATTCCATCGTGCCATGATACGGCTGTGGGGAACCATGCTCTGCAAGCGTATTATCTACATCTAGAATCAGGCCATGCACCCCGACTGCACGCAAAAGATCCGGCGTGATGTCAATCACCCGCGCCACAGCCAGCGTTGGCAAAAATAACGCCATATTCCACCTCGCCTTTGGCGGTTCTATTTTCCGCCGTTTTTACAAAATTAAAAAAGCGGGCAAACTGCCCGCTTTTCTTTGCCGGATTTTACCACGCCGCACAAAAATTATCTGAACTTGCGCTTACGGGCTGCCTCAGACTTCTTCTTGCGCTTAACAGAGGGCTTCTCATAAGCCTCTCTCTTGCGAACTTCAGCAATGACGCCCGCTCTTGCACACTGCTTTTTGAATCTTCTCAAAGCACTGTCCAGGGACTCATTGTCCTTGATTCTAATTTCAGCCATTTATTTCCCTCCCATCCGCCGAAAGGCAGGGGTATTCGTCGTATAACATAGTTCATTATAACGGTTTGTGTCTGAAATGTCAAGGGATTCCAAAAATTCTTTCTTTTATTTTCGCCACTCTCTCGACCGCCTAGTAAAATTTTCTTTCTGTCATTCGACAAAAATATGGCAACAGGCGGCCAAGAAAGCTATGATGCAAAGTTATTCTGCAAATGGACGTGTCTCCACCGTAAACGTAGATCCGTTATATCCAACAATGAAAGTAGAGCGCGGCAAAACATTGCCTTCAATAATACGCCGAGCAATAAGTGTTTCGATCTTGCTCTGAATAAACCTTTTCAGCGGACGGGCACCGTAAACAGGATCGTAGCCTTGATCCACTACATAATCTTTTGCCTGCGGGGTCAACTCAATAGAGAACTGCTGCTCCTCCAAACGCTCGTTCAAATCCTGAATCTGCAGATCGACGATGGTACAGATCTCGTCCTTGGTCAGCGGCTTATAGAATACGATTTCGTCGAGACGATTAAGAAATTCCGGACGGAACTGTTTCTTGAGAAGCTGCTCGACCTGATTGCGGGCTTCCGGAGAAATCTGGCCATCCTCACAAATTCCTTCCAAAATATAATTGGAACCGAGATTGGAGGTAAGGATAATAATGGTATTCTTAAAATCAACTGTACGCCCCTGAGAATCGGTGATGCGACCGTCGTCGAGCACTTGAAGCAGAATATTGAACACATCAGGATGTGCTTTTTCCACTTCATCAAACAAAATAACCGAATACGGATGACGGCGCACCGCTTCCGTAAGCTGGCCGCCTTCTTCATACCCAACGTATCCCGGAGGCGCCCCGATCAAACGGGATACAGAGAACTTTTCCATATACTCCGTCATATCGATGCGGATCATGTTCTTTTCATCATCGAACAGAGACTGTGCCAGCGCTTTGGCTAACTCCGTTTTACCAACGCCGGTAGGACCGAGGAACAAGAAAGAGCCGATAGGTCTATCGGGCGATTGGATCCCGGCGCGGGAACGCAAAATGGCTTCCGTCACTTTCTCTACGGCCTCGTTCTGTCCAACGACGCGTTCGTGCAGAATATCTGCTAGGCGCAAAAGTTTTTCACGTTCGCCCTCCATTAGGCGGGCCACCGGTATTCCAGTCCAGCGGGCCACGATCCGTGCGATCTCTTCTTCTGTTACGCGATCCCGCAGGAGGCTGCCCTCCCCTTGATTTTTCTCTGCGATCTTTTCCTCTTCTTCCAGCTGGCGCGTCAGCTCCGGAAGCTTGCCATATTTATATTCTGCGGCTTTTTCCAGATCATAACTCTGCTGTGCCTTATCGATCTCTGCGTTAATTTGCTCGATCTCCTCGCGCAGCTTCTGCACCTTTGAGATTGCCTGTTTCTCGTTTTCCCAACGCGCCTTCATCTCATTAAACTGCTCGCGCTGCTCGGCAAGTTCTTTTTGCAAGGCGGTCAGATGCTCTCTTGAAAGGGGATCGCTCTCTTTTTTGAGTGCTGCCTCTTCAATCTCATGCTGCATAATTTTGCGCGAAATTTCATCGAGCTCAGCCGGCATGGAGTCGATCTCCGTACGAACCATAGCGCAGGCTTCATCTACAAGGTCGATCGCCTTATCAGGCAGGAACCTGTCGGAAATGTAGCGATTGCTCAGCACAGCCGCTGCGATAAGCGCTTGATCTTGAATCTTTACGCCATGAAATACTTCATACCGCTCTTTGAGGCCGCGCAGAATAGAAATGGTATCCTCCACAGTGGGCTCCTCAACCATGACCGTTTGGAAACGGCGCTCCAGTGCCGGATCCTTTTCAATGTATTTATGATATTCGTCAAGGGTCGTAGCGCCGATGCAGTGCAGCTCACCGCGGGCCAGCATAGGCTTTAAAAGGTTACCGGCATCCATAGATCCCTCGGTCTTACCGGCTCCCACAATATTGTGAATTTCATCGATGAAGAGAATAATCTTCCCTTCACTTTTTTTCACTTCATTGAGCACCGCTTTGAGACGCTCTTCAAATTCCCCACGGAACTTTGCGCCTGCAACCAAAGCGCCCATATCCAGCGAGAAAAGCCGGCGCTCCTTGAGGTTGTTAGGCACATCGCCTCGCACGATCCGCAGAGCAAGCCCTTCTGCGATGGCTGTTTTACCAACGCCCGGCTCGCCGATAAGAACAGGATTGTTCTTCGTCTTTCTCGAAAGGATGCGGATGACGTTACGAATCTCCGTATCACGGCCGATGACCGGATCGAGTTTATGCTCCCTTGCAAGTTCGACAAGGTCTTGTCCATATTTTTTCAGCACATCATACGTTTCTTCCGGCGTATCGCTCGTAACGCGCGTATTGCCGCGCACCGTTGAGAGCGCCGCAAGGAAAGCGTCTGCTTTAAGTCCAAAGCGCTGAAATACATCGCCCATAGCACGGTTCGGTTTCGCCAGCAGGCCGAGCATCAAATGCTCCACCGATACGTATTCATCTTTCATGCGATCCGCTTCTTTTTCCGCTTGCACAAGCGCCGCATCAACATCCTGCGAAACATAAACCTTATCCGGCTCCCGGCCCGGACCGGTCACGCCGGGAATCTGCTTCATCTTCTCCTCTACGGCTTGTGCAAGACGATCCGTATCTATCCCCATCTTTTTCAAAAGCTGCGGAATCAATCCGTTTTCCTGTGTCAGCAGGGCATAAAAAAGATGTTCCTGTTCTATTTGCATATTGCTATGTTCGATCGCAAGGCTTTGCGCCTGTGTAATCGCCTCTAATGATTTTTGTGTCAACTTTTGAGCGTCCATTGTATGACCGCCCTCCTTCAATTTCTTCTTACATTTTTTATTATAAGCCCCGTTTGTGAAATTATTGTTAATATTTTAAAAATATATTGGAGTATTTTACTCTTGTTATTAAATAAAAAAACGAGGAACCGATAGCGGTTCCCCGCATAAAGCCTTTTTGCCTACAATGCATCCGTCTTTGCCTCTGTCATTTTGCAGTATTTCTTCTAATATATAGGGAGTTTCTACTCCCGTTATACGTTTTGCTATTTTCTAAAAAGTCTCTTATTCCTCTACGGGCCAGCAAGAAAGGTACCGCTCGCCTGTATCGGGCAAAAGGACAACAATGCGTTTTCCGGCATTTTCCGGCCGTTTGGCGATTTGAAGGGCGGCACAAACTGCCGCGCCAGAGGAAATTCCCGCAAATATCCCTTCGGTTTTGGCAAGGCGCTTCATCATAGAAAACGCATCACCATCACTTACTGCAATGATTTCATCAAGGATCGATGTATCTAAAATCTCCGGCACGAAACCGGCGCCGATACCTTGAATCTTGTGGGAACCCGCCTTGCCCTGCGAGAGCACTGGGGATCCGGCCGGTTCCACAGCAACTGCCTGAATTTTGGAATTTTTCGCTTTCAATCCTTGGGCGACCCCTGTAATCGTGCCGCCGGTACCAGCGCTGGCGACGAAAATATCGACTTTGCCGTCGGTATCGCGCCAAATTTCTTCGGCTGTAGTGCGTTTGTGAATCTCCGGATTGGCTGGGTTGGTAAACTGCCCCGGAATATACGAGTCCGGCATAGTGGCAGCCAGCTCTTCTGCTTTCTCGATAGCTCCTTGCATTCCCTTACTGCCGTCGGTGAGCACCAGCTCGGCGCCTAAAGCGGACAGCAGGCTGCGCCGCTCCACACTCATCGTCTCCGGCATCGTTAGAATCACGCGGTACCCTTTTACCGCCGCTACAAAAGCAAGCCCTACCCCTGTGTTTCCACTTGTAGGCTCAATAATAACGGATCCCTTTTTTAACAATCCTTTTTTTTCGGCATCTTCTACCATCGCCGCGGCAACGCGATCTTTTGCGGAAGAAAGAGGATTGAAACTTTCCAGCTTAGCTACTACCGAGGCGGCTGCATTTTCTTCTTGTTCCAACTTACACAGCTGGACAAGCGGCGTATTGCCGATTAAATCCATCACACTTTTCGCTATTTTCATCTAAATTCCTCCCCTCAGTTCCCCACTTCCAAACTAATCTCATTAAATTTGTTGAGTAAATCGTCCGTGTCCATAGAGGCTTTCTGTTCATCCGCGGCATCGATAACACATTCGCCACGGTGCATCATCAGCAAGCGGTTTCCGTAACGGATGGCAAATTTGAGGTTGTGCGTCACCATAACAGCGGTCAGCTGCTTTTCACGGATAAACGTATCTGTCAGTTCCATCACCGTTTCTGAGGATTTGGGATCGAGAGCAGCTGTGTGCTCATCGAGAATGAGCAGATCGATCGGCGTCATGGTGGAAATCAGCAGCGCAAGCGCTTGACGCTGGCCGCCGGAAAGACTTCCTACCGGCAGATTTATTTTATCTTCCAGCCCCAGATGGAGCATCTCCAGTTGGGAACGATAAAAATCGGTACGGCGGCGGTTGACACCCATAGACAGACCGAAGGGTTTGCCTTTGTTCTCTGCAAGAGCCATGTTCTCTAAAATCGATAACTCTGGACATGTACCTTTGGACGGATCCTGAAAAACCCTGCCAATAAACCGGGCTCGCTGAAATTCTTTCAGTGCGCTGATTTCCTGTCCTTTGATAAAAATGGCGCCGGAATCGGCCGGAACGCTGCCGCAAAGCAGGTTTAAAAGCGTCGTCTTGCCGGAACCGTTGCTCCCTACCACCGATACAAACTGCCCTTTGGGCACATCCAGATTAAAATTTTGGAACAGGACCACCTCATTTACGGAACCTGGATTAAACGTTTTGCTGACGTTCTGGATACTGATAAGGGAGCCGTTTTGGCAAGATTCAGATTTGAGTTGGGTTGACATTTTGCTTCTTCCTCCTTCCAGACGCCATATTGTTCGCTACAAGTGCGATTGCGAAAATAACGGCCATCACCAGCTTAAGCGCATTGGTGGGAAGATGAAGCTGCATAGCCGCAACCAAACATGTCTTGTAAAGAATGGAGCCAAAAATTACCGCCAGCGTGGAACGGATCCATTTAACACGCCGGAACAGACTTGTGCCGATAATGACGGAAGCCAGCGCCATCACCACCATACCGGTACCACTGGCAATATTAGCTGTTTCGGCCTGCTGGCTGAGAATACAGCCCGAAAGCGCTGTAAATCCGTTGCCGATGGCTAGACCGATGATCTTCATCCTTCCGGGATTCCGGCCAAGGGAGACAACGTACTGCGGATTATCCCCTGCACTACGCAGCAGCAGCCCCGATTTGGTGCGCAGATAAAGATCCAATAGGAGCTTGCCGACTGCTGCCACAAGCAGAGCAATAAGAATCACTTTATACGGACGTAAGGGCTCGGGAAGGATACCTCCTAACCCAGAGCTGAATATGGTAGGCTTATTGTAGAATTGGACGGTTGCTTTGCCGCCGGTGATAAAAAGATTGACGCTGTAGAGTCCCGTCATTACAAGAATACCGGAGAGAAGATCGCTGATTTTCAGTTTGACGTTCAAAAATCCCGTCACACAACCGGCCGCCGCGCCCGCCGCAAACGCACACAGACACGCAATCCACGGATTCATCCCTATCGTGATAAGTGCAGCCGTTACGCAGGCGCCCAGCGGGAATGTGCCGTCTACCGATAGATCTGGAAAATCCAGAATTTTATAGGTAACATACACCCCCAGCGCCATGATCCCGTAAATCAGGCCCTCCTCTAGAATATTCACCAGAAGGCCGAGCAAAACATCCATACTCATTCCCTGCTTTCCAAAAATTTATTCCGCTTCTGTGGAGACATCCTGCGCATCCGCATATTCTTCCGGCAGCGTCAGTCCTAGGGCAGCCAACGTTTCGCCGTTATAAACAGGGCTGCATTCTTCTACCGTAAACACCGGGATCTCTGACGCCGGTTCTCCGCGCAGCACCCGTGCCGCCATGCGGCCTGTTTCTTTTCCAAGTTCTATATAATCGATGCTCTGCGAGGCAAGGCAGCCGTTTTTCACCTGCTCCACCTCTGAACCAAATACGGGGATCCCTGCCTCGTTTGCCGCTTGAAGCACGATAGAGAGATTATCCACTACGTTATTATCGGTAAAATTGTTGATACAATCGGCGCCCTGTGCTACAACCGTCGCTGCCGCAGCGGCTACCTCAGAGGAATTCGTTACGCCGACTTCTACAATCTCAAAACCATATTCCGGTACAATCGATTTTAAGGTTTCCAACTGGCTGATAGAATTGGGCTCGCTGGTCGTATAGATAATGCCTATTTTAGATGCATCCGGCAGGAAAGCACGGATCATTTTGACCTGTTCTTCCAAGGGGAGCACATCGCTCGTTCCGGTACAGTTCGTTCCGGGCTCTTCCAGAGACTGTACAAGGCCCGTTGAAACCGGATCCGAAACGGCTGTAAAAATCACCGGAATATCACTGTCTTTTGCGGCACTGTATTCCGACATAGCAGCCGGAGTCGCGATCCCTACAAGAAGATCTGCCTGCTCTGCAGCCATATTTTTAGCGATCATATCGCTGTTTCCCGTATCGTTCTGTGCGTTTTCAAAATGGATTTGAAGATTTTCTCCTTCTTTCAATCCCTCCTCTTCCAGTCCGAGGAGAAGGCCCTGGTAACAATTATCCAGCGACGCATGGGTAGCAAACTGCAGCACACCAATTTTATACGATTCCTCCCCATTTTCCTGAACGGAAGAAGCGGCGTCAGACGCGCTGTCACAAGAAGCAAGAGATACTGCCGCGAGAGCAGCAAGAAGGATGGCCGTTAATTTTCTGCTTAATTTCATAAAAAAACCTCCAAAATTCCGCGGGAGATTCCCGCTCTGATTTTGATGGCCTGCGGCGGGCCCGGGCATAACAAAAAAGCTCTTGCCCCTGATTTTTCAGGGACAAGAGCCATTACTTACTCCTGCGGTACCACCCGGATTGACGAAGATTGATTCGCCCGCTCGTTCCGCGCACCATCATGCACGCTCCCTTGATAACGGGCGGAGATCCCGTCAGAAGCTACTCGGCACAAAACCTTTCACCCTGCCCTCGTAAGCCCATTCACCGCACCGCACCCGCCGCAATCCCACCATCTGCGGCTCTCTGCTGGAATGTTTCTGTACGGATACTACTCTTACTCTCAGGTTTTTCTTTATGTGCCGTATTATATGCCCGCAGCGCCCATTTGTCAATAGTTTTTTCGAAACATTCCACTTTATTCCTATGTTTTCCGTCGAAACGGCGAATAATAATTGACTTTTTCGTAATATTGTTATAAAATATAAATAGAATCAGAAGGTAGTTTGAAAGGGGTGTTTCCAGTTATGAGTATGAGAACCATCATTACAATTTCCAGACAATTCGGAAGCGGAGGCCGTGAGATTGGCAAGGCGCTGGCAGAACGGTATGATATCCCCTATTACGATAAAGATTTAATTGCGTTGGCTGCTAAAAAAAGCGGTTACAGTGAAGAGGTCTTTGCAAAAGCTGATGAGCGTGCCACCAGCAGTCTTTTATATTCCTTAATGATGGGCGGTTACGGTATGGGAGGCCGCGTGGCAGGATATAACGATATGCCTATCAATGACAAACTGTTTCTCATTCAGGCTGATATTATCAAAAACGCTGCGCATAAGGGTCCTTGCGTAATTGTGGGACGCTGCGCCGACTATATTCTGCGTGATTTTGACAACGTTTTTCATGTCTTTATTTACGCGGATAAAACAAGCCGAATTGAACATTCCGTCAAGCTGCATGGTGTAGATCCTGACAAGGCTTCCGATGTTTTAGCAAAAAAGGATAAACAACGTGCGAATTACTACAATTTCTACACCAATAAACGATGGGATGATCCCGCTAATTTTCATTTGATGATTAATAGTGCTGCTTTTGGTCTCGATGGCAGTGTGGAATTAATCGCTTCTGCACTGGAGCGTTTTAACAACGATTAAGTTATGTTGAGGATGCGTTTTGGCGAGTTTCTTGAATAAGTTTTCTTCTCCCGTTTCTTTTCTGTTGAAAGGAAACGGGATTTTTTTACAATAAGCCAAATGCTTGTGAGCCGTGTCTTATGGACATGTTTGTTAAAAAATTATTTTTCTTGCCGATATTCTGCACTTATGTTACAATATTTTTTGTAACTTACTTTATAAATATTCAAAAAGGAGTTTTGAAGCTGAAACACGTAATTGATCGTCCTCCTAAATCCATTGTGATCCTCAGCGCTATTCTTGCTGTGCTTATTCTTACCATCGCGGCTTTATGGATGCCTCGGCTATTGGGCGAAAATCCTTATGAATGCACCAACTTTGCAATGGGTTCCTATGTTCAGCAGACCGTTTACGGCACACAGGCGCAAGAGGCTGCAACGGCGGCCGTCCGCGAAATCAGCGAGCTGGAAAACCTTATCTCATGGCGGGTGGAAGGTTCCGACGTTCAGAAACTCAACGATCACGCTGGTGTGGACTGGCTGGAAATTGACGAACGCACCTTTTCTATTTTGGAACAGTGTCTCGACGTGGCGCAAAGCTCGGATGGTGCTTTTGATCCGACCATTTTTCCCCTCTCCTCTCTCTGGGATTTTGGCGGCGAAAACCAGCATTTGCCGGATGCGGAAAACATAGATATTGCTCTGCAATACGTTAATTATAAGGATCTCCGTCTTGACGAGGAGGAATGCTCCGCATCCTTGAAATACCACTATATGGGAATCGATCTCGGTTCTGTTGGCAAGGGCGCAGCCTGCGACGCCGCTGTCGGCGCCTATGAA
>CALWIX010000124.1 GCA_944380825.1 uncultured Clostridia bacterium | reverse complement strand
GGGCGGTATGTATTAAAAATTTGCCTAAAGCCTTTTTGGCACACTTACAAAAGCGGATGTGTACGGCATCCCGCGTTATAAAGCAACAACACCCGGCGCTCACTTTCTGGTGGGCACCGGGTGTTTTGATACATAAAAGACAAAGCAAAAAATGCCTGTTCGAACAGGTGATTTTCTTAATAAGAGCAAAGATAACAAGGAAGAAAAGAAGTATGAATCGTTGCTCTATACCCCATTAACCAATAGGCTTTGCGGCTGGCCTACGCTGCCCACCAAGGGCAGATGGACAAAAACGGCCAGCTCTATATCTTCCATCCCTATCATCTGGCCGAACAGATGGAGGACGAGATAAGCGTCTGTGCGGCTCTGCTGCATGATGTGGTTGAGGATACATCCCTTACGATCAACTGGAGAGGGAGTTTCCCCAAGAAGTTACGGATACGCTGCGGCTGCTGACCCATATGGCGGGAACGGAGTATTTCGACTATGTGCGGGCTATCAAACAAAACGCCATGGCAGTGAAAGTAAGGCTGGCCGATCGGGAGCATAACTGTGACGAGAGCCGAGTTGCGGGATGTAAGGGTATATCGGCGCAGCAGTTTACCCGCTGGCGTGAGAAATACACAAAATCCATTGTGATTTTGATGGAGCAGCCTTTTCTGGCAGCGGCAAGCAATCCTTTTGTACTGCCTTCGAATAGATAAAGTGCATCCTACATAGAATTTGGAGTCTGGGAGAAGAGGAGTGACGGTGTTGCGGCGGGAATGTATATGCGGTACAATATGGGCTATGGTTATGGATAAGAGCGATGAAACGAAAGAAACTATTCTGTGATCCGGATAGAAAAATTTTTTCCAGTATACTACAGGTGCCGGTGCAGGCGGCTTCAATCGGCTAGAGAAATTTTAGAAAACGATTGTCCGTTTGAAGTTGGTAGAAAGAACGATTTTACAGGAATAATAGAGGGCTCGGCAGTTTGTGATTGTGCTGGAGCTGTCGCTTTTTGACTGCGCTTATTCAGGAAAAATAAGTTATTTTATAACGACAGGAAAAATGCTTGCAAAATGCCCTAATATGAGATATGCTTAAATAGAATATAACAATATGTGGTGCATCGCGCCTTTTTATAAATTTAGATATGTATTTTGTGTTTGGAGGGGGAACTGTCTGTGCGGATTTATACGGTATGCCTGAAAAATTATGACAGCCTCGCTTCCCTGCATGGACCTCTGTACGAAGCGCGCAGATCCTTTTGGGAAAGCGGGAGAAAATACAAAAAAAGCGGGGAAGATTTTGCTGATGGCATTGCGTCGAGATATAGCGCAGCAGTTGCCCCCAATAAATTTGAATGGCAAAAAATTTCCGGCCGCAGTCTGCTGGAAAAATCGTATGTGCAGGATGGGAGTTTCTGTGTTCTGAAATGGGATGTACAGGGACGTCTCGTCAGCAAAACAAGTTATACACGCCGCCATAATTGGATCCAGACTTCTTACTTTATCCAGACTTCCGATCCATTAGGACAGCCATCCATTTTGTTGCGTCCTTGTGTGGAAGGAGAGGGTATAGAGTGCCTTACCTACGATTCTAATGAGAAAAAGTACCGCCGTGAAGAACTGCTGCCTTGTCCTGTGGAACTTGGTACAGCCGAGAATAGTGTTGTAAATTCTATCGCGGGCGAACCACGTCTTTATGCGTCCACAGATGAAGGTGATTTTTGTTACTGTACCGCTGCGGAGCTTCCGAAGAGAAAGCAGGCTTTGCGTGATATTGAAAAGGAAAAAGAGGGTTCTTCCGAGGACAAATGGATTCCGCGGGAGTTAGAGACAAAATTTGAGACGAATCCTGAACTGACCGCGGAGGAAGAACAGGATTTGGCACAGGATGGCAGCTCCCTTATGCAGGAGAAATTTCGTGTAGATGGGTTCTCGACGCTGAAACACTCCGATGTGTCGGACGACAGCGAACTTCATCAGATTTGGAATTGGGAAGAAGAGCCCTGCACGGCGCACCAAGATCCCGCTTCCCTTTCGCTGAAAAAGGATACTTCTGCGCAGCCGGATTCCTCAACAGACAGCTATCCCTTAGATCGCGAGGTGTTCCGCGTAGATACAGCCGTATATGGCGATTGCAGCGAGGAAAATGATGGAAACAATAGCCACAAAATAGACACAGAGAAGCTGGAGGAGAAACCCTCCTGTTACGTTGTGGCCGCTAAAAACAGCGAAGGAATGGTTACCGGACTGGAGAATCTGGCAGGATATAAACCTCAACCACAACCGCCCGCTTCTGATGCATCTGTTTTGCAGACTCCTGCGTTGCAGGAAAATTCCCGCAAGGAGGAGATCCCCGCTCCAGAGGCCGAACCGGCTCTGGAAGGAGTGCTTCCGGCTAAAAGTATTGTAGTCAGTGCTCAAGAAAGTTACCTTTATTTTGGTAATTTAATCGACGGTATGCGTCAGGGCCGCGGCCGTACTCAAATGGCCAGCGGGCAGACGGCTTATGAGGGCGATTATGTCAACGACAAGCGCAGCGGTTTCGGCGCTTACTACTATAATACAGGACGTATTTGCTATGTCGGCGGCTGGAAAGAAAACAAGCGAGATGGTGTAGGCGTCTCATTCCGTCCGCAGGACAACAGCATTTTTGTTGGCCGGTGGAAAGAGGATCAGCCTGTTGGCACGGCTTCCGTTTTCGATAGGAATGGAAACCTAATGTATGCCGGAAAATTTGAAAACGGAGAGCGTCAAGGCGTGGGCGTCTCTTATAATGCGGAAGACGGCGCCGTGTTCGTCGGTAAGTGGAAGGATAATATCCCCACCGGCGAAGGTTCCGCTTTCGATTGCGATGGCAACTTGCTCTATACCGGAAGCTGGAAGGATGGCCGTCGCCACGGTATGGGAACCGAATATTCTTCCTCCGGCGCGACGGTGTTCATCGGCCTTTGGGAGGATAATCGTCGTGTGCGCGGCATTCTGTACCAGAACGGAATTCCCACCCCGTATCCCCCAGAAAGCGAAGAGCCTTTTTCCAAAGAATCATCCCAAGGCCATGCTTAAATGTATGAAAAAATAGGGAGAGAGCTACCTATTTACAATGGGAAAAGATATACAGCCTTTTTACAAAAACTTGCAGAAATAATAGATTGGGAGTATAATAAAAGAAAATAAAATATAATGCAAAAAGAAAGCAGTGAACACTGCTTTCTTTTTGCATTATATATGATTTTGAGACAATAGAAACGTAGCACAAGCCATATTTTGGCGGCTCCCGAAAGGAGACGTAAATATGGTGTTTTTGAAAGGAATGAGGAATTTGAATGATAAAATGCCTTCGCATCTATTCCAACGCTATTTGCTTTTGCTGATAGGACTGTCGATTATGGCCTTTGGCGTTGCATTTTCGATTAAAGCGGATTTGGGAACATCGCCAATCTCCAGTGTACCTTATGCAGTAAGTCTGTTTACCCCTTTAACAGTCGGTAATGCTACCATCATAATGCACTGTGTATTTATTCTTATCCAGATCCTAATTTTGCGAAAAAATTACCAGCTCATCCAGCTCATGCAGCTTCCGGTAGCGTTTTTCTTTGGATTCCTCACCGACTTTGGCGTGTGGGCTGTGCAGGGGGTTACCTGCTCTGCCTACTGGCAGCAGTGGATTGTGTGCCTAATCGGGGTGCTTTTGGTAGCCATAGGGGTCAGCTTTGAGGTAAAAGCGGGCGTGGTAGTGCTTGCAGGCGAAGGTGTGGTGCTGGCGATCTGCCGGGTGCTGCCGATCAAATTTGGATACATGAAAGTCGCCTTTGATGTAACGCTTGTCGTGATTGCCATAACGCTGTCCCTCGTCTTTACCGGAAGCCTACAAGGCGTGAGGGAAGGAACCATAGCTGCTGCCGTTTTGGTGGGGCTTACTGCCAAGAGAATAGGAAGATTTTTAGAGCGCTGGCAATGGCAGAAAGTTTAAGCTTTTTGCCCGATAGCCGGATAAGGGCAGAAAAATCAGTTTTCCGGAAAAGATGGCCTATATTTTTGAAATACATAAACAGACAGAAGCACTGTTAAAATATCTGCCGATACCTGTGACCAGACGATCCCGAACATTCCAAAGATAGCGTTGAGAAGGAACAGCATAGGAATGTTAAATACTAGCCATCTTGTTACTCCTAAAAATAATGAAATTCGTCCCTTTCCGAAGGCTTGGAACAGATAAACCGTAAAGAAGCTCATAAACATTAGCGGAGTAGCCAGCACACGGACACGAAGAAATTGGGAAGCCAGCTCCACTGTCTGGGGATCTGATATGAACAGACTAGAAAACTGCACAGCAAATATCTCATACAAAATAATGCTGATTCCGGCAATTACTAAACCCAATCTGCGCGAGAGCCGAATAGTGTCATTCATCCGTTTTCCATTTCCGGCACTGAAATTGTAGGCAACAAGAGGCAGCATTCCCTGACAGATACCGATTCCCACATTCAGCGGAAACCTTTCTACCTTCAGAACGATGCCAATGGCAGCCAGTGCCAGTTCGTGGTGCGAGACCATCAGCTTGTCGATAATTACATAATCTAGGTCGAATAAAAGCGTAGCAACGGCCGATGGAACGCCTACGCCGAATACGTCAATTATACTGTTTTTGCTGGGCAGTCCTATCTTGAGAGAAAAGGTGATCACAGAGCTGCGTCCTATTCGCAGCAGTACAACGATAAAAAACAAAAACGCTACACAGTTGGAAATACAGGTGGCAAGTCCGGCCCCCAGCACCTCAAACCCTTTTGGCAGCAGAACGAACATAAACAGCGGATCTAAAGCGATATTTAGAAGTCCTCCCAAAATAATACCGGCGCTGGCCTCTCGAGAACGGCCGATGCTGCGAATCAAATTGGACAGCACATTGGACAGCACGGTGGGAATACCGCCCAGAACAATGACGCACAAAGCATATTGCCGAGCGTATTCGTAGGTGTTTTCTCCAGCGCCCAGAAGCTGTAGAATGGGGTGCATGAACACAGCAATTCCTATCGAGAACAGCGCGGCGATAAATAAAGCCAGATATAGGGAGAAAGCGCTGACCTTCTTGGCTTCTTCCTCTTTTGACTGCCCCAACAGGCGGGAGATCAGAGAGCCTCCTCCAATTCCTGCCAGTCCGGCAAGGCATAGAGTAATATTGAACACAGGCAGAATCAAAGAAGTACCTGCTACCATATAAGGATTGTTTGTCTGGCCCACAAAAAAGGTGTCCGCCATGTTATAAATAAGGACAATCAACTGGCTGGCTACTGCCGGTAGGATCATCTTTTGCAGGGCGGCTGGGATAGGGAGATTTTGAAAGATATCCTCTTTTGCGAAGGTTGCTTTTGTTTGCATCCGTTCTCCACCTGAGCTTTCCGGAATATTTTGCAAGGCTAACGCAGGCTTGTATCTTTACGCCATGCAGCGCTGTGCGAGAAGCCACACTTTACTGCCCGCGTTGCGGCTATTGTGCGTACAGTATACCACACCTGCGGTGAGCAGATCATGCATACTCTCTCCAGTTAGCCAGCTGGGAGCAATACGCTGCCGCGTTTTTATTTTTCTGCAGATATTATATCACAAAATTCAACTGCGTGAAAAGTACGCACAGAATGATTATAGACAAAGGTTTTACAATGTAGAAAGAATAAGAATGTACAGCGAAGTCAAAATAAAAAATGCTCTCGAAACGCAAATCACATCTTCACTCAGGCGGATAAGAAGTGTTGAAAAATAGATATCCGCTTGAAACAGGAGTAAAAAGACAAAACAAAAACTGAGTCCAGAACGCAAGTTGCGTCCAGACTCAGTCTGGTGGCTGGGCTGGCGCGATTCGGACGCGCGAAATGACGGAGTCAAAGTCCGTTGCCTTACCGCTTGGCTACAGCCCAATATGGGAGAAATACGAGGTCAGAAAAACGTTCCGGCCTCGTATTTCGAATGTGGGGTGGATAGAGAGATTCGAACTCTCGGCCTCCAGAGCCACAATCTGGCGCGCTAACCAACTGCGCTATACCCACCATATATGGCGCGCCAAAAGGGACTCGAACCCCTGGCCTACTGCTTAGAAGGCAGTTGCTCTATCCAGCTGAGCTATTGGCGCAACTAAAATTGAGGAAGGAAAACTTCCTTGTGGAGCGGGTGATGGGAATCGAACCCACACGACCAGCTTGGAAGGCTGGGATTCTACCATTGAACTACACCCGCAAACTTTTGTGACTGATAGATTATAGCATATACATTTTGATTTTGTCAAGGGGATTTGAATACAAATAAGAAGTTTTTTCAAAACTTTCTACCATAAATAATAGAAATGAATTTTTCTATCAAGCCGATATATTTACAAGCCATATTTTTAAGTATATCAAATTGTATTTTGGGAAAAATGTTTTTAAAATTCAAAATAAAATAGCCTATTGTGCATAATTGCAAAATAAGTTACAGTTTTTGCAATTAGCAAGTAGAATGGGAAGATTAAGAGGAAAATAATATGAAGAAGATTGCAAAAGAAGAGTATGCCGAAATGGCGAAAAGGGCTTCACCTAAAAGCCATCTGGTAAAAAATTGTCTGCGTGCGTTTGCTTTTGGAGGAGCCTTATGCGCGGCCGGTCAAGCGCTTGTTAATTTGTATCAGTCGGTTGGACTAGAGCTGCAAGAAGCCCGTGCAGCTGTTTCGATTAGTCTGATTGGACTTTCAGCTCTTTTGACGGCCCTGCGTGTATATGATAATATTGCACGTTATGCAGGAGCGGGAACGCTTGTTCCGATTACCGGTTTTGCCAATTCGGTTGTATCTCCTGCGATGGAGTTTAAATCAGAAGGATATGTTATGGGGATCGGTGCAAAAATGTTTACCATTGCCGGACCCGTTTTGGTATATGGCATTGTGGCATCCATTTTATATGGAATTATTCTATATATTATTGGATTGTTTTAGGAGGAAATGCGATGGCAAGGAGAATTGGAAACTATACAATTATCACTGAAAACAAACCGAAAATTCAAGGGTTTGCCTCCATCGTAGGGAAAAAAGAAGGAGATGGTCCACTTTCGGAGTATTTTGATGCCGTGCACGATGATACCACTCTTGGACAAGAAAGCTGGGAAAAGGCAGAAAGTAGGCTTCAGCAGGAAGCGGCAGAAGAAGCTTTGAAAAAAGCGGGAGTAACAGAGAAAGATATTCAATATATTTTTGCAGGAGATCTTCTCAACCAATGTATTTCATCCACTTTTGGATTGCAAAGTTTAAATATTCCATTTTTAGGGCAGTATGGAGCGTGTTCTACCATGGCGCAAACCTTGGGCCTTGCCTCTCTTTTTGTTGATTCTGGAGCGGCGCAGCGCTGTATGGCTGTTACATCATCGCATTTTTGTTCGGCAGAGCGGCAATTTCGTTTTCCTTTAGAGTATGGAGGCCAGCGTACTCCTACTGCTCAGTGGACCGCTACGGCTTCCGGTGCGGCTGTGCTTGCTTGTGGAGAAAAGGAAAGACCATACATTTCAGCGGTAACGTTTGGACGTATTTGTGATTTAGGAATTAAGGATGTCGCCAATATGGGAGCCGCCATGGCTCCGGCAGCAGCACAAACCCTAACGGATTTTCTGACAGACACACAAACTTGTCCGTCTGATTACGATGTTATCTTGACTGGAGATCTGGGAGCAGTGGGGTCCCATTTGCTGCAGGAACTTTTAAGACGAGATGGTGTGGAGATTGCGCCCTATCATAATGATTGCGGTCTGATGCTGTATGACCGAGAAAAGCAAGATGTCCATGCCGGCGGATCGGGATGTGGATGTTCCGCAGCCGTATTATGTTCGATAATTCTGAAGAAAATGGTACAACGTAAACTTACAAACGTTTTGTTTATCGGAACAGGCGCGCTGATGTCTACTACGTCGTCGCAGCAAGGAGAAAATATTCCGGGAATTGCACATTTGGTTTGCTTAAAATCGTAATTTTTAGAATGAAATGGTATTATTTTAAACTGAAAAATTTTAAAAATAAATGAAACAAAAGCGAGAGAGTTTAGCTCTCTCGCTTTTGTTTTTTATTCTCTAAAAATGATTGATATTATAGCATCTTTAAAGGTTTTTATCTGTTAAAAGAGCAGATTAAGTTACCACCGTGCTGACAATAGAAAAATGATTTTTTAATCTCAAGTCAGTGAAATCAGTAAAAAATTTCTCGATGTGTTTCCGCATCATTTTTGTATGCCCATGGTATTTTTCTTCTGGTTTGCATGTTTTATCTAAATCGTAACATGGGCAATCGGGAGACTGTGCGCAATCGTGCTGGGCAGAAGATGATAGCATGCGTTACGTCTGCACATAGACCGGGAAAGATGCGCTATCCTCTCCCTCAAGACTGGCAATTACGCGGGCCTCTCCGGGTGCTATGGCGGTAATGGTATATAAGTCTCCTACCCGGCCGGAGCGAGACAAATAATCTGGTCCCATACGCTCGATAGCACAAATTTCTGGTTTATCTACACGGACGGAGGGGCGCTTCTCGGTGTTTCGCACCGTACAGAGCGCCTGATAAGATGTGCCTACCTGAAGAGATTTTTCCTTTGTGTCCCAGCTTACATCGGGAGTAGTATTGGTTTTGGGATAGTTGTTCCATCCTCCCGCACGGATAAAGGAGGGATAGTCACGATAACATTCGTTTACATCGCAGTCTCCTGTTCCACCGCGTACTCCCGGCACACGCCCAGTACTCGTGTATTGCCAGATTCCGACATTGCCCGGCCCAGTGTAGGTGATTTTGTCATTATACTGGGCAAGCCAGACATCATAATCTGATAATTTCGCTGTATCAATATAATTTGTCAGCCAGTTTTTATTAGCGTATAAAATGGGATAATATCCAGCGGTTTTTACACCGTCCATCCATTGCTTGATATACATAGTAAGGTCTGTTTTGTCAAGCTGTAAAAGATCCGACTGTTCTACATCAAGCGCAACCGGCATTTCCATTTTGCAGCCGCGAATGGTCTGTAGAAAGAAATCGATTTCCTTCTGTGTTTCCGCATAAGATCGACCCCAAAACCAATGATATACACCGGTATGCAATCCAGCCGCCGCAGCCTCCTGCAAATTTCGCAAGAGTGATTTATCGGTTAATGTTTGGCCTTCGCTGGATTTGATCATAACAAAATCATATCCGGCCGCTTTGACGGCAGAAAAATCTACCGTTCCTGTGCCGTTGTAAATATCGATTCCTTGCAAGATTTCTCCCCCTTCTAGCAATCTCTTTCATCATAGTTCTGGATTTTTTCCAGTAATGGTTTTGTATTGTTCGGTTGTTAGTCTTTCGGCAGCCATAAGTTGCCGGATTCTGCTTTCATCCCACAAGCGTGGGTAATACTTTTGGGCCATTTCAAAAACCGTCATAATATCCGTCCCTTTCTTAAAGCTGAATATTAGCCATAGCCGCTAAAAAATCCACATCCGCCCGAAGCTGTTCCTGAACTGTTGGAGGCGAGGAGGGAATAGCAGCTCTATCAGCTGAAATTTCTTCCTCTGTACGTTCCACTGCCTTGCCATCCACAAGCTTATAACGAGGAAGACCATCTTCCGTGTATAAACCACCCTGAAAATAATGAGACTGGCAAAGGTTGTATTTATCCCCATTTCCCTCATCGATAAGCGTCCAACCGGTAAAATCTTTTATATTGCCGAGAGTGTATCCGCCTTCACAGCGAAGAATTCTGTTTTTATCATCTGTGTAAACATAGACGCTGCTTTTATTTTCTTCCATAGTCCACCTCATAGATTAGCATCGAAAATAATTTTTGCATTTGTATCACTATTGCATCTTAATATTCCGCAGCTGCCAGCCGCAAGGCCGTTGGCTGTTAGCTGACATATAATGGCATTATTGTTTATAGACACCATAGAAATTGCAGATACTGCGTTTATACTTCCATTTATCAATACCCCCCAATTACCAGTATATGTTACAGCTGGCTTACTTCTCATTGTAATTGGAAGAGAAATCAATGCCTGAGCACTCGTATCGGTTTCGACAGAACATACGCCTACACCCGAGTTGGAATCCGTACTGCTCAATACTAGCTGATACCTTTGACATTTCGCCAATTCTTGCTGGAAATTTGGAGGTGGATCATTGAGAACCCAGTTGCCTTCACTATCTTGAGATGCAAGAGTTTGAGCGGAGCCTAATTCCAACTTAGCAGCAACAATCTGAATAGTTTCTCCTGCGTTAGCTACAAGTTGATACATTATTTTTCCATTGTAAAACCATATTGAAAAATTACCAGAAGTATAACTTTTTTGAGCAAGATTTAAGTTACCCGAGGACATTTCAGTAGGAATATTCGCAGTAAAGGAATATAATCCGTTGTTAGAAAGCATTACGCTCGCAGTTACTGTACGCCCCAATAAAAAATTTGTAGGTTCCAAAAATTGTCGTATAATTCCATAGGTGCTGTCATCGGCAGTTAAAACGATGCTATCCTGTGAGAAAGATAATGTTGCGCTTGATGCGCACATCCAACGATCTATGGCATACGCACCATTACCTGTATAACTCGTCTGCCCCCGCTGGTTAATTGGAAGCTGTCCGCCTCCCTGCTGGCTTCCACCGCCGGCAAAGTACCAGTTATCTAGAAGGTTAGGATTAGAGACAGAAGGAAGAATCTGAAAGGTAATAGATCCGCCGCTAGTTGTCTCGGAAACAAGGGCTAGCACATTTGCGCCAGAAACAAAAGCCTTGTCCGGCAGAGACATTCCTCGTAAATCGGCTGCTAATAGTGTAACGCCGTTGACCGCTACTGTATCGCCGGCGTTATAATCTGCCGTTGCCGAAAACTGAATCACAGCGGCGCCCGCCGGACCCGTTAAATTATGGGTGGATCCGTTTTTAGTGTGTGTGTATGGCTTGATTAGCTCTGTAGATGTTTGCGGTACGATATTAAGATTTTCAATTGCCTGTTCTGCTGTGGTTGCGCCTGTACCGCCAAGATTTATAGGGATAATAGGGAGTTGCTGTGTGGGGAGAGTTCCATCGCTGTCCAGCGTTGCCACACCACTTGCGGTACCCTTTTGCGAGAGTGGAATTTTATCGGCTGTCTGTGTCGCAGATTGTGCCGCCTGCTGCGCAAAGGTTTCTGCGCTGGCGGCATGTTGTTCGGCTTCATTTTCAGCGGCTGTTGCTGTTTGAGCAGCGTCCTCAGCTCTTGCCGCCTCGTTGCTTGCCGTCTGGATGTAGTCCTGTACATGCGCAACCGTTTCGGTAGCGGTCTGCGCGGCTTGTAGGGCGGATGTAGCATCATTCTGCGCACTTCCCGCATAGGTTTGCGCTTCAGAAACAAAACCCTGTACCTGCTGGAGATACTTCTGGAACACGGTAGGTACCTCTGGCCAGTTGATATCTCCGTCAATGCTGGACGGTATGTCAACATATATCACGTTAGAATGTCGTACCTCATCGCCTATAGTACCTAGCAGCTGCATCTTATAAATTCCGGAAAGGGCTAAATCTTTGTCGGTGAGAGGTGCGGAAAGAGTTGTTCCCGTCTGCGTCATGGTGATAATATTATAATTGCCCTTGCACCACATCAGCATTTCCCACATATACCCTTCCGGAAAATCGCCTGTTACAATCAAATTGTGCGACAGGTTATCGTATTGCCGTGCGATGATTCCATCTGGAGGAGTTATAATCCAGTCATTAAAAGTTATTGTTAAATTATTCGTTATAAAGCACCACCTATCCAATTATCTCAAGATTGTGGTTATCAAAGGATCCTTTGACAGAATAAAAGAAAAGTTAACCGCATCTCTGCAAAAATAATTTGAATATATCAATCGAAAATTTTCTGTCTAATGTCCACTGTAACCATATCAAACGAGTATGATCAAAACATTTAAACGGTAGTTATTAACAGAGAGTATATCTTATTTTCTGACTTCTCCAATAAGCGGTATTACCTCCTTTCGATTATTCGCGGTTTCGTCCTCCAGACGATAATCCGTCTTACTGTCCTTTTTCAGATACTCTGATTCTGTTACCCCTCCTCTCAGAGAATTTAATCACACACAGATCTATCGTATCCCACACACAGGAATAGGATATATTGCTCTCCCCCATAATCATCGGCTGCTTAAAAAGAATAGCCACCTCGGTGCAGTGAGGCGGCTATTCTATCCTGACACTTGTGCCCCTTATTAAGGTGCATGTTGGCCGGAATGTAGGAATCAATCAAAACAGGGGAGGATCCTTTTCTAAATATAACTATAGCATATTTGGGGTGTGGCTTTCTATGGCTTGTTTCCGAAAACCGTAGGCTGTTTGGAATTTATCTTGCATTTTTACAATTCTCTGTTATAATAGAAATACTGTAAGGTAACTATCTCCAATGCGGCAGGAAGCCGTGAATCCGGCAGAAGCTGGAATAGGAGAGCTGGAGCGCATAAAGGGAAGCTTGTTTTTGCTGATAGAAATGAAAGAGATGCTAAGAAGGTATCCGTTTTCCAGAATGGAAAGCAGATACCTTTTTATTTTTTGGATGTAGAAAGGATGGTGACCATGACATTACAGGAATTTTTTCGGCACAGTCCGAAGGCCGCGCTGGCTTTTTCTGGCGGAGTAGATTCCGCGTATCTGTTGTGGGCGGCAAAGCAATATGGCGAAAATGTGCAGGCCTATTATTGTAAAACAGCATTTCAGCCGGAATTTGAACTGCGCGACGCGCGGCGCTTAGCCGAAGAATTAGAAATGCCTCTAAGCGTAATAGAGCTCGAAATTCTCGCGGCGCCAAACGTCGCAGTAAACGAGCCGGATCGCTGTTATCACTGTAAAAGGGCGATGTTTGCAGCGCTGCAGCAAAAGGCGCTTGCAGACGGATATACCGTTATACTCGATGGAACAAACGCTTCCGACGACGCAGGGGATCGTCCCGGTATGCGTGCGCTGCAAGAACTGCAGGTGCGCTCGCCGCTGCGGGAATGCAATCTGGCGAAAGAGCAGATCCGCCGCCTTTCGCGGCAAGCAGGACTTTTTACATGGAATAAGCCGGCCTACGCCTGCCTTGCAACGCGTGTGCCGTGCGGGGTACCGATTACGAAAGAGATGCTCGCCAAAATCCAACGCGCCGAGGAGAACATGGCCCAGATGGGGTTTAAGGATTTCCGTGTACGTTTGACGAAAGATGGCGGTGCACGCATTGAGCTGACGGCGGATGAGATTCCTCTTGCCGTGCAAAAACGGGAGGAAATTCTCCTTCATTTGCACGGAGAGTTTTCCGCGGTGATGCTCGATTTGCAGGCGCGGAAAAAATCAAATGGAGGAGGTTTATAAAGAGTGGATAACCGTCATGAAATTTTAGAGCTTCTGCGCGGCGTGGCAAACGGAAGTGTAACGCCGGAAAAAGCACTATTGGAGTTTAAGGAATCTCCGTTTGAGGATTTGGGCTACGCGAAGATCGATTTTCACCGCGGGGTGCGGCAAGGTTCGGCTGAGGTGATTTATGGAGCCAGCAAAACGCCGGAACAAATTGCCGGTATTGCCGCCGCTATGGGAGAGCGCGGGTGCCGGAATGTGCTCATCACCCGCATTGCTCCGCAGGCAGCCGATCTAGTACAAAAAACGATTCCGCTCGAGTATCATCCCGATGCACGTCTGGCGATCGCATTTCCGAAGGAACAAACGCTTCGTGGAAAGATTGTGGTAGCTACCGGCGGTACAAGCGATATTCCCGTTGCGGAAGAAGCCGCGCTGACAGCGGAAGCAATGGGAAATAAAGTGATACGCCTGTATGACGTGGGAGTAGCCGGGCTGCACCGGCTGCTGTCGAACCTCGATACGCTGATGAGTGCGCGGTGTGTTATAGCCGTTGCGGGAATGGAGGGCGCCCTTGCCTCTGTGATCGGTGGATTAGTGGATTGTCCCGTCATTGCGGTGCCCACCAGCGTCGGGTATGGAGCGAATTTCGGCGGATTATCGGCGCTTCTTTCCATGCTTAATTCCTGTGCATCGGGGTGCAGCGTAGTCAATATTGATAACGGATTTGGGGCCGGATACCTTGCCAGCCGGATTAACCAAATGGAAGGATTGGAGGATGAAAAAGGATGAAAACGCTTTACATAGAGTGCAATATGGGCGCCGCTGGCGACATGCTGATGGCGGCGCTGTATGATCTTTTAGAGGATAAAGAAGGCTTTTTAAAGAAAATGAACGAACTCGGTCTGCCGGGGGTGAAGGTGGAGCCGCGTGCGGCGAGCACCTGCGGCATTGCCGGCGTTCATATGTGTGTCACAGTGAACGGTCATGAGGAGATAGAGCCGGATGATTTGCCGGATCATGAACATTCTCACGATCACACGCATGATCATGACTCCCATCATGATCATGACCACCCTCATACCCATGACCATGCGCATATGCACGATCACGGCCATCATCATCACGCTTCCCCCATGCATATTGCGCAGCTAATTGACAGCTTAGAGCTGCCGCAGCGTGTCAAAGAGAACGCCCGCGCCGTCTACGATTCGATTGCCGAGGCCGAAGCGGCAGCTCACGGATGTCCGGTGGGAGACGTGCATTTTCATGAAGTCGGCGCGCTGGATGCCGTAGCGGATGTAACGGGTGTATGCTTGGCGGTAGAGCTTTTAGGTGTAGATCGCATTGTGGCCTCGCCCATTCATGTAGGAAGCGGGACGGTGCGCTGCGCGCATGGCGTGATGCCTGTTCCGGCCCCGGCAACGGCAGCTCTGCTCAAGGGAATCCCCGTTTACGGCGGATCGGTACAAGGAGAACTGTGCACGCCTACCGGTGCGGCGCTGGTGGCCCATTTTGCTTCGTCCTTTGGTCCTATGCCCATGATGGCAGTCCAAAAGGTAGGAATTGGAATCGGTACCAAAGAATTTGCCCAGGCTAACTGCGTGCGCGTATTCCTCGGCGAAACCGGGGAGGGGAGCAACGGCGAGATTGTCGAGCTGACCTGCAATATTGACGATATGACGCCCGAAGGGCTAGCGTTTGCTTGTTCTCGTCTTTTGCAGGCAGGGGCTTTGGATGTTTATACGGTAGCCGGAACGATGAAAAAAGGACGTTCCGGCCATGTGCTGACAGTGCTCTGCGTACCGGAAAAAGAAGCCGAGATGGCCCGCGAAATTCTTACCCAAACGACGACGAACGGTCTGCGTGCGCGCCGGTGCGCAAAATATTTTCTCACGCCGGGCAGCGCCAGCGTTCACACCCAGTGGGGAGAAGTGCGCGTTAAATTGGCCCAGGGGTTTGGAATCTGCCACGAAAAGCCGGAGTTTGACGACGTTTCGGCCCTCGCAGAAAAAAACGGCGTACCGTATCAAACGGTTTTACAGGACGCTGTGCGCCATATCGAATCGGATAGAAAGAAGGAGTAAGATTTGATAAAACCCAAAAAATGGATCTGCCTATTTTTAACGCTTGTGCTAGTCTGGGGAACCGTGACCGGATGTGCGAGCACACCGGACGATGCCGTTTCGCAAGAAAGTATGGAGCCGAAAGATTCTGTTGTTATCGTAATGGGTCCTACCTCCGAGCCGGAAGCAGGGTTTGATCCGGCATTTGGATGGGGAGCGGGCGAGCATGTGCATGAGCCGCTTATCCAAAGCACGCTGACGGTGACGAATACCGATCTGACGATCGGATACGATCTGGCGACGGATTATTCCGCCAGCAGCGATGGGTTGACGTGGACGGTGCACATCCGCGACGATGTGAAGTTTACCGACGGAGAGCCGCTTACGGCTTCTGATGTGGCGTTTACTTACAATACGGTAAAAGCCTCGAGTTCGGTGAATGATTTTACCATGCTCGATTATGCCGAAGCTGCCGACGATACAACCGTGATATTCCACATGAAAACGCCGTTCTCCATCTGGCCGTATACGATGGCCATCGTGGGGATCGTTCCGGAACACGCTTACAACAGCGAAACGTATGGGCAAAATCCAATAGGTTCCGGCCGGTATATCCTAAAGCAGTGGGATCGCGGCCAGCAGGTAATTTTAGAGGCAAATCCGGAGTATTACGGCGAAGCCCCTAAAATGAAACGCGTGACCATCCTGTTTATGGAGGAGGATGCGGCCTTTTTAGCGGTGCAGGCCGGGCAGGCGGATTTGGCGTACACCTCCGCCACCTATTCGGATCAGGCGCCAGAGGGATACAACCTGCTGTCCGTAGAGAGCGTGGACAACCGCGGGATCAACCTTCCCACACAAGGAAACCCCGTCACGTCGGATCTTACGGTACGCCGCGCGATCAATATAGGGATCGATCGCGAAGAAATGATCGCCAACGTTTTAAACGGGTATGGCACACCGGCGTACAGCGTGTGTGATCAAATGCCTTGGTACAATGAAGCGTCGCAAGTAGAGTATGATCCCGAAGGAGCGGCGTCATTGCTTGACGAAGCGGGGTGGATATTGGGGGATGACGGCGTGCGCGAAAAGGACGGCGTGCGCGCAGAGCTGACGATTCTGTACTCCAGCGAAGATTCGGTACGGCAGGGGCTGGCAGCCGATCTTTCGGGCCAGCTCGGCGAGCTTGGGATCTCCTGCACGATTGAGGGGGTCGGCTGGGATACAGCCTATGACCGCGCTTTGTCAGATCCGCTTGTGTGGGGATGGGGCGCGCATACGCCAATGGAATTATATAATATTTACCACACAGCGCCCGACTCGGATTCTGCGCAGTATTCCCCCTACTCCAATCCCATAGTGGACGAATACATGGATCTAGCCTTGCAAAGCTCGGAGTTAGAGGAATCGTATAGGCTTTGGAAGCTTGCGCAGTGGGACGGAACCACCGGCGTAACGCAGCAAGGCGATATTCCGTGGGTATGGCTTGTCAATGTCAGCCATCTGTACTGGGTGCGTGACGGCCTGCAAGTCGCCGCGCAGAAGATTCATCCCCATGGTCATGGGTGGTCCATCGTTAATAATGTCGCTCAATGGCAGTTTGCACAAGAGTAAATATAGGCCCGCTCTTTTTCACTTTTCCGGCGTGTGCCTGAAAAGCAAAGGGTCCGCCCCTTCGGCCCAGCGCGGGGCCCAGGGGGCGCGTAGCCCCCTCGCAATGCGTTTTCAAGGAGGATGGAGGAATGAGACACCGACTGCAATTTGCAGGAAAAAAGCTTTTGAGAATGATACTATTGCTGCTGGGCGTAAGCTTGGCGGCGTTTTTATTGATGAATGCATCGCCGCTCGATCCGCTGCAAACCAACATCGGGCAGGCAGCACTAGGCTCCATGAGTCAGGAACAAATAGAAGTTTTGGAAGCCTATTGGGGAAAAAATACGCCTCCTGCCGAGCGTTATCTCCAGTGGCTTGGCAGCGCACTGCGCGGCGATTTCGGCGATTCTCTGCTTTATAGACGTCCCGTTTTGCAGATCATAGGGGAGCGCTTGGGAGGATCGTTGTGGCTGATGGTATCGGCATGGATCTTATCCGGCGTATTGGGCTTTCTGTTAGGGGCTGCGGCCGGATGGACCCGCGGAAAATGGCCGGATCGCCTAATACGCGGCTATTGTCTGCTCATTTCGAGCACACCGGTGTTCTGGTTGGCGATTCTTCTCTTGCTGGTGTTTGCCGTATGGCTGGGTATCCTTCCAATAGGACTTTCCGTCCCGATTGGAGCGGATGCCGCAAGCGTCACCCTTGCGGACAGGCTGGCTCATGCTATCCTGCCGGCTCTTACGTTAAGCGTAACGGGAGTGGCGAATATTGCTCTGCATACCCGCGAAAAAATGATAGATGTACTCGAATCAGATTACGTTCTGTTTGCCCGTGCCCGGGGAGAATCGAAGTCGTCTATCCTGCTGCGTCACGGGCTGCGCAATATGGCGCTTCCGGCCATTACGCTGCAATTTGGTTCCATTAGCGAAATCATCGGCGGATCCGTCATAGCGGAGCAGGTGTTCTCCTACCCGGGGCTGGGACAAGCCGCCGTAAGCGCCGGACTTGGCAGCGATATGCCGCTGCTTTTGGGAATTACCGTTGTGACGGCAGCACTGGTGTTTGGCGGCAATTTCATAGCCGATCTTCTCTATGGAGTGATCGATCCCAGAATTCGAAGGAGGGCAGCACATAAATGATAGAAAAAAATTGGAACAGCCGAAAATCTGCCATCCTGTTTGTTACAGTGGCCGTACTTCTTTTAGCGGCGGTCATGGTAGCAGGAATAGTATTTTCCACGAAAGCTATGCAGACCGATTTCTCTCGAAAAAACCAGTCGCCTTCGTTTTCGTTCCTGTTCGGTACAGACTGGATGGGACGCGATATGCTTTCCCGCACCTTGGCGGGGTTGTCGCTGAGCATTCGTATCGGTCTGCTTACGGCTGTAGTCAGCACCGCGCTGGCGCTGCTGCTGGGAACGGCCGCTGCCACGCTGGGAAGCAAAGCGGATGCCGCCGTTTCCTGGTGTATTGATTTATGTATGGGTATCCCACACATCCTGTTAGTCATTCTCATCTCCCTCGCATTTGGAAAAGGATTTATCGGCGTTGTAGCAGGCGTGTCGCTGAGCCATTGGCCCTCGCTGGCGCGCATCGTGCGCTCCGAGGTGCTCCAGCTGCGTCAAGCACCGTATGTTATGACAGCCGAAAAGCTGGGTGCGTCCCGTTTTTCCATTTTCCGCCGCCACATCCTCCCTCACTTGTTTCCGCAGTTTCTCACGGGGCTGATTCTGCAGTTCCCCCACGCGATCCTGCACGAAGCGAGCGTCACATTTTTAGGTTTCGGCCTGCCGCCGGAACAGCCCGCCATCGGCGTGATTCTCTCAGAGAGTATGCGCTATCTCACCACGGGAAAATGGTGGCTGGCGGTGTTGCCGGGGCTGTCTCTGGCAGCTGTGACGCTGCTGTTTTCTGTCACAGGGAATTGTCTGCGCCGCTTGCTGGATCCGGCCAGCGCACAGGAATAAAGGGGGAGGAGTAGCATGAATCCGATTTTGGAAGTGCGCCATCTTTCTATCTCATTTTTACAATACGAGTCCGGATTTCGCCGTCGGATGCTCACGGTCATCCGCGATCTTTCTCTAACGGTCCTGCCGGGTGAGATCGTCGCCGTCGTTGGTTCGAGCGGTTCGGGAAAAAGTCTTTTGGCCCACGGAATCTTAGGGCTTCTGCCGTATAATGCCTCCATGCAGGGGAGCATTCTCTATGATGGCACGCCTCTCGATCCGGCGCGGGCAGCACGTCTGCGCGGCAAGGAGATTTCGCTTGTGCCGCAAGGGGTCAACTATCTGGACCCGCTGATGACCGTAGGGGCACAGCTTCGCAAGGGAGAGCGCGGCGCAGAGATAAAAAAGCGCTGCCGGGAAGTTTTAGCGCGCTATGGGTTAAAAGAGGAAACACAGTCTCTTTACCCCTTTGAACTCTCCGGCGGAATGGCGCGCCGGGTACTGATCTCGTCGGCCGTTTTGCAGTCGCCGCGGCTCATTCTTGCCGATGAACCCACGCCGGGGCTTGACGCGCAATCGGCCGGGAGGATCCTGGGCCATTTTCGCGAGATGGCCAAGGGGGGTGCGGGCGTGCTCTTTATCACGCACGATCTGGATTTGGCGCTGACAGTATCTAACCGTGTCGTCGTATTGTATGCGGGCGAAACGGTGGAAGAAGCGTCAGCCTCCGATTTTGCGTCCGGCAAACTGCGCCATCCCTACACCCAAGCCTTGTGGAAAGCGCTGCCCTGCGGTGAATTTACCGCTGTTTCGGGGGCGCAGCCCTATCCCGGCGAGATAGAACAGGGCTGTTTGTTTGCGCCGCGCTGCCCACACTGCCGTGCGCAGTGTACATCCGGCGAGATCCCGTACCATCCGGCGGGAAATGGTTGGGTAAGATGTTTGCTGTCACCGCAGGAGGAGGAGTAAATCGATGCTTTTAGAAGCCCAAAAAATTAGCTTTGGCTACCGCCGGGGATTTCCGAATGTACTGCAAGATGTCAGTTTATCTGTTGAGTCCGGTGAGCGCGTAGGACTTTTTGCCCCCAGCGGACGTGGAAAAACGACGCTGTGCCGCCTGCTGGCAGGTTATGAAAAGCCGGATTCCGGTAAAATTCTTCTCGATGGAAAGCCTCTTTCGCAATATAAAGGGTTTTGTCCGGTGCAGCTTTTGTGGCAGAATCCGGAGACAGCTGTCGATCCGCTTTTAAGGCTGGGAGAGACGTTGCGAGAATCGGGTGTAGCGGAAAAAAGCGTGCTCGATGCTTTGCACATCAAGCAAGGGTGGCTGGAGCGGTATCCGGCCGAGCTTTCCGGAGGGGAATTGCAGCGCTTTTGCATCGCGCGGGTGCTGCGTCCACAGCTTCGCTTTTTGTTGTGCGATGAAACAACAGCGATGCTCGATCTCATCACCCAGGCGCAGATTTGGAATTTCCTTTTGCAGGAATCTTCCCGCAGAAATCTTGGTTTGTTGATCGTCAGCCATAGCGAAACGCTCCTAAACAGACTTTGCAGCCGGATCGAACGCTTGAATTTCTAAAATAAAAAGGACGCCTCTCATACGAAAGACGTCCTTTTTCATTGTTTCATTTTCTTTGAAGCTTCTATTCAAAAGAAGATAAACCTATCATTATTCCTCAAGGCAGTCCAGCCGCGAGGAGTGGGCGGAACCATTTTTTTGCTTTTTCAGCCGCGAATATCCAAAAGCTTTTGTTTGAGCTGATTTTCAATCTGTACCAGTTCACTTTCGGCCTCAGCACGCTTGCGGCGGCCTTCCTGCTGAATCTGGATCACTTCGTCGAGGGTAGAGATGAGGGAGTTGTTCGTCTCACGCAGCGTCTCTATATCAACAATTCCGCGCTCGGATTCCTTCGCCGTTTCGATAGTTGCCATCTTGAGGGCGGCGGCGTTCTTGCGCAGCAGCTCGTTTGTCATATCGGTGACCTCGCGCTGTGCCTGTGCTGCCTGCTGCGAATGGGCGATGCCCAGAGCGAGGGCCATCTGGCTTTTCCACAGAGGGATGGTGTTGACGAGCGTTGACTGAATTTTCTCCGACATCAGGGTGTCGTT
>CALWIX010000123.1 GCA_944380825.1 uncultured Clostridia bacterium | reverse complement strand
CTGTATCGGGAACAAGGTTAATAACCGCTACGCCGCCTGCTGGAGATGCCGGAAGAAGCGAAATTCCCAGCATATTGACGAATTCGGTGCGGTATTTGTCCATAACCTGATTGAGAGCTCCGACAGTATCCGCCATTTGATCAGCAAAAATAAGGGCGATAGTGGCGCCTATATCCGGATTTTCAGGATCAAATTTCCATTCTGGGGTGTAAGAGGCAGCCAGACGGGTCATCTCATGGACGAGATCCTCGCGTGATCTCGAATCGAGAATAAACTCATGATACTCCGTCATAATTCTCCTCCTCTCCGGGATGTAGATAGAACGGGAACACAAGGTTGTCTCTGGTATTGGTTTCCGTAATAGTATAGCTTAAATTAAAGATCAGACAGCCCTCCCGTGTTTCCGAATCCAATTCTATTTGGACATCGGAAATGCGCGGCTCCTGTTCCAACAGCAGTGCACGCAGCTCGTTGGTCAGAAGTGTAATGGTAGTGGGAGAGATATCCAGAAAGGTATAAGATAAAATCCGGCTGCCGAAAGAGGGCTCCAGCCATCTTTCACCGCGCTGAGTCATCAAGATTAGATAGACAGACTCTTTGACACTCTGAGCCCCGGATGATAAAGAAAAACGGCCGGTACCGGGATCTATTTGGGGCGGGAATTTCATACCCGTGCCCAGAAAACTTTTGCTGTTCATAGTGGGCTTCCTCCTGCATTGAGATACGTCAGCCGAGACGAATGGGCGTACCGCTGATAGTAAGCATTCCTCCGCTTTCCTGCTTATACATAGCAGAGGCCTTCTCCATCACCTGTGCTCCTTCAATCTGTACCATACCATCTGAGGAAAGGCCAACCTTATTGCTGGCCTCAATAGTAACCTGTTGGGCAGAGATTTTCACAGCACCGCTGTCGCCGTTCATAGTAATTTTGATAGTACTTCCTACCTGAATAGTCAAAGAGTTCGCGGCCTTAATGGTCATAGCGCCATTGCCGCTCATGGTATTTATCTCAATCTTGTTATTGCCATCTTTATCGGTGATCGAAATTTTTGACATCGCATTGTCAAGGCATACCGTATGCTTTTCCTGTGCGGTGGAAAGTGTAATTTTATCTTGTGATCCATCGGAAGCAATGGTGCTGTCTTCAAAAGTGAGAGAACTGCCATGTTTTGTGACAATGCGCTTGTACTGGTTGCCGGAATCGACCGAACCGGTAAGGAACGAATTATTGTCCATAGGCAAGCAGCCAATAACATAGGGACGCTCAATATTTCCCCCTTCAAATGCTAAAAGGACCTGATCTCCAATTTCGGGCAGGAAATAGTGCCCCCATTTTTTTCCGCTGGAAGGCATAGCTACACGTGCCCACTGCAGCTCGTTGGCTGTTTCATCGCGTGTTGGAATCGTCACACATACGCGTCCGCCCATACTGGGATGGTAATTTTTAGCCACAATCCCCACCATTACGCCGATAATGCGCGTATCGCCCGTTTCCGTTTTTGTAATTTGTCTGTCGTTGATTTCTTCAATAATATCGTATAAGCTCACAGGATGCTCTCCCCCTTGATCTGGTCTGCCTTTCCAACAATACGGGTGCGGTAGCCGGAATTGTCGTGATATTCATGAATAACAGTAGTAAGATAAAAATCATTGTCGGCAGGGCTGCCCAGACCAGAAATACGCAGAAAGCGGCCGGGAAGAAGCTCAGGAATACCGATACATTCCGCCTCCACGCTGCCCAGCCGGTACGACATCTGTTCCATCAGTGATGCTACACGCGATTCCGCTTGCGTCTGTGTGCCGATGGTAGGATCAATAAGAACCTTCCGGCTGCTTTTGGTTAAGCCTTTCGCCTTGTTTCCGGTAGAAATTGTATTGGAAAGCGCCGATTGATAGCTGATAATCTTTCCTTGGCCGGGATCCATCGCGCGTGCCTCAATATTTCCCACAATACCCGTAATACTGTATTCAATATGAAATGTAATTACTCCTTCACCGGAACCTAGTTCCGCAACGGGAGCCTTTACACTTTTGGCTTTGCGGAAATAGACGTGCCCCTTTTCAACAAAAAACTCATAGTTAAATTTTTTAGCAGCTTTCACAATGAACTCATAGTCGCTTTCCGATACCATCTCCATAGTATAATCGCTGACAGGTCCCGGCGGAATGGGAACCGTTGCGGGAATACCTGCGCTGGATGCCTGTGCAATGGCGGTAGTGGCCTCTTCTATGGCATTTTTAGTAACAGTCAATGTCTCCTTTGCCATAGAAAAAGCGGCCTGTGCAGCTTCCACAGCGCTTTTGGCTGCTTGAGCCGCAGCCTCTAACTGTTCCAGTTTAGCAAGCGCTTCGGCAGAACCGCTGACCTCAGCGGCTTTACGTGCCGCGTCCACAGAAGCTTGCGCCGTTTCGGCGGCTTGCTGAGCAGCCTCTTGCGCCTGCATAGCTGTCAAAAGGGAAGGATCTACGTCTGGAGTAGGTGTCACATGAATCCCACGGATGGCTTCTGAACGTTTCAGTTCCTCATATCCCGTGCGCCGCAGAATTTCACTGACAGCATCGGCATAGTTATCAGCCGTAAGCTGGCCTGCATAGGAACCGGCCATCATAATTCCTTTGGCATCCATACACGAAACCTCGATATAGGGCAAATCCCCTTCCTGATAGCCAAAGCTTACCCCGGCGATGAATCCTACAAATACGGTTTCAATTTTATTGGAATATCCCATAGCGATTTCGATCGAGTTGCCCATAATCAGATGTTTTTTTAGCAAAGAGTATCGAAATTTTCCCGAGGATGGATCATAGACATTATAAATACAAAATTTGGCGATAGAAGCTTCAAAACCGCAGCTAAGCTCGATGGAAATGTCATTGACCACCATGTCAGAAGCGATGGAGGTAAGAGCCATTCCCCCCAGATAGACAGCTGCCTGAGGAAGGGCAAAGTCGTCATATTTTGTCTGTAAGCTCTTATAGGTATTATCAGGCGAGAGCTCAATGGCGCCTGCCGCACCAGTTAAGCTGCCCAAAGAGAGGGAACCCGGCATGTAAGAACCTCCTTAAAAACCTGAAATATTGAGCAGGTTGCCCACCTTTTGACCAATCGATCGATTTCCAGCGTCGGAGAGATTGGCCGCAAACCCCTTATCGAAAGCGGTGTTCCATTTATCGTTACTTTCCTGTTCGTTAAATTCCTGTGTGATGACAAGAGTTACTATGCTGCGGATAGGTCTTCCTGATGTAGAAAACATGGTATAGCGAGCCTGCACCTGGTTTACCTCACCGGTAAAGCTGAAATCAGCCCAGCTGAATGTAACCTGTCGGGTTGATTTTTTATTAAGCAGGCTTATAAGTCCATTCGTTTGTGCTTGAACGGAATAATGCTGGCCTGTAATCGAACGGACAAGCGCCGCACCAGAAGAAATAAGCCCGGTAGCGCTCTCCGACAAGGAAAGCATTTTAAATTTTTCAGCCATAAAAGCGTCCTTAACATTCATATCGTCAAAGACAAGATCGACTCGCATAGTAATGGAAGGCGGCCTTGTCTGCTGACGCGGTATACCGTCATCCACATTTTTTAGTAAGTAAGAAACGTTAATAGATTCCGCATTTGCCTGAAGATGGATCGACGAGGGATTATAATGAACGTCCATCGACATGGTTCCCAATCCACCTACAGCATCAGAAACTATTCCTAAGCCGCTTTGCAAAGCATTCTGCGCTCCTTGGGTAGCGACAGGAGAGCTTATCATGGCTAAAGAGCCCAGCGCTCCTTGCTCTGTAGAAGAAACAATGGTTAATTTTGCCTTTTTGGGATTTCCCGTCAATACGGTATCCATTGTACTCAAAACGTTAGAAAGGGCCATAGACCTTCCCTCCTTTCAAACAAACTGGGAACAGCGCCCCAAGCTTTATAAATTGACATTTAAAAGGTTTCCAACACTGTTAGTGATAGAAGAGATACCGCCCTTAAAAGCGGAGTCAAAATCTTTATCCCAGTTCGCAAGATTTTTGGGATCGAGTTCCTGGGTGATTCGCAAAGACACAGTGGCGCGAATTGGTCTGCCAGATGTCGAGAACATAGTGTATTCTACATCGGCTGTTGAAAGTGATCCTATAAAAGAAAAATCGGCCCAACAAAAAGTGACATTACGGGTATTGTTGTTACAGATAGCCGCCAGAAGAGCTTCTACCTGAGGCTGCACACTCCATGTTTTTCCGGTGAGCTTTGCAATTCCGGTAGCAACATTTGTCGCCAGATCAGCAGCGTTTAGGTTGGGGTTAATCATCGTAGAACGGAACGCATCCGCCTTATCAAACTGATCAAAATAAAGGTTTACCGAGAGTGTCACAGTAGGACGCACACTTGCGTCGTTGACGGCTGTACGCACCTGACCGGATACTTGCGAGTCGAGGTGTTGTTCAAAGGGGACGGAAGAATCGATCTGAAGCTCTGATGGGTTAAATTGGACCTTAAAATACTTAGGTTT
>CALWIX010000122.1 GCA_944380825.1 uncultured Clostridia bacterium | reverse complement strand
CTCCTGCCGTTTTACTGGAAACAGCCTATCATGATAATGTGCAGGATGTAGAGTGGCTGAAGAACAACTTGACGGAAATTGCTGCCAATCTGGTAAAATCTTTGACAGAATATTTTGGAATACCGTTTATTACTCCGCCGCGCCAGGAACGTAAAGGGACGGTAACGACAGCGGGAGGAAATCTAAATCTGCGCAGTCTTCCCAGCTTAGACGGGCCTATTATTGCCCGTATGCCCAATGGTTCCCCCGTCACAATTTACGGAGAATGGAACGGCTGGTATGTTGTCGGATTTCAGGGGAGCGTGGGCTATGCCAGCGCGCAGTATATTAAATAAAAAACAAAATTTCTGTCCAAAACGCACAAGCAGGGGCCTTGGTGCCCCTGCTTGTGCTCAAATTTTATATATTTCGTTGCCGCATTAATATTTTAGCCGCAGCACGCTTCTTTCATCGAGAAATCCGTCAAAGCTATATAAGAAAAGGATATCATCAAAATCGTTTTCATTAATAAATGCGTTGATGCTGGGAGCAAAATGGCGCAGATCAATAACGGTGATCTCGGCGTAATTTTGCGAAAAATACGGGGTGAGACTGTTTCCGAAAGAATCCTGTAAAACAAGAAGCTTTTTGGAGGAAGAAGGATTTTTGCCGCGTATCACCGTAATGCCGTGATTGCCGTGCAAAAAGGCGGAATATTTATCGCGTGTTTCAAAACGAGAAAAATCGTACAAGCCATCCATCGCGACACCGTCACAGGAGACACTCTCGACCGGAATGTCGTACCATGTGATGGTATCTGCCTGCGCTCCCGAAAGGCGAGAGCGCGAATAGTAGGTGCCGTAAAAATCAGAAACCTCATGGCCTTCCCAAGAGGAAAGCGGCGTGGAAGTAAGGCCAAGAGTTGTACAAAGGCTTTCGTACCCGTACCAAGCACCCAACGTCGTCCAGTGGTGATCCGTACGGTAGTAAATGTACTCCTTGCTGTGTGCAGAGAGGGTGGGGAAGAGATCGGCCGTACAAGCAAAAGGGGTAAGCCTTTCATAAAGCGAATCAATCACGCTTTTTTGATCCAGTTCGTGCAGTCCCGCTGGGAGGCGATCGGAAAGAATGGCGTAAGAATTGGGGACAAGCGCAACGGTAAGTTTTTCGCCATGGCGTTTGGCAAATTCCAAAAGAGCTTCAGTGTGACTGTTCCATGTTTCTTCATCCAGCCGCAGAACCTTGTTAAAAAGCTGGCCGTCCTTTCCAAGGACGACGCTGTTATTCTCCGTTTTGCCAAGCGTAGTTTCTGTAGAGGATTTTAAGCTTACCCAAAAGTCCCGTGCAGGAAACTGATCGTTGCAATATTCCTCATAGCTTTTAGAAAACTTATTTTTAAAAAAACTTTCCAAAGAGAAGGCAGGCTTTTGCGCCAAATAACGATTTTCCAAATCGGAATAAGTTCGTGAAGGCAGAATTTCCCCCGTTACAGAAAAGACGGCAAGAAATACCGCCAAAAGCAAGAAAGTGGGTGTTTTTTTCATAGTCTGCCTCCTAAAAACGGAAATATAGGAAGGGGTTATATGTGGCATCTACAAGATAGGCGGTGGAAAATAGCAACAAGCCTGCCATTCCTACAAAACGAAGAACAGGATATTTACCCAGCTTTTCTCCTATCCGGCGGCACAACGGAACAGCAAAGAAAATCCCCAGAATAAGGATGAGGCCATAGTTTCGCAGATAATATAGCACATCATCTGACACAGAAAAGGAGAACATACGGGAAAAATAAATGCCAATAGAAGAAAAATCTGTCACGGCAAATAAGACCCAGCTGATTAGAATTAAGAATACAAGATAACAGTGGGAGAAAATGCGGTGTTTTTCCAAAAATTCGCCTAAAAAGTTCTTTTCGAGCACAAGAAAAACGAAAAAGAATAGCCCCCACAGCACAAAGTTCCAACTTGCGCCGTGCCATAAGCCAGTAGCCGCCCATACCACAAAGAGATTGAGTATCGTACGAGCTTTTCCAAGGCGATTTCCGCCCAAGGGAATATACAGATATTCACGGAACCAGCTTCCCAGCGTAATGTGCCAGCGCCGCCAAAATTCCGTAATGCTGCGCGATGCATAGGGAAAACGAAAGTTTTCCGGAAAAGTAAAGCCTAAAAGCCGTCCTAAACCAATGGCCATGAGGGAATAACCGCTGAAATCAAAATAGATTTGCAGTCCATAGGCAAAAATACCCAGCCAAGCGAGGGGTGCGGAAAGATTTTCATATCCTATAGAAGACATCTCGTTCCACAACTGTCCGATTTGATTGGCGAGAAGTACTTTGCTCCCCAGACCCAACAGAAAGATACGCGCGCCTTCTTCCAGATCCTGCGAGCAGACGCGGCGAAAATGGAGCTTTTCGCTGATGTCGGAGTATTTTACAATAGGACCCGCAATAAGCTGTGGGAACAGGCAGACAAACGTGACGAAATTGAGAATATTTTTTTCCGCCTTTACAGTGCCGCGGTACACGTCAATGCTGTATGACATCGTTTGAAAGGTGTAAAAGCTGATTCCCAGTGGCAAAGCTACGCTAAAAACGGGGGCAGCAAAGCCCAGTGTGCGTAAATTGTCCAGAAGGAATCCACTGTATTTAAAAAAGCACAGGCTGCCCAAATTAAAAACAAGAGAAAGTCCCAAAAATGCTCTCTTGCCCCAAAGAATCTCATGTCGGCGGCAAGCGTCTATTCCAAGGCCGGCACAGTAATCCACAAGGATGGAAGCGAACATCAGCAGGATGAACCAAGGCTCGCCCCATGCATAGAAAATCAGGCTGGCGATCAGGATAACGGCGTTTTTTAGACGGAAGGGGCATAGATAGTAAATAAAAAGCGTAATGGGCAAAAAGCGGAATAGAAACACGATGCTGCTGAAAACCACTGCGGCTCCCTCCTAGAAAGACAGCCGCTGTTAAGCGTAAGAGCGACAGCGGCTGTTGGTGATAAATGATTACTGGGCAGCTTCGTTGGACGAATCCTCCGAGACAGATTCTTCCTGTGAAGCGCTGGAACCTTCTTCGCTGGATTCTACACTGCTTTCAGATTCTTCCGGCAAGACGGGATCCTGATAATTGAAGTAGGCATGCAGCGCTTGTATTCCGCGATCATTTTCATCCACATAATAGTCTAACAGGGCAGCTTCGTCCGTTTCGGTATCGTTATATTTACCAAGCATTACAAAGAATACATAATCATCGTAAGTTACGACCTCGCTGGCCTCAATTTTAGGCATATTCATAGGATAATTCATATTTCCCAGCAGAGAATCACGATATTTGTTAAGCTCATCCTCGACATCGTCGGCGTGGTCAGGTTTAGCCTTTACAGCTATGAGTGTATCCACCTGTGTAGAAATCATGGGCCCCTGTGCCTTGACTTCTTCAAAATATTCGGTATTGATACCCATCACATCGCGCATCTGTTCCTCTGTGATATCCATAGAGGGCAAAAAGTCCTCGCCATAAGCGTTTACAACGGCCTGATATGCGCCGTCAAGCGTAAATTCATACGGCGCAGAGGATTCTTCCGACACAGAGGAAGAGGAGCCCTCTGAAACGTTTTCTTCGTTAGAAGAGCAAGCTGTCAACGCGCTGGCGGCCATAGCCATGGCGAGAAAAAGAGCAATTATTTTTTTCATAAAAAGAAACCTCCAAAATAAGAATAATATTATTATAGAAAAACATGCGTTTTCCTTTTCTATCTTGTTAGACGGAAAAGAAAAGAAAAATATGACAAAATTTCTGGAAATTTTTGTTTTTTGTAGCTTTGTTTAAAAATAGAAGTAATTTGTGAAAATTTTAATTGTATTGCCGAGAGCAAGGACAGATTTTTCTTTTCCAGCAACCCTTAGTATATCCATCGATAAAAAAAATAACAAATATCTCTGTTATCTATTGGATGAAAAAGAAATAGAAGAATACCACCAGAAGCTGTGTGACAAAAATGCAGGGAATACCAATCATAAATTTTGCATGACGCGTTTTATGATGGATTTTGCGCATGGTTAGATACATTCCCGGAGATCCTCCCAGCGCAGAAACAATAAGCAGCGTACGCTCCGAAATTCGTCGTCCCGATTGACGTGCTCTTGTTTTGTCAAGTACAGTCAGAGAGATGGCCGCCACATTGATTAAAAAAAGATAAATTAAAAATAACTTCACAAAAAACCTCCTATCTGCATCAGGGCAAGCTGTTCTTTTTTTTCTCATTTGTGCTTATATATTAAAAAGAAATCCGGATGATCATACCGGATCTTCCCCAAAAAGTCAACTATTCCACGGAAACAGGAAAGGAAGGATGTTTAACCATGCAGGGATTTTGGAGCCGTCACCCGGCTATGCTTTCTGTTTTCATGCTTGGAGCTGCCGTATTTCTTACAATGTCTGTTCAGGGAGAAAATTCTGCCGTTGCACGCTGGGAGGAAGAAGCGTCGTCACTGTCGTCGGCGTCGTCAGTATCATCAGAGGCTCAGCCTATTCAACAGCAGGAGGAAATCCTTTCTGTAGAAAATCCAGATGAGGTACGCGCCGTGTGGGTGCCATATATGAGTCTCGATATGCGCGGCGGGGACGGGAGTGCTAAAACATTTGAAGAAAAGTTCGATGAAATTGTCAGCACTTCGAAAAAACGCGGTATGAACGTTCTTATAGTACAGGTGAGGCCCTTTGGTGACGCGCTATACGAATCTAAATATTTTCCATGGTCGCATCTTTTAACGGGACGGCAAGGAATCAATCCTGGGTATGATCCTCTGGCCTATATGGTACAGGCTGCCCACAAGGAGGGGATGGAGATCCACGCGTGGATAAATCCCTTGCGTATTCAAACAGAGTCGAGTCCACCGGAACTTGCACAGAGCAATCCGTATCAGCAGTGGAGACGTGATCCGGAAAAGGCAGGATGGACAGCTAGCGCAGGAAGCGGAAAATATTATAACCCAGCCTATCCCGAGGTGCGCACTCTTATTGCGGACGGTGCGCGGGAGATCGTAGAGAACTATGATGTAGACGGTATTCACTTTGATGATTATTTTTATCCTACAGAGGATCCCTCTTTCGACGAGGTTGCCTACAGCGCTTATAAGGAAGAACAAGGAGAAAACGCTCTTTCACTAGAGCAGTGGCGGCAGGAAAACATCAATCTGCTTATACAAGAGGTATACACGGCGGTGAAAGAGGCGGATCCAGACGTTGTATTTGGCGTATCCCCTCAGGCAAATCTAGAAAATGATCGCGCAATGGGAGTCGATGTGGAAACATGGTGTTCGCAAACAGGATATATCGATTATATTTGTCCACAAATCTATGTCAATTCAGAGCATCCAACCCTTCCGTTTGAAACAGCGGCTGAACAGTGGCTTTCGATTAGTCGTTTAGAAAATATTAAGCTGTATTTCGGTCTTGCTCTATATAAAGCAAATTCCGATGCCGACGCAGGTACATGGAAAAATGCACAGGATATTTTAGCGCGCCAGATCCTCTCAGGCCGCGAAAAAGGTGTAGACGGTTTTTTCTTTTATTCGTGGGAATATTTGGATTCCGATCAGACGGCAGAGGAAGTGGAAAACGTTATGACCATTTTTCAGGCCGGTTCCGGTACATAAACGATAAACGGCAGTCCCACTCTAGTTTTTACTGGAGTGGGGCTTTTTGTTGCAAAATAGAACAGACAAATGGCTGAAAAAATGATATAATAGCGCAGTACACTATTTTGTGCCAGTTTAGAGAACGGATGCGCCATTTTGAAAACGAACAGGTGATGGTATGGTATTTCAGGCAGTACAAAGTGTTTTATCTCTTTTAATTCTGATTGCCGTCGGCTTCTTTGTTACGAAAAAGCCGTGGTTTGGAAAAACGGGATCGGACTTATTGTCTAAATTTACGGTAAAGATTGCGATTCCGGTGTATATGACGTACAATGTCATTACAACCTGCGAAACAAAGGACAAGCTGTTTGAATTATTCCAAAGTCTTCCAATTCCTTTTGTAACGATACTGCTTAGTCTGCTGCTAGGCCTTTTGCTAGCCCGTCTTTTTCGTGTAGAAAGGGAACGGCGTGGTGTATTTATCAATGCTGTTACCTTTTCGAATACGGTGATCATTGGATTTCCTGTTATCAGTTCTTTGTTTGGAGATGCGGCCACGCCCGACGGTATGATTTATTATATGGCAAATACCATTTTGTTTTGGACTATAGGCGTATACTTGCTGCGCTGCGACAGTGGTCAGCGGGTAAAGCTCATTTCATGGGAAGGTATCAAAAAAATTTTTTCACCGCCGATTATAGGTTTTCTTCTTGGTGTTGTAATTGTACTGCTGCGTATCGAGCTGCCACAGTTCCTTTTTAGTCCTCTTGAAATGATCAAGCAGACTACCACCCCTCTGGCTATGATCTTCATCGGCAGCATTATTAGAAATGCCGACTTCAAAACGATGAAACTGACAAAGGATCTGGGGATTATTTTGGCGGTGCGGTTTATTCTTTCTCCTATCTTTATGGCAGGAGTATGTATGCTTCTGCCGATTGATCCATTGATGAAGCAGGTGTTTTTTGTCCTTGCTACTATGCCCGCGATGACACAGCTAGGCATCATGTCGAAGGAATCGGGCAGCGACTATGAGTTTGCATCTGTAGTGGTGGCTGTTACAACCTCCGTGAGTATGGTGGCGATTCCGATTTATATGTATCTGATTTCTGTGCTGCATATTTTTGGATGATTTTTCTGTAGAAATGACAAAACTCTTCATTTCTTCACCAATTTTAATGATTTGTTAAAGCATATCATTTTAGTGTGTGATATAATGAGAGCAATAGAAAGCGGCGACGGCCGTTCCCAAAAAAGGAGATCTTGATTTTGTCGAATTGGTTAATGAGGTTTTTGGACTGGTACCGGCGCTTCATGTATGGAAGATACGGAGTGGATAAACTGTCGGTCGCAATACTGATTGTATATTTTGTTCTCTATTTATGTGCTCAAATCGCACATTCTTACATTCTTTTAGCATTTTCGCTGGTGGTGTTTCTTCTCTGTTGGTACCGTGTATTTTCAAGAAATATTGAGAAAAGACGTAAAGAAAATGAGATTTTTATGAAAGGCTGGAGGAAAGTGGAAACATGGGTGCGTACAACGAAAGGTCGCATCCGCGATCGAAATACACATCGTTATTTCCGTTGTCCAAATTGTTCCAGTATGCTGCGTGTTCCCAAAGGAAGAGGAAAAATCTGCATTACTTGCCCTGTATGCAAAAAAGAATTTATCCGAAAGACGTAAAGAAAGGCTTTGGAATTTTCCAAAGCCTTTCTTTACGCTACAGAAAAAGGAATTTTTATTCAGCTCTATTGACAAGTATAAAAAATGGAAGTATGATAGTAAATGCAAGTTATTTGCATTTACAGGAGGAAATATGAAAAGATTGGCTGCCGCCTTGATGGCGGTATTTTTTTTATTACTGTCTTCCGGCTGTGCGGTGCGTGATACGGATCCGCCGCGGCTGCGAATCGTTGCGTCGTTTTACCCAATGTATATCATGGTGCTTAATATTGCAAGTGGTATAGAAGGAGTCCAAATCGACAACATGGCGGGACAGCAGACAGGATGTCTGCATGACTATCAGCTTCAGTCTAAGGATATGAAAAATTTGGAGAGCGCCGATATATTCATAATCAATGGTGCGGGAATGGAGAGCTTTTTGGAAGAAGTAGCATCACAGCTTCCAGGACTTTTTATACTCAATTCTTCTGAGGGAATAGAACTTCTTGAAGAAAATGGAGAGACGAATCCGCATATGTGGGTGAGTATTTCTGGCTGTATCCAACAGGTAGAAAATATTGCGCAAGTGCTTGCGCAGAAGGATCCGGAGTATGCACAGCAATACTTAGAAAACGCGGAAAAATATGTGCAGCGTCTTTCCGCCCTGCGCGATAAAATGCATCAGGCGCTTGATGATCTGCCTCATCGCGATGTAGTGACATTTCATGAAGCATTTCCTTATTTCGCGGAAGAATTTGATCTGAATATTGTGCAGGTAGTTAACCGTGAACCGGACAGTCAGCCAAACGCCCAAGAGATGGCTGAAACCATCCGCCTTATTCGGGAGACAGGCGTAAGGGCCGTGTTTGCAGAGCCACAGTATCCAGAGTCGGCGGCAAATGTGATTGCCAAGGAGAGCGGGGCGTCGTTTTATTTTTTGGATCCGGCTGTGACGGGGGAAGATGATCCGAACGCCTATTTAGATGCTATGGAGAAAAATTTAGAGACATTGAAGACGGCCCTTTCCTAAACAAAGTACAGCAAAAATTTCTTACTTAAAAAGGCATAGCACTTGGAACGGTTTTATATCCAAGCGGCGGAGACAAAAGAAGTAAGTCATCTTTCTTTGTCTTTTGTAGAAGGAGAATAAGGATGGAAAACTGCAAATGTAGTATACAAATACGTGATTTGTCTGTAAAAAAGGGGAGCGACGAAATTCTTTCCCATGTTGATATGGATGTTCACCACGGACAGATTATGGCGCTTATTGGACGCAATGGCGCGGGAAAAAGTACGCTTCTCAAAGCGCTTTTGGGCAGAATCCCTTACCAGGGAGAGATCGCATTTTTTAACCCCAAAGGGGAAAAGGTAGAAAAGCCGTGTATCGGATATGTTCCGCAGAATCTTGTATTCGACCGAACCACCCCGGTCACCGTGGCCGATATGCTCTGTGCGGATCATTGCCGGTTTCCGGTATGGTTTGGTCATAAAAAGGAGAAACGCGAGCGCGCCGCCTCTTTGCTAAAAAAGGTAGGCGCGGATCCTGATTTGCTGCGAAAGAAGCTGGGGACGCTCTCTGGAGGAGAGATGCAGCGCGTTTTGCTGGCCTTTGCGCTGGATCCGCGCCCGGATTTGCTGCTGCTTGACGAGCCGGTGTCGGCGGTGGATCGGAAAGGCATCGAAACTTTTTACGCTTTGGTGACTTCGATGCGCGAAGAATACCACATGCCGGTAATTTTGGTTTCGCACGATCTGTCTCATGTACAGAAGTATGCCACCTGCGCCACGCTGTTGGATCGGACGGTTCTGAAAAGCGGCAGTGTGCGGGATGTAATGGTCAGCCCGGAGATGAAAGAAGTATTTGGACTGAATTTAAAAGCGGCGGGGGAAGAAGAATGGACGTAATTTATGAAGTGATTGATTTTCTGCTCCCCTTTGAGTGGACAGAATTTTATTTTATGAAAAATGCGCTGGTTGCGGTTGTGCTCATCACACCGCTGTTTGGCCTAGTGGGCGCCATGATTGTGAATAACAAAATGGCCTTCTTTTCGGACGCTCTGGGACATTCGGCTCTCACGGGGATTGCGATCGGGGTACTTTTGGGCGTAGATAACTATCTTGCCTCGATGCTCGGATTTGCGCTGATTTTTGCTCTGTGCATTTCGGCTGTTCTCGATTCCGGCACTTCCTCGGCGGATACGATTATCGGTGTGTTTTCTTCGACGGGTCTCGCTCTGGGAATTGTGCTGCTGTCGATGAACGGCGGATTTTCCAAATATTCCGGATACCTCATTGGCGATATTCTAACAGTACAGCCGGAGGAAATTGCACTTTTAGCAGCCATTCTTGTGGCAGTAGTGCTATTGTGGATCCCTTTTTTCAATCCTCTCATGCTTACAAGTATCAACGCGGATCTAGCAGCGAGCAAAGGAATCCGTGTACGTTTGATGGAAAAGTTGTTTGTAGTGGTGGTAGCGGTGATTGTAACCGTCTCCATTAAATGGGTGGGAGTGTTGATCATCAATTCCCTGTTGGTGCTGCCGGCAGCCGCGTCTCGGAATCTTTCGCGCAGTATGCGGTCCTACCACGCGGGAGCTGTGGGGATTTCCATGATTTCTGGAGTTTCGGGACTTATTTTGTCGTATTATTGGGGCACCGCCGCTGGAGGTACAATTGTTTTAGTTGCCGCTGTCATCTTCTTTGTTACCTATCTGATAGGCAAAATTACCCGTTAATGAGCTGAACGAAAAATTTTTTCCTGATTCTTTTCCTTTTGCTGCTTCTGGTGCATTTCGGTTGAATGAACCTCCCTGAAAATGGCAATACTGTGTTTGTCAGGCTGAAAAGGAGGCTTCACAAATGCAGTACAACAAAGTGGAAATATGCGGGGTTAATACATCGAAGCTGAAAGTGCTTACAGAAAAGGAAAAAACGGAGCTTCTGAAACGTGTGCGTCAGGGAGATAAAAAGGCGCGCGAGGAACTGATTAATGGAAATCTACGGTTGGTGCTCAGCGTTATTCAGCGCTTTACCAACAGGGGAGAGAATCTGGATGACCTGTTTCAGGTAGGGTGTATCGGGCTGATGAAGGCGATCGACCACTTTGACGTGACCCAGGGTGTAAAATTTTCCACCTACGGTGTACCGATGATTATTGGTGAGATCCGACGCTATTTGCGGGATAACAACAGCGTGCGCGTGAGCCGTTCGATGCGGGATACAGCGTACAAAGCGATGCAGATCAAGGAGGAATTGACGGCCAAAAACGGCAAGGAGCCTACTGTGGAGGAAATCGCCAAGAAAATGGATATCCGGCGGGAGGACGTCGTTTTGGCGCTTGAAGCGATCGTGGAGCCCGTTTCCCTGTATGAACCTGTATTTTCGGATGGGGGCGACAGCATCTATGTGATGGATCAGGTGGGTGATAATAACGACGACGCTAACTGGCTCGATGAGATCGCGCTCAAGCAGGCAATAAATGATCTGAGCGATCGGGAGAAAAAGATCCTTTCTATGCGCTTTTTTCAAGGGAAAACACAGATGGAAGTGGCAGCGGAAATTGGAATCAGCCAAGCGCAGGTGTCGCGCTTGGAAAAGGGAGCGCTTGATAAAGTAAAAAAAGACATTTAGCAGGCAGCGTCATATCGGGCTTTTTCGGATCATATAGATCCGAAAAGGGGATGATCCATATGATTTGTACAATGGCAGATATGCGCAATAAAGAGGTCATCAACGTGCGCGATGGTGTGCGGTTGGGGAACGTGTGCGATATAGAACTCGATACCGCCAGCGCGTGCGTGCGCGCCATTATTATTTATGGACGTTCAAAGCTGTTTGGGCTGATGGGCCGCGAAGACGATTTGGTCATTCGATGGGAAGAAATTCAAGTCATCGGGGATGAAACCGTCCTTGTCGATTGCAGCGTCCGGCGCCGTGTCGAAACGAAACCGGCGCTGCTGCGTTTTTTTCTCGGAAGTTAAGGCGTATTTGTAAAAAAAACTTGCAAAAAGCTTACCGATATGCTATAATACTTCCGCGAATCTTTCCGGATTTTTCCGGAAAAAGCAGAACACACGCCTTGTTTCAGCGGATTGGTGTCCCGTTTTTAGGATTATCCGTCTGGCAAAATAAGGCGGAGGAAAAACCAAGGAGGAAAAATCAATGGCAGTAGTATCTATGAAACAGCTTCTCGAGGCCGGTGTACATTTCGGCCATCAGACCAGAAGATGGAACCCGAAAATGGCGGAGTATATCTTTACCGAGCGTAACGGTATCTACATCATCGATCTGCAGAAGACCGTCCGCAAGCTGGAAGAAGCTTACAATTTTGTACGCGACCTTTCTATGGAGGGTGAGTCCGTTCTGTTTGTCGGCACCAAGAAGCAGGCGCAGGAATCCGTCAAGGAAGAAGCAGAACGTGCAGGCGCTTACTTTGTGAATGCTCGTTGGCTCGGCGGTATGATGACGAACTTCCGCACGATCCGCCGCAGAATCGATCGTCTCAATCAGCTCAAAGGAATGCAGGAAGACGGCACTTTCGATCTTCTCCCGAAGAAGGAAGTTGCAAAGCTCATGCTCGAGATTGAAAAACTCGAAAAGTTCCTCGGCGGTATCAAAGAAATGCGTCAGCTCCCGGGCGCCCTGTTCATCGTCGATCCGCGCAAGGAGAGAATCGCTGTTGCAGAGGCTAAGAAGCTGGGTATCCCGATTGTGGCGATTGTTGACACCAACTGTGATCCGGATGAGATCGATTATGTAATCCCGGGCAACGACGACGCGATCCGTGCCGTAAAGCTCATCTCCGCTACGATTGCGAACGCGATTATCGAAGGCCGCGAGGGTCGTATGGGCGCGGCTGCTGCAGAGGAGAAGGAGAACGAGGAAGAAGCTTCTTCTGAGGAATAAGTCTCGCAGGGCTGATATTTCCCCAAAGAATTAAGAAAGTACCCGCCGGCAGCGCAGACGGGTACTTTTTCGAGTAAAATAGATAATAATTATGAAGAAAGAATCGGAGGAATAGAAAATGGCTTTTACAGCTAAAGACGTTGCAGCTCTTCGCGAAAAGACCGGCTGCGGAATGATGGATTGCAAAAAAGCTTTAACCGCCTCTGACGGCGATATGGATAAGGCGATTGATTTCCTGCGCGAAAAGGGCCTTGCCGCGGCAGAGAAGAAGTCCAGCCGTATTGCGGCAGAGGGCGCTACTTATGCCTGCATCAATGCAGAGGGTACGGTTGGCGTTGTGATCGAAGTTAACGCAGAGACCGATTTCGTGGCGAAGAACGCCAGCTTCCAAGAGTTCGTGTCCGTTTGCGCGCAGACAGTTATGGAGCAGAATCCGGCCGATGTAGAAGCTCTTCTGGCCTGCACTGCTGCTGGTTCTAACGAGACGGTTGATGCGATCCTCAAGGAGAAGATTCTTACCATCGGCGAGAACATCAAGATCCGCCGCTTTAAGCGTTTCGAAGGTTTTGTTGGTTCTTATATCCATGCAGGCGGCAAGATTTCTGTCCTTGTAAAATTTGACACAACTCCCGAGATCGCTGCCAAGGACGAGTTCAAGATCTTTGCGAAGGATATTGCCATGCACATTGCTGCTGCGAACCCTGGCTATCTGAACAAGGATACCGTTCCGGCGGATATTATCGATCATGAGAAAAAGATCCTCACCGAGCAGGTTGTCAACAGCGGCAAACCGGCAAATATTGCAGAGAAAATCGTTATGGGCCGCATTGGCAAGTTCTACAAAGAGAACTGCCTTGTAGAGCAAGAGTTTGTCAAGGATCCGGATTACAGTGTACAGAAGTATGCTGATAAGGTTGGCGCAGATCTTGGTGGCAAGATCGCGATTGTTGATTTTGCACGCTTCGAGAAGGGCGAGGGCCTTGAGAAGAGAAGTGACAACTTTGCAGATGAAGTTGCCAGCATGATTAAATAATCTCGAACGGTTGCTGAAGGCGCCGTTTAAGACGGTAATCGTGTGCTATAAATATAATGGCTACGCAAAGCGAGTCTCGGTGTATCTTCCGAGACTCGCTTTTTCTTTTAATTTAATAACAGTCAGGAATATATTTTGAACGTTTGTGCAAAAGGTATTCATCGAGAACTGCGCAGAGATTATCGCTCAAAAAGCAGGTACATTCCTGTCGGAGAATGAGGAATAGAGAAATTTATTCTATCAGAGAGTAACTCCGTCCTTAAAAATAGCCAGATCACGCTTGTCAAAATTTTCCGATTTGGTACGCCTGCCGGAAGCGACTTCAAGAACATAGTCAAAAAAGGTTTGGGAAAGTTTTTCCATTGGCGTGCCTTCAATGAGATATCCGGCATTAAAATCGATCCAAGCGGCTTTGTGCAGGCTCAGCGGCGTGTTGCTGGAAATCTTTACAGTGGGAACAGGACACCCAAAGGGTGTGCCGCGGCCGGTAGTAAAAAGTACAAGATTTGCACCTGAGATGGCGGTGGCCAGCGACGCCACCAAATCGTTGCCCGGTGCTTGGAGCAGATTCAACCCCTTTTGCGAGACGGGTTGGCCGTAAATGAGCACATCATTGACGGTGGCATATCCGCCTTTTTGGATACAGCCAAGGGATTTATCTTCCAAAGTGGTGATGCCTCCGGCCTTATTTCCGGGAGAGGGATTGGAATCGATCGACTGGTGGCGGTCGATAAAGTACTGTTTAAAATGATTGATTAGCCCGACCGTCTTTTCAAATGTCTTTTCGTCTTTGCAGCGGTTCATAAGGATGGTTTCGGCGCCGAACATTTCAGGCACTTCTGTTAGGATGCTTGTGCCGCCGCGAGCTACAAGAAGGTCCGAAAACGCGCCTACCAGTGGATTGGCCGTAACGCCGGAAAGGCCGTCGGAACCGCCGCATTTAAGTCCCACTGTCAGCATAGAAGCGGGACAGGATTCGCGCTTGAACTGCGAAGCGTACCGGCACAGCTGTCGAACCATTTCGACGCCGTCTGCAATTTCGTCTTCGTGCTCTTGGCACACGATAAATTTCACCCGCTGCGGATCATATTCGCCGAGACGAGCTTTCATCTGTTCTACAGTGTTATTTTCGCATCCAAGAGCCACCACCAGCACAGCGCCCGCGTTCGGATGTTGGATAAGGCCGCACAAAGCTTTCTGTGTGTTAATATGATCCTCACCCATCTGGGAACAGCCATAGGGATGACTGTAGGAGAAAATTCCGTCGATCTGCGGGGTGCAAAATTTTTGAGAAGCGTCTTCTATCGCTTTGGCAATGGCGTTGACACAGCCGACAGTCGGAATGATCCAAACCTCGTTGCGGATTCCGGCTTTACCGTTTTGGCGTATATACCCCTGAAATGTTTTTTGTTCTGCCTGTGGCAGCGTGTAAAAAGAGGGTGTATAAGTGTACTCCAACAGATCTCCAAGGCGCGTTTTTACGTTGTGCACATGCACCCAATCTCCCGTCTGAATGGATTCGGAAGCGGTGCCGATAGGATAACCGTATTTGACAACGCATGCCCCCTTGTCAATAGGACAAAGAGCGATTTTGTGGCCGCGGGAGATATCCTGCCGCGCCGTAAGGGGGGCGCCGTCTAGCTCAAAAGATTCTCCCGCCTTTATATCGTCAAGAGCGATGGCCACATTATCTTTTGGGTTGATTTTAAAAATTTTATCCATAATTTAATCCTTCAACACATTGCGGATCGCAGTCATCATACCGTTGTTTCGGATATAGTCGAGATCCTCGGCCACCATATCAGTAAAGTGTTCGTATTGCGTGAGATCTTCTCCCCAAAAGGAAGCAGTGCGGGCGAAAGCGGTCACAAAGGCAAGAGATGGCTTCTTGCAGTTAGCGGCAAAAAAGTCAAGAACGTCCGGATCGTCGTGAATTTCATAGGTTTCCTCGCCGCGGTGGCCGATGAGACAATCTTTTCTCTTTTCATCACTGCTGTAAAACGCCATCAGTGCAGCAAAAGAGAAGGTGAGAAGTTTAGGACATTGGCCAGTGGCATGATAGCTGTCGCGGAAAGTAGGCAGAATTCTGGATTTCCATTTGGAGACGGAGTTGAGCGAGATGCTTAAAATGGCGTGATCCACAAAGGGATTTTCGAAACGTTCAAAGACGGAAGCCGCGAACGCCTCCGCCTGCTCGACAGGCAGCTTGAGAGTGGGCACGACTTCTTTGTAAATGATATCTTCCATCAAAGCACGAATATCCGGATCCTTCATGCAGTCGCGCACAATATTTTTGCCGGCAAGATACCCTGCCAAAACGGTAGAGGTGTGAGCGCCGTTAAGAATGCGCACTTTACGCTCACGGTATGGATGGAGGTTGTGGGTAAAAATGACGTCCATTCCCACACGATCTTCCAGTGCCTTGTCCATAGGAAAGAGGGAAGAAATATCCTTTTCGCTTTCAATCACCCACAGGGCAAATGGTTCGGCATTGTCGAGAAGTTCGTCCTCATATCCAATTTCTTTGCAAATTTCGGCAGCTGTATCCCGTGGATAGCCGCTGACGATGCGATCGACCAGCGTGGAGCAGAATACACAGCTTTCGTTGACCCAATTTTGGAAGGAATCGCCCAGTCCCCACAATTCGATGAACCCGTTAACACATTCCTGTAATTTACCGCCGTTATTTTCGATTAGTTCTACCGGTAAGATGATAAGTCCCTTGTCAGGGGCACCCCCAAATGCCTGAAATCTTTCATAGAGAAATTTTGTCAGCTTGCCCGGATAAGTATTCGGTGGAGTTAATTCCAATTTATCAGAAGGATTATAAACGATACCGGCCTCCGTAGTATTCGATACTACAAAACGGACAGAGTCAAGATGGGCTAGCGCCATAAAGTTTTCGTATTCTTTGTAACCGTTTATCACTTTACCAATACAGCTTATAATACGATTTTCTACATAAGTTTTTCCGTTAAGTTTACCACGCAGACAGACAGTATATAGATTATTTTGCTGATGAAAACATTCGAGGCTTCCCAAGTTAGTGGATTTTATAATAGCCACATCACCATTAAATAATTTTTTTTCATTCGCTATATCAATCATATAATCGACAAAGGCGCGCAGAAAATTTCCTTGTCCAAATTGAACCACCGTAATGGGACGCTTAGTGCGCTTGTGAACCTCGTTAATCTTTTTCATATTCAAAATCCTCCTGTTTGAATATTTTTGAAAACAAAGAATTTTCGGGACGGAGTTATTTTGTATACAACATGTATGTAAGAGCTTACGATATTATCCTACCATACTTGTGGTAAAAGTCAAGTTATCCTTTCTAAAAAAGAAAAAATGGCCCACGCAGGTTAGATCCTTTCGGAGAAAGAGAGATCAAAGACGTGGGCCGGATTTTATTTCGTGCCAAAGAAGCTAAGCTGAACTCCCTCACTGGCAGAAGAATGTGGCTGGTGTATATTTTTGCGCAGCGTTTCGGATTCGGGCAGAAAGGCAAGAAAGGGACTCTCGCTGCCCGGCGACAGAACGATCAATTCCTTGCCGGCCCTTGTCATGGCAACATAAAAAAGCCGCAGCTCTTCCGATAAATCCGAAGTCCTTCCGGGGGATTCCAGCGGAACCATTCCTTTTCGTGCGCCGCATACAAACACAACCGGAAATTCCAACCCTTTGGAAGCGTGGAATGTCATTAAAGAAACGCAGTCCGCGCGATATTTTTTCTGTGTACCCCGAAGAATATCTCCTTCTTCTCCCAGAGCAGCGGCTTGAAGAAAGGTGTTTAAATCGGGGTAGAATACGGCCATGCGGATGAGTTTTTGGGTGGCAGGTATTTGGGTAAGGCCGCAGTCTTTAGCAAAAAGTTCTATAAGACGGTATGGCTTTTCAGAAAGGAGAGTTTTGTATTTTTCCGTCAGTTCCTCTTCCCGCAATAGAGCGGTTTTGGGTGCAAGAGCGCGAAATTCTTCTCTTGCGTAAGAATCAGAAGGGAAAAGAAGACTGCGGAAAAAATTCATCAATGCGCGGCAAACGGGTTCTTCCAAGAAGTTTCCACGTCCGGCTGTCACACAGGGAATTCCCTCGTTTGACAAACATTTTTCGAGAAGCTCCGATTGCCGGTGCGTTCGGTATAAAACAGCAATGTCGGAAAAGCTATAAAGATGTTCTCGATCATTTTTAGCCTCCAACATTCCGACACCGCCCACCATACGACCTATTTCTTTTGCGATGAACATCGCCTCAGAGAAATCGTCCTGTGTACGAAGAAGGGTGACGGGTTCTCCGGCATTACAATTTGGGCAAAGTGGTTCGCGTCCCGAAAGAAGAGAGGCGGCACATTTTAAAATTTGTGGAGTAGAGCGGTAATTCTGTGTTAAAACTACCTGCTGAATCGTTGGAAAGTCATGACACAGGTGTTCAAAACACCGGGAATCTGCGCCGCGAAAACCATAGATCGATTGGTCGGGGTCCCCGATTACAAAAAGAGATTTCCCCTGCTGCGCCCATGCTTTGATCAGACGGTATTGTATAGGGCTGATATCTTGAAATTCATCCACAAGAAGGTGGGAAAAATGACGAAGCACCTTCCCTTCGTTTTTTAATTCTCCTTCAAACAAAGAAAGAGCACGACTGAGAATATCATCGTAATCCATCAAGCGGTTTTCTGTGAGATAAGTGGTGTATTTTTCAAAAATAGCCGCAATTTCATCGTCCTTAGGCACCTCGACAAGGTCGCTTTTTATAGTGGAGATTTCCGAAAGTACAGTGCGTACCGCCTTTCGGCAGCCACATTCTTCACAAAGGCGGCGGATCAGCGCCGACGCGTCAGGATCGCCTATAATCCCGAAATCGTCTCCCGCCATCTGTAAAGCCGCCAGACAGATGGAATGGAATGTGCCCATTTGGATGCCTTTGGCGATTTTTTTACCACCGGGCTGAGATTCCAGCCGGTGCCGCATTTCGTCGGCGGCGCGTTTTGTAAAAGTGACAGCCGTTATTTCGGATGGTTTTACTCCAAGCTTTGTGGCAAGGTATAGGATGCGTGCCGTAAGTGTACGTGTTTTTCCCGTTCCCGGTCCAGCGATAACTGCCACGGCGCCCTCGCCGGCCATAGCGGCTTGGCGCTGTCCTTCGTTAAGGGAATGGAGAAGATCGTCCGTTTTGGGAAGGGAGTTTTCTTCTGAAGAAGTGGATTTTTTATGAAGAATTGACTCTTTACAAGATTTGCGGGGTTTAGAAACGGGTTCATTGAATAATGTAAGCTGACCGGAAAGGCGTTCTATATCCCTTTCGTCTAGGATCTGAATTTTTCCATACTCCCCGTCGTATCCGGGAGAAAGTTTTACCTCTCCAGCGCGCATCCGCCGCAGGCCCTCGGCGACACAAGGTCCCGCGATTTTTTCGATCACATCAAGCTGAGCTTCACGGAGAATGTAGAATTCAGAGCCGACTTCGCGGAAAAGGCGTTCGCAAATTTCTCCCGCTCGCTTTCCGGAGGCCGCAATTCCCAGCGACGCACCAATGACTTCCGGCAGGGGGATAAGGCGTTCGAAGGGTTTACAGTTGGGTGGAAAAAAGTTTTCCGGTCTGTCGGCAAGCTGTTCTACGCGATGGAGAACGCCGGTGGTCATTCTTTTTCCGCACACAGGGCACAGACCGTTTTTCAGTTCGGCTTGTGATGGAGCAAGACAGACATGGCAGGCGCGGTGTCCGTCAAAGTGATATTTTCCTTCTTCAGGAAAAAATTCAATCGTTCCGGCAAGCCCGTCGGTTTCTCCGCACAGTGCCGCTGCCACAGCCGGGTACGACATCTCGCAGTCGAGAAGATTTGCCTCTCGTCCAAGTTTTTGCGGGGAATGAGCATCCGAATTGGAAACCAGCTGAAACCTATCTAGAGCGGAGATCCGCCAGTTCATTGGCGGATCAGAGGAAAGGCCCGTTTCGAGAGCGTGAATCTGTGGTGTGAGATCCTCAAAGCATTCCTCAATGGTATCGAATCCGGAAAACGCACCGAATAGAGAAAAGTGCGGCGTCCAAATATGAGCGGGAATAAAAACGGCGTCGGGTGCGGTCTCCAGCGTAATTTCCAGCAAATCACGGCTGTCAAGTCCCAGAATAGGCCGCCCGTCAGAGTAGATATTTCCGATCGCTTCCAGACGCAAAGAGAGTTCGTGTGCCGCTTGCAGGCTGGGAAGCAGGATAAGGTTGTGCACCTTGCGCACGCGTCCATTCTTTTTGTAGATAGAGCTGATTTCGCCCGTCACAACAAAGCGGGGCTGGATCCCGTGCAAGACGGCATCCTCCCGTCGAAATGCGTCCTTTAAAACGTAGAGTCCCTCTTCCGGGGCTGGCTGAAGGCACTGCGCCAGTGTCTCTCTCCATTGCGGATGGGTAAAATCTCCCGTTCCAAGCAGCGCAATGCCTTTTCTACGCGCCCAAAAATCCAGCGCTTCCGGAATACATTCCCCACTTGTTGCCCGCGAATATTTAGAATGAATGTGAAAATCTGAAATGAACATGAATCCTCTCTCCTGCTGATAGCGGCATACTAAATTTCTATTATCGTTCCCACAGCGCAAAGCCGTTTACAGGTTGACATTGCTGCTGAGGCATCGGAACGAGTGTATATCAAGGCGCTGTACTAGACTGTAATTCTTCCAGCAAAGAGGGGATACAGCGGAGAGAGGGGACAATACGGAAGCAGGCGGCGCGCAGTTCGTCGTTTGGGGGCGTCAGATCGGGCACCATTACGGTGATGCATCCGGCGGCCGATCCAGCTCGGATGCCGTTGGGGCTGTCTTCCAAAACCATGCATTTTTTCGGATCGCGGTCGATTTCTTTAGCGGCACGCAAAAATATATCGGGATATGGCTTGGAGCGCCCCGCCTCATCGCCGCAAACCGAGCCGGAAAAATAGCCGTCCACACCGGCTCTGCGCAGATAATCCATCGCTCGTTCTCGGTTAGTGGAGGTGGCAAGAACAGCAGGAATACCATTTTCTTTTAAGTAAGAGAGAAGCTCTATAAGCCCCTCTTTTACAGGGATTCCGTTTTTCTCAAGCGTATCAGTTAGATATTGTGTACGGATCCGACGCGCCTTGTCGCAGTCGAAATCGTCTCCGAAGATTCTGCGCAAGACAGCGTCGCCTTGCGAGGCGCTTGTCCCCCGCAGCTGAAGCACAACGCTTTCGTCAATGGAACGGCCCATTTCTTGTCCAGCATGGATCCAGCCGTCGCGGCTGATAGGCTCGGTATCGAACATCAGGCCGTCCATATCAAATAAAACTCCTTCAATCACAGCAAATCCTCCTGATTGCGCATAGAAAGCAGCGCATTCCAAATTTCTCCGGCGGCGTCATATTTCGAGAGCAGCGGAAGCTCCCGTGTCCATTCGCGGGAAATGAGCGTAATGACGTTTGTATCTACGCCGAATCCAGCCCCTTCTACCTTTACGTTATTGGCACAAATCAAGTCGGCGTGTTTCTTTTCCAGTTTCTTGCGGGAGTTTTCCATAAGATCGCGTGTCTCCATCGAAAAGCCGCACAGAAGCTGACCGGGGCGTTTCATTTCCCCGACGGTTTTTAAAATATCTTTTGTGCGTGTAACCGGAATTTCCGTCATATCACCAGAATCCGTTTTTTTGATTTTGTCTTCCGCCACATTGGCAGGGCGGTAATCCGCGACGGCTGCGGCAAATACGAGAATCTCCTGCATAGGGGCGGCCTTGGTAACAGCATCAAACATTTCCTGCGCCGTATCGATGCGAACGGTCTTGCAAAACGGCGGATCAGCAAGCTCCTTTGCTCCCGTAATAAGCGTGACCGCCGCACCGCGCCGTGCGGCGTTGATGGCAAGCTGGTGGCCCATCTTCCCACTAGAGCGGTTTGTAAGATAGCGTACCGGATCCAGCGGCTCCCGCGTGGGGCCTGCCGTTATAAGCACACGAAGCCCGGCCATATCCTTCTTTTCGGCAATTTCCTGATAAACACACTCTGCCAGAAAGCTGGGGTCCGGCATTTTTCCGGCTCCAATATCGCCGCAGGCAAGGTATCCGCAGGCAGGATCAATGACCGTCCAGCCAAATTTTTGAAGGCGTTGTAAATTTTCCTGTGTTGCCGGATTTTCGTACATACGCGTATTCATCGCAGGGGCGATCAGCTTTTTACACGTACAGGCCAGCATGGTGCTGGTAAGAACATCATCGGCCATTCCATAGCTGAGTTTAGCGATGGTGTTGGCGCTTGCCGGCGCAATGATGGCAAGATCTGCGCTCTGTGCGAGACTGATGTGAGGGATGTATCCTTCAAAGGATCGATCGAAAGTATCGGTAAGACATTTTTGACGGGTAATTCCCTCAAATGTTGTGGGAGTAATAAACTTTTCCGCATTTTTTGTCATGAGTACACTGACTTTGGCGCCCTGCTTTGTTAGCGCGCTAGCAAGAGAAGCCGCTTTGAAAGCGGCGATTCCTCCTGTTACGCCGAGAAGAATGTGTTTTCCGGTTAAAAGCATGATGATGCTCCTCCTTTTTAGGGATCTTCGCGCAAGGCCAAGTGCAAGACTTACTCTGAACGTAAATTACATACATTTCTTTCGAGCGTCCTCACCAGTTGGCGTTTTCTTGCTGCCTGCATTACTATAAGAATGTGCCTTAACACACTTTACGTAACCGACCTAGCGGTTTTATATAGCCATTATATCACACCCATAAAAGATACTCAATGTGTTCCTTTCCTGTGATTGTAAATGTCTCGAGAAGGAGATATTCTGGCAATAAAAAAGCTGAGTAAGATGGATGTCTGGTTTAATAGTGACTATTGGACTTTTTCTTTACAGCATTTTCAAAACTAAAAAAAAGACAGAATCTCTGTTGATTTCTGGAAGTAGGTATGCTATATTCTAATTGTAAGCCCTTACATGCGGAGGTGTCTTGGTGAATATTTACGATATTGCCAAGCGAAGTGGTTTTTCCATTGCAACAGTGTCTCGGGTACTCAATGGCAGCCCGAATGTGAGTCCTAAAACACGCGGTAAGATTTTAGACGTCATACGCAGAGAAGACTACACGCCCAACGTTTTTGCGCGTGGCTTAGGGCTCAATACGATGCGCATGGTTGGAATTTTATGCACGGATGTTTCCGATACATATTACGCAAAGGCAGTTTCTCTTGTAGAAAACTGTTTGCGTCAAAAGGGCTTTGATGCACTTTTGTGCTGTACCGGCAGCGGCGTAGACAGAAAGAAAAAATATCTCGATGTCCTTCTTGCCAAACGGGTGGATGCAGTGCTCCTTATAGGTTCCGCATTTCAGGAGGATACCGACAACTCCCATATAGCCAGCGCGGCACAGCAGGTTCCAGTGATGATTATCAATGGCCTTGTAGAACTGCCGAACACATACTGTGTATTGTGCGATGAGGGTACCGCCGCCTATGAAAATATTTCTCTGCTCTGCGATATGGGCTGCCGAAGAATTTTGTATTTATATGATGTGCTCACATACAGCGGTTGTGTTAAAATAGAAGGATATAAAAAGGCGCTGACAGATTGGAAGATTACGCCTGACCCGTTGCTTATGCTGCGTGTGCCGAAATCAATAGAAGGCGCCAAGGCGGCAGTGGAAAAGCTTTTAAGTAATGCAGTGGAGTTCGATGCTGTAATGGCTTCGGAGGACTTGCTGGCCGTTGGCGCGCTGAAAGCACTGACGGCGCGAGAAATGCGAGTGCCTGTGATAGGGTTTAACAACTCGGTGATTGCCGAGGCTTGCACCCCGTCGCTCACCTCGGTAGATAACCGACTGGAAACGCTTTGTCCCACCGCTGTCGATCTGCTTGTCAGATTGCTGTCGGGCGAAGAGATCCCTAAAAAGGTGATGGTTCCCGCCCAATTAGTGGAACGCGATACGCTGCATATAGCTACCTAATTTTATTTTGCTGCTGAAGCTTCGGGAAATCGTACTGTCGTCCCCGCGGCTTCCTGAATAAATTTCAAATGGAGGAGATCCCAATGAAAAAATTCATGGATGAAGACTTCCTGCTTTCCAATGAAACGGCTAAAAAGCTCTATCATGATTATGCCGAGAAGATGCCGATTATCGATTATCACTGCCACATCAATCCGCAGGAAATTGCGGAAGACCGTAAATTTGATAATATTACCCAGGTCTGGCTTTACGGCGATCACTATAAGTGGAGAATGATCCGCGCTTGTGGCGTAGAAGAAAACAAGATCACCGGCACGGCCAGTGATCGTGAGCGTTTCCAAATGTTTGCCGAGGCGCTGCCTCGTGCCATAGGGAACCCGCTGTACCACTGGACCCATCTGGAGCTCAAGAGATACTTCGGCTATGACGGTGTTCTCAACGGCGACACCGCAGAGGAAGTCTGGAACCTGTGCAACAAGAAGCTTCAGAGTGATGAAATGAGCGCGCGCGGCATCATCAAGATGTCGAATGTTAAGTGCATTGCCACCACGGATGATCCTGCCGATTCGCTCGAATGGCACAAGAAGATCAAAGAGGATCCGACATTTGATGTAAAAGTTCTTCCGGCATGGCGTCCCGATAAAGCTATGAATGTGGACAAGGATACCTTCCCGGGATATGTGGAGACGCTCGGTGGCGTTGTGGGCAGAAAACTCGCTACATTTAAGGATCTCCTTGCTGCTCTCGACGAGCGCATGGCGTTCTTTAATGAGATGGGCTGCGTCAACTGCGACCACGGCCTTGAGTATGTCATGTTCCGTCCTGCTAGCGACGAAGAACTTGAGGCTATCTATCAGAAGGGCCTCAAGGGTGAAGCCATCAGCGAATGTGAGGCTGAAAAGTTCCGTACAGCCATGATGCTGCACCTCGGCGCAGGCTATGTAAAATACGGTTGGGTAATGCAGATCCACTACGGTGCTCTGCGCAACACCAATACGAACCTGTTTAAAAAGCTTGGTCCGGATATCGGCGTAGACGCTATCTCCGGCCGCGACAGCTCCGGCGCTTTGTTCCAGCTTCTTGACGCGATGGATCAAAAGGGCGCGCTGCCGAAAACGATCCTGTATTCCCTCAATCCGAATGACAATGCTATTCTGCAGGTAGCGATGGGCTGCTTCCCGTCCGAGGGTGTGCGCAACAAAGTGCAAAACGGCGCTGCATGGTGGTTCAGCGATACACTGCCGGGCATGGTCAACCACATGATTTCTTACGCAAGCCTTGGCGTGCTGGGCAACTTCCTCGGAATGCTCACCGATTCTCGCAGCTTCCTGTCCTATACTCGCCACGAGTATTATCGCCGTATTCTCTGCAACCAGATTGGAATATGGGTCGAAAACGGCGAGTACCCAGACGACATCGAATATCTGGGCAAAATGGTGCAGGATATTTCCTTCAATAATACCAACGAGTTCTTCGGATTCCACTGCTGATTTTGAAGAGAACAGAGGTTTCTTTCTGAGAAGAATTCATCGGTCCCTCTTGAAATGAAAGAAACGGGCCGCGCTGCTGTTAATGGCGGCGCGGTCCGTTTGCTTTTTTACGGCTTGTGAGGAGGCGTGATTTTATGACGCGGAAAAAATTTGCTTACATTCTGATAATGATTGCAGTTGCTGCCGTGTCTATTTTGGGGACATGGAAATATTTTAGTACACAGCAAAGTTATTCGTCATTTATAGCGATTGGGTGCAGCGCAGCCGGATATAAACAGGAATCCTCGGTCGGATATCTTACCCTTTCTTACGGGGATTCTCAAGTTCAAAGGAAAATTACGGTGAAAGTAGAAGATCCTGACCTGCAAAGCAGCCTATCCAGTGAAGGTATCGACGATATTATCGGCGTAAATTTAGAACTCGTCCTTTCTTCTGAAACGATCCAAAGTCTGCATATCTCAACAGAAAGGTTCAATCCTTTTCTTTATTTAGGCAACGAGACGATCGATGATCATTTGACGCTTCTGGAAATTTTCAGATCCGAAAACTAAAAGTTTTCAGTAGGCACAGCCAAGCAATAAAAAGCTTTGCCCTCCTTTTGAAAAAGGAGGGCAAAGGGGAAGGGGGCTAACAGCCCCCTTTTTTATTATTTAAAATAGCGGACGCCAGACTCGAAGATACGCATGTCTTTCTCGCCGGGAACGTTGTGGTAGAGGTTTTCGCCTTTGCGCTCCGAGTGACCCATCTTACCAAGAATACGGCCATCGGGGCTGGTAATTCCCTCCACAGCACAGACGGAGCCGTTGGGGTTCCACTCGATGTCTCCGCTGGGCTTTCCTTCCGGCGTGGTATACTGGGTGGCAATCTGGCCGCCTGCAATAAGAGCAGCCATTGTTTCGTCATCAGCCACAAAGCGGCCTTCGCCGTGAGACACCGGAACAGCGAACACATCTCCAGCGTTTACCTGTGCAAACCATGGCGATTTGACAGAAGTTATACGTGTATAAACCATACGAGAAACATGGCGGCCCAGGGTATTAAATGTCAGCGTAGGCGCCGTCTCGCTCGGCTGGGTGATACGGCCGTAAGGCACAAGTCCTAATTTGATAAGAGCTTGGAAGCCGTTGCAGATACCCAGCATCAGGCCGTCGCGGTTCTCTAAAAGATCCGCCACAGCGTCTGCAATGCGCGGGTTGCGGAAGGTGGTGGCAATGAATTTTCCGGAGCCGTCCGGCTCGTCGCCGCCGGAGAATCCGCCCGGCAGCATGACGATCTGTGCACCCCGGATCGCTTTCTCCATGCGCTCGATGGTCATTTCAATATCGGAAACGCTCAGATTGCGAACCACGAGAATTTCAGGTTCCGCCCCAGCCTTTTGGAAAGCACGGGCAGAATCGTACTCACAGTTAGTACCCGGGAATACGGGGATAAATACGCGCGGACGAGCTGCCTTAATCGCCGGAGCCTTAGAGCTTCTCTCGGTAAACAGGTCGATCTTATGTGTAATCTCCTGTGCCGGCGCATAGCTTGGGAAGATCTTTTCCAGCGAGCCGCTCCATGCGTGGATCAACTCGTCGACAGAAAGGCTCTTCCTGCCGCTGGCAGGGCAGAGCATAATTTCAGGTTCCCCGCGGATTTCACCCAGACGCACGCTGTTAAAGTCCATAGTTGCAAGGAAGGGGGAATCAGGTACAAACTCGGCCACAATAGCTCCGGCTGCCGGTGCAAATAAGGTTACCGGGTTAGATACCTCGTAATCGAAGGAGAAGCCCAGCCGGTTGCCGAAGCACATCTTGGCAACGCAGGCAGCTGCGCCGCCTTCTTTTACAACCGTGGCAGAAACAATTTCTCCATTTTCGATTAAATCATAAATGACGCGATAAAATTCCTTCATACGCTTCCAGTCGGGCAATTTTGTGGAGCGATCCTCCGGAAGCGGCAGCAAAACGGCTACATTGCCGGGCTTTTGGAAAGCGGCAGTGATAGTACGGCTGGCCTTCGTCATGGCTACGGCAAAGCTTACCAGTGTGGGAGGAACGTCGAGATGTTCGAACGAACCAGACATACTGTCCTTTCCGCCGATGGACGGAATATCCATCCCGATCTGCGCTGTAAGCGCACCCAGCAAAGCAGCAGCAGGTTTGCCCCAGCGCAGCGGATCGTTGCCCAGACGCTCAAAGTATTCTTGGAACGTCAAGCGCGCCGAAAGTGGATTGGCGCCCACGGCGGCTAATTTCGAGAGGCTCTCTGCCACAGCGTAGGCTGCGCCGTGGAACGGGCTAAAGCGGGAGATACCCGGAATATAACCGTAGCTCATAGCCGTAGCGTCGTCGGTTTCTCCATCGATTACAGGCAGCTTTGCCACCATAGCGTCTTCCGGTGTAAGTTGGTATTTCCCGGCAAATGGCATAGAAACGGTAGCCGCGCCGATACTGGCGTCAAACCGTTCGGCAAGCCCTTTTTGAGAGCATACTTCCAAACGGGCCAAATTGTCGCGGAAAGCTTCTTCCAAAGGTTTATTTTGCAGGCATTCGGGCACAAGATCGCGGTAATCCTTCTCGGGATCCGGCGCGGCAATGCTGGCGCAAGCACGCTGTGTTACACCGTTCGTATTGAGGAACGCACGGCTAAGATCCACAATCGTAGCCTCACGCCATTTCATACGCAGGCGCGGCTCTTGTGTTACAACAGCCACGGGCTGCGCGTTAAGATTTTCTTGGGCGGCAGCGGCACAAAATGCAGCCACATCCTCCTTGGCCAAAACAACGGCCATACGTTCCTGCGACTCCGAAATCGCCAGTTCGGTGCCGTCAAGTCCTTCGTATTTTTTGGGCACGGCGTTAAGATCGATCTTTAGACCGTCAGCCAATTCGCCGATGGCTACACACACGCCGCCTGCACCAAAGTCGTTGCACCGTTTAATAAGCTGAGAGACGGCCGGATCGCGGAACAGGCGCTGGATTTTACGTTCAGTAGGCGGATTACCCTTTTGTACCTCTGCACCGCAAACCTCCACAGATTTTTCCGTGTGAGCTTTGCTCGAGCCGGTCGCGCCGCCGATGCCGTCGCGGCCCGTACTGCCGCCGAGCAAGACGATGACATCGCCCTCTTCGGGCGTTTTACGTACAACGTTTGATTTGGGAGAAGCGCCGATCACCGCGCCAATCTCCATACGTTTTGCCATATAACCGGGATCGTAAAGCTCGGTAACCTGACCGGTCGCCAGACCGATCTGGTTGCCGTAGGAGCTGTTTCCCTGCGCCGCGCCGGTGGTAATTTTACGCGAAGGGAGTTTGCCTTTCAGCGTCTGCTCGAAGGGAGTGCGCGGATCGCCGGAACCGGTGACGCGCATAGCCTGATAAACGTAAGCGCGTCCGGAAAGCGGATCGCGGATCGCGCCGCCCAGACAGGTAGCCGCACCGCCGAAAGGTTCAATTTCAGTGGGGTGATTATGCGTTTCGTTTTTAAACTGCACAAGCCACTGCTCGGTGTGGCCGTCGATCTCGACAGGAACCTCTATAGAGCAAGCGTTGATCTCATCGCTCAGATCGAGATCCGGAATTTTTCCTTCTTTACGCAGCAGCTTCATGCCGATGACAGCCATATCCATCAAGCATACAGGACGATCCGTCTTACCGTAAACTTCATCGCGCGCGCGGTAGTACGCGGCAAGAGCGTCTTCGATGGCGCCGGAGAGCGCGCCTTTTTCAATTTCGATATTCTCCAGACGCGTCTGGAAAGTGGTATGGCGGCAATGATCGGACCAATAAGTGTCGATTACACGCAGTTCTGTAACGGTGGGATTGCGTTTTTCCTCGTCGCGGAAATAATCACGGCAGAAGAGAAGATCCTCCATGCTCATAGCAAATCCCATACCGTTGTAGTATTCGGTAAGCTTGTCCTCATCCCAAGCGATGAAGCCTTCTACAGAAGCAACATCCGGCGGCACATCCGCTTTCATATCCAAGGAGTCGGGTTTTTCCAGCGACGCGCGCCGGGATTCCACAGGGTTTATCAAATAATTTTGAATTTTTTCAAATTCCGCCTCAGAAATATCGCCCCGAATGGCGACAACGCGTGCGGTAAGCACTTGCGGACGCTCGCCCTGCGTTAAAAGCTGAACACACTGCGCCGCCGAGTCGGCTCGCTGATCATACTGGCCGGGAAGGTATTCCATCGCAAATACGCGCCATCCATCCAATGGGCAAGTCTCGTTATAAATAATATCGACATTTGGCTCCGAAAAGATAGTACCTTCAGCAGCCTTAAACTCGTCGTGCGTCAATCCGGAAATATCATACCGGTTGATCAGCCGAAGATCTTCAATCGCTTTGATTCCCAAATTTTCCACAAGATCCGATTTAATGTGGCGAGCTTCCACGTCAAATCCCGGTTTTTTTTCTACAAACACTCTGATAACTTCAGACATTGGTAGCCTCCGTTTCCGCCGTATGGCCGGATTTTTTCCAGGCATCGCCTGTTCTCTGTTTGTTCTTATTTTATCACAACCGCCGTCTAAGATAAAGCGTTTTACAAGAATTCGCAGAATATTTTCTGAAACACAAAACAAAAAGGCTGCCTCCTAAAAAGACAGCCTTCTGTTTTATGGGGGTTATAGAGATACAGGATATCCCTGCTTATCAGATCGGTAGATACCAAGCATCAGTTCCAGTGCGTGGGAAGCCTCTTCATAGTCGACAGGGAAGTGACGTCCCTCTTTGACACAGTGGTAAAAATCGGCGATCAGAGCACGGTGACCTTCGCCATAGCAGAGTTTACCCTCATGCTCTATCTCGTCAAAATGGATCTCCTCACTTTTACCGTTTTGAAAACGGGTGAGCTGTGCGCCCTCTAGACGCAGTGTCATATTCTCACATACAATTTCTATAATTACAGGAGAATCAGCACAATGTGCCGTGGTGGCATAAAACAGCGCTGTATATCCGTTAGTAAAGCGGATGTAAGCCTCTGATGTATCCTCCACTTCGATGATGTCTTTAAGGTGATGATTATGTATGGATCCCTCTACAGATTGGGGCAGCCCCAGCAGATAGATAAGCAGATCCAGCGTATGGATCGACTGGTTGATCAAAACGCCGCCGCCCTCCGTTTTCCATGTTCCACGCCAGCCACTCTGAGTATAATATGGCTCACTGCGGCTCCATGTAACGAACGCGCGGGCGCCTTTTATCGCTCCCGCTTCGCCGGAGCGTAAGATTTTTTGAACCATTTGAACGTTGCGGTTATATCTGTTTTGGAAGCAAACCCCTACCTGAACCGTCTTAGGCACAGCGAGAAAACCGTCTAGTTCCTGCTGTGTCATAGCCGGAGGTTTCTCCATCAAAACATGGATCCCCCGTGCGATACATTCCTTAGCGATCGGAACGTGAAGGTAGTGCGGCGTGCAGATATGCACAATCTCTGGATGTTCCTTATCAAGCATCTCCAGATAATCGGTATAAGCGCGTCCGCCATGCTGCGCGGCCATCTGCTGCGCACGTTCCGGTTTAATGTCTACAAACGCTACCGGCTGAGCCAGATCAAGCTCCGAAAGCGCCTGCGCGTGTACCTTTGAAATTCCTCCGCAGCCGATGATTGCTGTTTTCATTTGTATTGCCTCCCATAATTCCGGAAAGACTCCCAGATGGTTGCAGGATCCCGACGAAACATAACATTCTCCGGGATCCTCCATTTTCAAAGTTAATCAATAAGAGCCTTCGGTATCAAAATGGACAGATGCGCCGGTTTTTACTTTAGAGGTGGCGCGACGCTTATCGAGTTCCTTCAGGAACAAATCTTCATCGAACGGAAGCTCCACCTGTTTGTCGAGCCAGCTAGAAAGATGCATCGCGTTAGAAAGCGTTAAACCGTTGATTCCTTCATAGCCAGTGGCCACCAGAGGCTCGCCGTGCAGGATATTGGCTGCAAAAGCCTTGAGCACGCCGTTGTGCTGCGGATTTTCACCGTCTGTTTCTACTTCTATGACTTCGCAGTCCGGCTTTTTAAAGCCCTCTTTTTCAGAGAAGCAGTGTTCACGCTCATTTTTGGCCAGTTTCCACAGTGTAAGTTTGTCGTTTTCACACACAAGTTTGCCGCCCTCGAGCGTTACCTCAAAGCGGTTGGTACCGGGAGCGTCGCCTGTGGTAGTGACAAAAACGCCTGTTGCGCCGTTGGGATACTCCAGATAAGCTGTCACATCGTCCTCTACCTCGATGTTGTGCCATTTGCCCTCGTGGCAGTAGGCGCGCACCTTACTGGGCATCCCGCAGATCCACTGGAGAAGATCCAAGTTGTGCGGGCACTGGTTGAGCAGAACACCGCCGCCTTCACCGGCCCATGTAGCGCGCCAGCTTCCGGAATCGTAATAAGCCTGGGTACGGTACCAGTCGGTGATGATCCAGTTGACGCGCTTGATAGCGCCCAGCTCCCCGCTTTGCACCAGTTCGTGCATTTTACGATAGACGCAGTTGGTACGCTGGTTAAACATCATAGCAAAGACCTTGCCGCTTTTTTTGGCAACTTCATTCATTTCACGGACAGCTTTCGTATATACGCCGGCTGGTTTCTCAGAGAGTACATGCAGTCCTTTTTCAAAGGCTTTGATCGCAAGGGTAGGGTGCTGATAATGGGGGGTGGCGATCAGTACAGCGTCGCAAATACCACTGTTGATCAAATCCTCGCCTTCGTTGAAAAACGCAACGGTTTGAGGCAGATTCTTTTGAGCCCATTCATGGCGAGAGGGATCACGATCGGCGACGGCAACCAGATCGATCTCCGGAACATCGCCTTTTACTAAACGTGTAGCGTGGGAAGAACCCATGTTTCCGATACCGATAATGCCAAGCTTTACCTTTTCCATAACATTCATGACTCCTTCTTTTCTTATTTTCAAGGTTCCGAAAGGGCCAGCTTTTCCCTAAGGTTCCTTAAGAGCAAAAATCAATTTTATTATAAAAAAGAAAAATTAAAAATAACTTACTTAAAAGAATTAAAAAAAAGATTTCCTAGTTTTACTGCAATATAAGGCTTGAATTTCCACAAAAATGGGAAAAAAGCCTTGACAAACATAAGAAATACCAGTATAGTTAAAAAGTGCCTAAATGTTAGGGCACAATATTTTGGTAATCGAGGTATTCATTTCATGTACGAAGACAAGACTTTAATTTGCAAAGAATGCGGAGCCGAATTCGTTTTTACTGCTGGCGAGCAGGAGTTTTATGCCGAGAAAGGCTTCACAAATGAGCCGCAGCGCTGCAAGAGCTGCCGCGATGCCCGTAAGGCCGCCAGAGGTGCTGGCCGTGAGATGTACGACGCTGTTTGCGCTGAATGCGGCAAGCCGTGCAAAGTTCCGTTCCAGCCCAGCGAAGATCGCCCGGTGTATTGCAGCGAGTGCTTTGCAAAAAGAAAATAAAGGAATAATTCAGAGATTGATGGCGTAGCCATCTCATACTGTATGGAAAAAGCTGCTTTATAGCAGCTTTTTTCATATATACAGAAGCTAAGAAAGAGAATATATTTGAAATCCTGTTATGAAATTAACGTTTAATGATATTGAGAATTTAAAAATCAAGTTTGCAAAAGAAGTGAAATAGGGTATAGCTATGGTGTTCAAACAAAAATGCCTCTGTCGTTAGGAATTCCTACGGCGGAGGCATTTGGCTTTTTGTTAAACGTATTGTTTTATCCTTACTCCAAAATCACTTTTTCTACAATTTTTAGAATAAAGAGAAGGGGATGTAAATTCGATATAGGATTACATTTTTGTTTGTTGCAGGATTTGTCCAGCGATCTGATGAGCAGCTTGCTCAGGTGTGAGGTAATCGGTGGGAATTTTCACTGTTTTCAAATTATTGTAAAGTGGAAGACGTGCAACGCTGCGCTCGATGACATCGGCAGTACGCAGACCGGCCTGCACATCTTTCTCAAGCCGATCACGCAGTACCAATTCCGAAACGTCCAATGTAAAGCGAAAAACTTTTGTATCCCCTAGCCGCAAGCGATCAAGAAGTCCCAAAGCGATAGAATCTTGTTGCATCACCCAACAAAATACAATATTTTGGTACACAGAGCAATCGAGAAAATTTTGAAGTACAGTGATAATGTTTTTCTGCACCATCTCTTTTGTCTCATCTGTCACCAGAAAAGGAGACATATCCCAGCACCAATCTCCGTCCAAAAAGGCACAAGGAGCCAGAAGATCGCGAAGGATCCGTCCCACAGTACTTTTTCCAGCACCCATTGTGCCGTTGAGAAAAATTAAATTTTTCATAATATCCTTATAGATCCGGCGGGCAGATGTAGTTAAGAAGCCCTACCTGCTCCCCGCCGCGCAGGTAGATGCGGGGGACACGCTTTCCTACAAGGCATACCATCTCATAATGAATCGTATCGTTGAGGCGTGCCAATTCGTCCACAGGGATTGTTTCTCCGCCGTCACGGCCAAATACCGTTGCCGTCATACCCTCGCGGGCATCCGGAATTTCCGTCACGTCCAGCATAAGCTGATCCATGCACACACGCCCCACCACACGGGCGCGCTTGCCGGCGACAAGCATATCGGCACAACCATGCAAACTGCGTGGATAGCCGTCCGCATAGCCGATAGGTACCGTAGCAAGTACCGTATCTCTCTGTGTGACAAATTCACAGCCGTAACTCACCTTCGTTCCGGCAGGAACATGCTTGAGCAGTGAGATTACTGATTTCAACTCCATCACAGGGTGCAGATCCAATGGACGACGCATTTTTCCAGAAGGAGAAAGACCATAAAGAATGATACCCGGACGAACCATATCAAGCTGAAGCTCCGGGTAGTCCAAAACGGCGCCGCTGTTGGAACAATGGCGCAGGCGGAAATGAATGCCGCGGGATTCCAGCTCCTCGATCGCTTCTTTAAAGCATCCATATTGACGCAGCGTATATTTTTCACCATCTTGGCCTTCATCTGAGACAGCAAAGTGCGTGAAGATGCCCTCGGCATCAATCCCGGGTAAACGACACACCTGTTCGATTTCATTGAGGGAGAAGCGGTCGCGTTCGAGATCCTGATAGAGAAACCCTATACGGCTCATACCGGTATCCACCTTGATATGTGCGCGCACCTTTACGCCACAACGTACTGCATTTTCCGAGAGGCGCTTTCCGTAATCGAGCGACAGCACCGCCTGCGCAATGGAGAGGCGGCTGAGCTTTTCTGCATATTCGGGAGGGGTGTATCCCAGAATCAGAATAGGGCGATCTATGCCGCAGCTGCGCAGTTGGATGGCTTCCTCAAGATTGGAGACGCCAAACCAGTCCGCCCCCATTTTTTGCATTTCGCGCGCCACCCGAGGCGCGCCGTGGCCATAGGCGTCAGCCTTTACGATACAGCAGATTTTCGTCTGCGGCCGCACAGCGGCACGAATTTGGTTATAGTTATGCGCAAGGGCGTCCAAATTCACCTCAGCCCATGTGCGTTTAAAAAATTCCTCCATACAGTCACCTGATTTCCAAAGACGCCGGGAGACGGATCCCGGATTTTTATAAGTTTAAGATTGCCGCGCAGCGGAAGCAAAACAAAAATTTCCGTCATGATTCCCTCTGTCCCAGCATATACTGATAGAAGCGCCGCAGCCCAAAACAATCATTCGCGGTGCGGAAAGGAAGTATTATGGAACAGTTAATACAGACAAATTCATTGGATAAATATTCACAAAGCCTACCCTCTTATTACAGAGAATATAGTTTTTGCGGCAGTGATCTCGACGATTTTATTTTTAGCTGCGAGGCATGGTACCAAAACGGACAGCAAGCAGAGCCGCCGCCCCAACACTAATCCAAAGAGTGCATAGCTCGAATCAGTCGCGCTGCCGGAAGTCCCATGACGTTAAAAAAATCGCCCTCAATGCGTTTGACAAAAGCAAGCCCGCGTCCCTGAATGCCATACGCTCCGGCCTTGTCCATCGGTTCACCTGTAGCAATATAGTCACGGATTTCTTTTGGGGAGAGGGGATAAAATTCCACAAGTGTCTCCTCACAAAAGCAGATATGCTCCCTCTCCGGCACAAGAATGCACACACCTGTAAAAACATGGTGCACACGGCCAGAGAGCGCGGAGAGCATCGAGAAAGCTTCGTCCTGCGAATGAGGTTTGCCAAGGATTTTTCCATCCAAATATACCACTGTATCGGCAGCGACAATAGGGAATCCTTCGGCCTGCGGCATATTCTGCACAGCTTCTGCTTTCTGGCGTGCAAGCTCTCTGACGGCCTGCTCCGGGCTGCTTCCCGGCGAGATCTGTTCCGCAATGTCGGAGACGACGACACGAAACGGAACCCCTGCCATCGTCAGGATCTCCCGGCGGCGCGGCGAAGAAGAGGCAAGGATAATTTCCCGCATAGCTTATTCCTCAAGGCTTGGAATGGCGATTTCCGTTTCTACATCCTTCGTGTAGTCCACTCCCGGAATTTGGAAACCGAACATACGGAAGAAGTCATCCCAATATCCGTCGATATCGGCGTAATCATGCACCACATTGTCGTCAATATGTGCCCACAGATCGGAAATTTCTTTCTGAATTTCCGGTTTCATCTCCCAATCGTCCATTCGAATGCGGCCCATGTCGTCAGTAGCGGGCTTTGCGCCGCTGAAGAGTTTCTCGTGATACAGCCGATACATCTGTTCAATGCATCCCTCATGCAGGCCGCGTTCTTTCATAGATTTATACAGAAGAGAAATGTACAGAGGTACCACGGGGATCGCTGCGCTGGCCTGGGTGACGAGAGCCTTATTAACGGAAATATAAGCGGTAACCTCCGGAAATTCCTTCGTAATTTCCACTGCTTTTTCATACAGGTCGCGCTTAGCCATACCGATAGAGCCGTCCAGATAGATCGGGTGCGTCAGCTCCGGGCCGATATAGGAATATGCAACCGTCACAGCATTTTCAGCCAGCACACCGGCGTCGTGCAGGTCGGCTATCCAGTCTTTCCAATCCTCGCCGCCCATTACATGGATAGTATCGCGTACCTCTTGTTCGGTGGCGGGCTCCACCGTTACCTCCGAGATAGTGCGTGTTTTCAGATCGATGGTCTTGTTGGTAAAGGGTTTCCCTACCGTTTTGAGAACGGAAGAGACCGTAACACCGTCCGGCATGGTGCGGCGCGGAGCGGCAAGGCTGTAGACTAAGAGATCAATGCTTCCCAGATCCTTGCGGATCATTTTAATTGTCTGCTCCTTGACTTCTTTCGAGAAAGCGTCCCCGTTGATGGTTTTGGCATAGAGGCCGTCGGCGGCTGCAAGTTTTTCGAAGGCGGCAGTGTTATACCAGCCGGCGCTGGCGGTGCGAGCACCTTTGGCGGGTTTATCAAAGATAATGCCAATAGTAGCGGCGCCGCAGCCAAAAGCGGAAGAAATGCGCGAAGCAAGGCCATAACCCGTAGAAGCGCCGATAATCAGCGCCTTTTTGGGACCGTTTACATGCGGCTGGGATTTTACATATTCCACTTGGTGCTTCACATTTTCAAAGCATCCGGTAGGATGGGCAGTCGTACAGATAAAACCTCTTGTTTTTGGCTCTACAATCATACGTCATTCTCCTATCTTTATAATAATAGTATTCTATAAGGTAAAAGCTTTCTTATTTTGATCAAAGAGGAAAAGCGATAGAAAGTCCTTTTTAGGATTGTCCTATGCAGAAAAGCTCCCCTCACACCAGTCGGCGCAGGCGCAGGAGATCATCACTTTCCGAATTTCTCCGGAGGTAGCCCCCTCGCCGCGGGCGTGAATCAATGTGTAATTGGGGGTGTAACCCTCCCAAATGCCAGGAGAAATTTCTCGTTCCAGCAAGACGTCTTCGCTTAGACCAATCTGCTTTTGAAGGAACTCCTGTTTTGTCTGCTGGGTAACGGCAATCATACGGTGGCTGCGTTCCTCTTTTACCGCATTGAGGACCTGATCGGGCATATCAAAAGCGCGGGTACCCGGCCTGCGGGAGTAGGCGAAAACATGGGCACGTGCAAATCGTATCTTTTCGGCAAAGGCAAGAGATTGTTCAAACTCGCCGTCTGTTTCACCGGCAAAGCCCACCATAATGTCGGTGGTGATGGCGGCGTTGGCAAAAGCCGCCCGCAGGTTTTGCACAATTTCTTCATATTCCTGCGCAGTGTAATGACGGTTCATGCGGCGCAAGGTGGCGTCACAGCCGCTTTGCAAAGAGAGATGAAACTGCGGACAAAGCTTTTCCTGCTGAGAGAGACGAGCTATTACGGCGGGGGTGAGCTGCTCCGGTTCCAGCGAGCCGAGGCGCACGCGAGAAATGCCTTCTATGGAGCAGGCCGTTTCGATGGCATCGCAGAGATCCCCCCCCAGATCCTGCCCGTAAGCGGGCAGATTGATACCGGTAAGAACCACTTCTTTATATCCTGCGGTCGCTATGCCGGAAATTTCTTCCCGAATTTCTGCCAGAGGTTTCGAGCGAACACGACCTCTGGCATAGGGAATGATACAATAGGAACAAAACCGGTTACAGCCATCCTCAATTTTTACGAAAGCGCGGGTCCTTTCATGAAAGTTCATCACCTTCATCGCCTCGAACCTTTCTCCGTTTTCATGGGGAGCGATGTCTACAATGCGTTGATGAGAGGAAAGATACTGGAGAATATCCGGCAAGAGGGCGGCACGGTTTGTGTTGCCAAGCACGATGTCGGCTTCCGACAAAGCGGCAGCCTGTTCAGGAAAAGCTTGCGGCATACAGCCGGTCAGGACAAGAACGGCATTCGGATAATCGCGGCGGGCTCGCCGAAGCGTCTGCCGAACCTTATGATCGCTCGAAGCCGTCACCGTGCAGGAGTTGATCAGCACTACATCGGCGTCGTCTCCCTCCGGGCAGACGGAGAATCCAGCACCGGCAAGCTGATCGAGCATGGCCTGCGATTCATATTGATTCACTTTGCACCCAAGGGTGATCGCGAAAACTTTCATCGCTTAAAAATCCTTTCCAATCTATGGCCCTTTTTATGAAAAAAGGAAAAAATAAATCTAAAAAATTCTATATTTACCGAAAAACAAACTTAAAAAAGGAATTGTCTTAGTGAAAACGTGTATTGACCTGTGGCGAGAGATTGCGTTATCATAAAACCAAATCTGTAAGGAACATCGTTCCATTTGGAATGGAGGTCTTTTCATGTACACAACGACAATTATGTTATCCAGCATTGAAGCAGTGAAAAAGTTTGTAACTCTGACGAACCGTTACGATTTCCCCATCAATCTTACTACCGATAAATATAAGATTGATGCGAAATCTATTATGGGCGTCTTCAGTCTCGATCTTTCCAAACCTGTTACCATTCAGGTGGAAAGCGATGACCCAAAGGACTTTCTTGAAAAAGTAAAAACCTTTGAAGAAGAAAATTAAAAATCAGTTTCTCAAAAAGCTTTCTGCATTCCTTTTGGATGCGGAAAGCTTTTTTGATTAGTAGGGAAGAAGGTTGCTAACGTTAAGAAGGAATTTTATCAGAAAGTTCGGCCCAGCGCGTGTAGAGGGAGTCGTTGTGTTCTTTGAGAGAGGCAAGCCGCTCAGAAAGATCCGCCACAGACTGGTAGTCAGAGGCAATTTCAGGATTTTGAAGCTGATCTTCGATAGAAACGATTTCGTCCTCTGTTTTTTGAATTTCTTCCTCTGTACGCCGCAAAGCCGTGCGCAGTTTACGCAGTTCGGATTCCTTGTTTTTTCGCAGCTGATATTCGCTCACCCGAGGAGCCGCCTTTTCTTCTTCCATCTGTGGCTGTGGTTCGCGGCGGCGCTCCAAAAAATAATCGTAATTTCCGACGTATTCCGTCAGCCCGGTAGGCTCCAGATAATAGATTCTGTCTGCAATTTTGTTAATTAAATAGCGGTCATGTGAAACAATCAGAAGCGTCCCTTCATATTCTTGAAGGGCATTTTCCAACGCTTCGCTGGAAGCAATATCCAAATGGTTTGTCGGTTCGTCGAGCAAAAGGAAGTTCGCTTGTGAGAGCATCAGGCGCAGAAGCAGAACACGCGCCCGCTCCCCACCGGAAAGAGCGGAAACAGGTTTGAATACATCTTCGCCTTTAAAGAGAAAAACGGCGAGAGCGCTGCGCAGCTGTGTGTGTGTCATATGAGGATAAAGATCCCACACGGCATCCATTACCGTCTTGTCGCCGTCTAAGCCCTCCTGAATCTGATCGTAATATCCAACATCAATCCCCGCTCCGAAACGAATTTCTCCCGTGTCGGGATGATAGATAGACAGAAGTGTTTTAAACAGAGAAGTTTTGCCGCAGCCGTTAGGCCCGATGAGGAAAACGCGTTCCCCTCGCTGAATATGCATATTTACATTTTGGAACAGCGTCCTTCCCTCGAAACCCAGCGAAACGTCATTCACACACAGCACATCATTGCCCCCGCGCTGGCGGATTCCAAACTGGAAACGCATCGATTCCGGCGTCTCGTCCGGTTTTTCGAGCGTACTCTCCAAACGTTCAATCGCCTTCAGCTTGCTTTCTGCTGTGCGTA